>JBOHEO010000040.1:0-32570 GCA_050701055.1 Pseudonocardia sp. | reverse complement strand
CAGACCCCGCGCCTGGACCAGTGCATCTGACACAAGCCGACGGTAACCCGGGGCACCGACAAGAAGCGTGCACAACCGGGAACGGCCGCGCCGTAGCCCGGCGGCGACACCGGCCTGCGGCGGCCGAATTGCACGGCACCCTATGCGTTCGATGATCGTTACCGGAATCTCCGGATGAGGCCATGTCCGGACAGAGCACGCTACCGGCCGCGAACTGCGCACGGGCCACGTCAAGGCCGTGTCGGTTGCGGACGCAGATGGTCAGCGGAGAAGGAGTTCAGGTCGCAGGTGTAGGCGACGGCCACTTCGGCATGGCGCAGCAGCACCCGCTCGCGCAGCCAGATGGCGCTGTGGCCCCGGGCCGCCGGGACGCGTCACATCGAGCCCAGCGCGTCGACCAACCGCGGGTGCACCTCATGCACGAGGTGCGGACCGCAGACGAACGGCTCAGCCACCGTCACAGGTGCGGGAACCAGAGCTTGATCTCCCGCTCCGCCGACTCCGCGGAGTCAGAGCCGTGCACCAGGTTCGACTGGGTCTCCCGGCCGAAGTCGCCGCGGATGGTCCCGGGCATGGCCTTCTCCACCGGGTCGGTGCCACCGGCGAGCTGGCGCCACGCGGCGATGGCCCGCGGGCCCTCGACGACCGCGACGAGCACCGGGCCTGGGGTGATGAAGTCGAGCAGCGCGCCGAAGAACGACTTGTCGTCGTGCTCGGCGTAGTGCTGGGCGGCCAGCTCACGGTCGACGGTACGCAGCTCGAGGGCGACCACGTCGAGCCCCTTGCGCTCGATGCGGGCGAGGACCTCACCGATCAGCCTGCGCTCGACGCCGTCGGGCTTGACCAGGACCAGGGTGCGTTCAATCACACGCGAGAGCGTATCGACGGGCCCGACTCAGGGGGTGACCGGCTCCAAGGCAGCGGCACCGAAGGAGACGTCGAACCGGGCGCACCAGATGCTCACGCTGGTGAGCCGGGACAGGTCGACGTCGGCCGGCAGCACGTAGTTGGAGCTGCCCTTGTTGCCCAACAGATCACCGAGGTCGACGTAGGCGCCGTCGTCGAAAACGAACCAGCCGTCGCTGCCGGGGATCACCGGCGCGTCGGTGATCCATACCTTCAGGTCAGGTCCGTTGCTGGTGTCGAGGTTCTCCAGGCGCAGCACCCGGGACCCGTCGGGCAGCGCCAACACCTGCACCGTGCCGGTGGTCGCGTGCTCGTGGGTGATCAGCTCACCACCGGCCAGCACCACTGGCCCGACAGGCGGCTCCCCCACCGCGATCCCGGGGGACACCGGCGCCCCGGCCGCCGGGGCAGCGCTGTACCCGGGGAGCGCCTCGTCCACGGTCTCGTTCACGACGAGCTTCCACGGCTCGAAGACCAGCAGCACAACGACGAGGGCGATCGCGCCCAGGCCGAGCACCATCCAGGTGACGGGTCGACGGAGCAGGGCGCGGCGGGGCGAGGTCGGTGCGGGCATGCCTGCATAATGCTCCCCGTACCCCGTTCGTTACACGTTCGGCAGCATTACCGTTTCGAGACGATCACTGCTGCTGGCCGGGCAGCTCACCGCGCGCCATCCGGCCCGCAACATCGCGGCGCAGCAGCAGCAGGCCGCCCCACACCAGCGCGAACACCACACCCATGATGGCGAGCGCCGGTACGAGCAGCCCGCACGCGATCATCACCACCTGCAGCGCGAGCGCGAGGCCCAGGCCCCACGGCCGGCGCTGCAACCCGGCGGCGACGATCATCGCGACGGCCAGCGCCATGATCACCCAGACGCCCAGCGGGCCGGCACCGGCGCCTGCTGCCCCTGCGCTGCTCGGCGGCGCGAACTTCGCGAGCACGAGCAGCGCGAGCAGGACCACGATCGCCTCCAGCGCCAGGGTGGCAGCGAACACCCTGCGCACACCCCTCATCGGATCCGGCGCGCTCATGGCGGTTCCTTCCCGAACAGCGTGCGCGTCTCCCCGACCGTCACCACCGAACCGGTGACGATCACCCCGACGCCGGACCCGCCGCCCTCCTCGGCCAGCGCACCGGCCTGCTCGACGGCGTCGGCGAGCACCGGTTCGACGCCGACCCGGGCGGCACCGAAGATCTCCACGGCCAGCGCACCGAGCTCGTCGGGATCCATCGCGCGCGGCGAGGAGCTGGCCGTGACCACGACCTCGTGCACCACCGGCTCCAGCTCGGCGAGCAGCCCGCGGGCGTCCTTGTCGCGCATCACGGCGACCACCCCGATCAGCCGCGCGAACCGGAACTCGGTGAGCAGAGCCGCGGCGAGCGCCCGGGCACCGTGCGGGTTGTGGGCCGCGTCGACCAGCACGGTCGGAACCTCCGCTCCGGCGGCGAGCCGCTCCAGCCGCCCAGGCGCGGTCACGGCGGCAAATGCGGCGCGCACGGCGTCGGGATCCAGGGGCTGCGCCGGCCCGGCTCCGATCAGCGCCTCGACGGCCGCCAGGGCGAGCGCGGCGTTGCCGGCCTGATGCTCGCCGTGCAGCGGCAGGAAGATGTCGTCGAAGGTGCCGGAGAGCCCCCGAAGGGCGATCCGCTGCCCGCCCACGGCGATCTCGCGACTGTGCACGCCGAACTCGTCGCCCTCCCGGGCCACCTGCGCGCCGACCTCGACGCAGCGTTCGAGCAGCACCTGTGCCACCGCGGGGTCCTGCGCCGCGAGCACCGCCACCGCGCCGGGCTTGATGATCCCGGCCTTCTCCCGGGCGACGCCGAGCACGTCGGCGCCGAGGAACTCCACGTGGTCCACCCCGATCGGGGTGATCACCGCGACATCACCGTCGACGACGTTGGTCGCGTCCCAGCGCCCACCCAGCCCGACCTCGACGATCCCGGCCTCCACCGGTGCGTCCGCGAACGCGGCGAGGGCCATCGCGGTGAGCACCTCGAACTTCGACAACGCCGTCGGCTGCTGCGCGTCGACCAGGTCGACGAATGGGGCGACGTCCCGGTAGATCTCGACGTACCGCTCGGGGGTGACCGGGCGGTTGTCGAGGTTGATCCGCTCGGTGGCCCGCTGCAGGTGGGGGCTGATGTATCGCCCGGTGCGCAGCCCAATCTCGGAGAGCAGCGCGTCGACCATCCTGGCCGTCGAGGTCTTGCCGTTGGTGCCGGTCAGGTGCACGACGGGGTATCCGCGATGCGGGTCGCCCAGCACGTCGACCAGGGCCGCGATCCGGTCGAGCGAGGGCTCCATGACCGTCTCCGGCCACCGCTTGTCGAGCTGGGCCTCGACGGTGAGGAACTCGGCGAACCCGGCGACGGATGACGAGGCCGGTCCCGCATCGGGCACGTCGGCGCCGCGGATCGCGCCGAGGACGTGCGCGAGCACCGCGTCCTCGGGCGCGGGCACGTCACCTTTGCCCTCGGGTCCTTTGCCCTCGGGTCCTTCGCCCTCGGGTCCCTCGCCCCAGCGCGTCACGAGCCGGGCAGCGCCGCGAGCCGTCCCCTGACCCGCTCGATGTCCGCCGCCGCGACCTCCCGCCGGACCCGGACGCCGTCCACCACCTCGACCGGGGCGCGCCCGGTGAACTTCGGGTTACCCAGCTTCTTGTCCGTCTGCTCGAGCTCCCGCTGCGCGGCGACGAGATCGCGGCCGAGCCGGGCCCGCTCGGCGGGTACGTCGATCACACCCGAGGTGTCGACGTCGATGTGCACCAGGCCGGTGGGGAGCGCGACCTCCACCGTCGCCGTGGGTGCGAAGCCGGCACCCGGCTCGTCCAGCCGGGCCAGCGTGCGCAACGCGGCGGTGACCCCACCTGGCCCGGACGCCGCCAGACCCACGACAGCAAGGCCGCGGACCCTGGCCGCGACGCGGCGACGATCGGGTAGACCCTGCTCGGCGCGGAACCCCCGGATCTCGGTGATCAGCTTCTGGACGTCGGCGACGCGCCCGGCGGCACCCGGATCGACGGGGACCCCGGCGTCGACCGGCCACGGCGCGATGACCACCGACTCGCCGCCGGTCAGCGCCGTCCACAGCGCCTCGGTGACGAACGGGATGATCGGGTGCAGCAGCCGCAGCAGCGCGTCGAGCACGTGGCCGAGCACCGCCCGCGTGCCGTCGGCAGTGCTGTCGTCGACGAGCTGGGCCTTGGACAGCTCCACGTACCAGTCGCAGAACTCGTCGCGGGTGAAGCGGTAGAGCACCTCGGTGGCCTTGGCGAACTGGAAGTCCTCCAGCAGCGCGTCGGTCTCCTCGCGCACCTCACGCAGCCGGCCCAGGATCCACACGTCGGCGTCGGTGCGCTCGTGTCCCGTGGCTGGCGACAGCGCCGGCGAGGCGCCATTGACCAGCGCGAACCGGGTGGCGTTCCACAGCTTGGTGGTGAAGTTGCGCGCGGCCTGCACCGCGTCCTCACCGATCGGGATGTCGGTGCCGGGGTTGGCGCCGCGGGCCATGGCAAACCGCAGCGCGTCGGTGCCGTACCGGTCCATCCACTCCAGCGGGTCGACGGTGTTGCCGGCCGACTTCGACATCTTCCTGCCGTGCTGGTCACGCACCATTCCGTGCAGGGCGATGGTGTGGAAGGGCACCGCACGGGGGGCGTCCTCGTCCGCCATCGCATAGCTCCCGAACATCATCATCCGGGCGACCCAGAAGAACAGGATGTCGTAGCCGGTGAACAGGACCGACGTGGGATAGAACCGCTCCAGATCGGCCGTACGCTCCGGCCAGCCGAGCGTGGAGAACGGCCACAGACCCGCGGAGAACCACGTGTCGAGGACGTCCTCGTCCTGGACCCAACCTGCGGGCGGCTCCTCGTCCGGGCCGACACAGACGGCTTCGCCGTCGGGGCCGTACCAGACGGGGATCCGGTGCCCCCACCACAGCTGCCGGGAGATGCACCAGTCGTGCATGTTGTCGACCCAGGCGAACCAGCGCGGCTCCATCTCCGGCGGGTGCACCGCGACCCGCCCGTCGCGCACCGCGTCGCCCGCCGCCCGGGCCAGCGGCCCGACGTTCACGAACCACTGCACGGACAGCCGCGGTTCGATCGGCTCCTTGGGCCCGCGCGACGAGTGACCCACGCTGTGCAGGTAGGGCCGCTTCTCCTCGACGATCCGGTCCTGCGCGCGCAGCGCCTCACGAACGGCGACGCGAGCGGTGAACCGATCCATCCCGTCGAACTCGGTGCCGCTACCGGTGATCGCCCCGGCCTCGTCCATGATCGAATACATCGCCAGGCCGTGCCGTCGGGCGATCTCGAAGTCGTTGGGGTCGTGCGCCGGGGTGACCTTGACCGCACCCGTGCCGAATGCCGGGTCGACGCGGGAGTCCGCCACGACCGGGATGCGCCGGCCGACCAGCGGCAACTCGATCTCCCGGCCGACCAGGTGCGCGTACCGCTCGTCGTCGGGGTGCACGGCGACAGCGGTGTCGCCGAGCATCGTCTCGACGCGGGTGGTGGCCACGACGACTGACTCCGCCTCGTCGCCGGACTCCCCGGACGGAGCTGCGACATCGTAACGCAGCGAGACGAGCTCGCCCTCGACCTCACGGTGCTCGACCTCGATGTCGGACAGCACGCTGCGCAGGGCCGGTGTCCAGTTGACCATCCGCTCGGCACGGTAGATCAGGCCGTCGTCGAAGAGCCGCTTGAAGATCGTGACCACGGCCCGGTTGAGGCCCTCGTCCAGGGTGAACCGCTCGCGGGACCAGTCGACGCTCTCGCCGAGGCGGCGCATCTGGGCCAGGATCGCGCCCCCGTGCTCGGCCTTCCACTCCCAGGTGCGCTCGATGAACGCCTCGCGGCCCAGCTCCCGACGGCTCGTACCCTCCGCGGCCAACGCCTTTTCGACGAGCGCGTGCACCGCGATGCTGGCGTGGTCCATCCCTGGCAGCCACAGCGTCTCGTAGCCCTGCATGCGGCGGCGCCGGATCAGGACGTCGATCAGCGTGTGCTCGAACGCATGCCCGATGTGCAGGCTTCCGGTGACGTTCGGGGGCGGGATGACGACGCAGAACGGCGGTTTGTCGCTGCTCGGATCGGCCTCGAAGTAGCCCGCGTCCACCCACCGCCGGTACATGCCGGCCTCTACCTCACCCGGGTTCCACTGGGCGGGGAGGTCGGTTCGCGGCGGAAGAGTCTCGGTCACCCACGTGATTCTACGAGCCGCCCGCGACCAACGTCCCTCCCCCCAACCCCACCACCCCTCCCGCGAGTTGCGCATTTCGACACGGCGAGTTCGCCGATCGAGCACGGCAAGTTCGCCATACGAGCACGGCCAGGTGGCGCCGGGGATGGGCCCGAGTGAAAACGAGCCCGTTGCCGGCCGCCCCAGCCCATCGGCATCATCGACACGCGTCAGGATGCACGACACACCGTGTCTGGATGCGCAACTCGCCGAGCTCGATCGGCGAACTCGCCGTGCCGAAATGCGCAACTCGCGGACTAGGTGGGGAGGAGTACGGCGTGTAGGCGGTTGAAGCCCAGGACCGGAGCCAGAGTGCGGGCGCCTATGAGGGCTGGGTCCAAGGCCCGCACGGAGCCGCTGGACGGCTCGTAAACCCGCCAGCCACCCCCGTGGCCACCCAGGGCCAACACGTAGTGCCGCGGCAAGAACGGCCCGACCAGCAACGGCACCGGGCGGCCGCTCACCAGTGCGGCCTCGACGGCCGCGACGACGTGCGCGATGTCGTCGATAGAGACGTCGTCGACAAGCCGGACGCGGTAGGGCCCCGCCGCCGGTACGTTGCGTCGCATCCACCGCACCATCGCCCACGGGGTGGTGCCCATCGCCTTGGGCCACAGCCGGTTCGTCTCGCCGTGCACCTGCTGCTGCCGCGCGTCGTAGCGGGCACCGAATCCGGAGCCGTCGAGCCGGGTCAGCTCGGTCCGATCGGCCCACGCGGCCAGGGCGATGAGCACCGCGCTCCCGCACGTCGTGCCGTCGACCTGGTCGAGCCGGGCACCGTCGCGGCGCTGCTCGCCGATCCGATCGGTCACCAACGGCGTACGACCCCCGGCCGGTGGCCTGACCTCGGCGACCGGAACCACCGGCCGCCCACCGCTCCCGAAGAGTCTCTGGACCTGTCGCGCCATGCCGCAGATCGTTCGCATCGCCCGATCCTGCTCCGCCGCGCGGTCCGGCGCCACGAACCTAGGCTGGCCGTCATGACCATCCTGCACCCCGAGATCCGCGCCTTTCTCTCCCATGGCACGCGCACCGGCAAGCTCGGCTATGTCGCGACCGACGGCCGACCCCTGGTGGCGCCGATCTGGTTCGTACTCGACGGCGACGACGTGCTGTTCATCACCGGCCGCAACACCGCCAAGGGACGGTCCATCGCCCGTGACCCGCGACTGGTGCTGTGCATCGATCTGGAGGAACCACCCTATGCGTACGTGCAGGTCCAGGGCAGGGTCTCGGTCTCCGAGGACCCCGACGAGCTGGTGCGCTCGGCGACCGCGATCGGCGCCCGCTACATGGGCGCCGATCGCGCCGAGGAGTTCGGCCGCCGCAACGGGGCACCCGGCGAACTGCTGGTGCGGGTGCGCCCGACGAAGGTCGTCGCCGACCTGGATGTCGCCGGTTGACGCCCGGAGTCAGCGACCTGCACATCGACGGCCCCTCCCCTCCGGATGTCAGCGTGCTTCCGGTACCGATCACCAAACCCGTCGGCATTGCTCGAACGAAGGCCCGAGATCCGAGCCACGTAGTGGAGAGCGACATCATGGTGAGCACCGTCAACCGCACCATCGGCCGGAGCGGGCCGGCACTGTTCCCGCTTGGCCTGGGATGCATGGGGATGAGCTACGCCTACGGCCCCTCCGACCGGGCCGAGGCCATCGCCACCATCCGCACCGCGCTCGACCGCGGTGTCAACCTGCTCGACACCGCGGACATGTACGCCGACGGCGCGAACGAGCGGCTGGTCGGCGAGGCGATCGCGGGACGCCGCGACCAGGTCGTGCTGGCCACCAAGTTCGGTATCCTCGTCGACCCGGGCACGCTGATGCCACCTTGGCCTGTCCGAGGCTTCCGCGCGGACGATCCGACGGGCGGCCGCGGTGGTGCCGATCGCGGCGGTGCTGACCGAGTGGTCACTGTTCAGCCGCGACATCGAGGACGCCGTGGCCCCGACCTGCCGCAAGCTCGGCATCGGGCTGGTTCCCTACAGCCCGCTCGGTCGCGGACTGCTCACCGGCGCGGCCGCCACGATCCAGAACCTCGCCGACGACGACTTCCGCCGCACCCTGCCTCGCTTCGAGGCCGGCAACCTGGCCGCCAACCTCGCGCTTGCGACGCAGGTCGAAGCCGTCGCCGACCGGTACGACACCACCCCGCGCCGGTGGCGCTGGCCTGGCTGCTCGCCCAGGGCGACGACGTCGTGCCCATCCCGGGTACCAAACGCCGGACCTACCTGCAGGAGAACCTCAAGGCGCTCGACGTGACACTGACCGCCGAGGACCTCGACGCGCTGTCCCGGCTCCGGGCCGCGGGCACCCGCTACCCGGACATGTCCTGGATCGAGCGCGACACAGCACCGGGTAGGACACGGGGAACTAGTTGCTGAACAACGCCGGGATCTTGACGACCAACTGATAGAGCCCGTATCCGAACGGCGCCACCACCCACAGCCACACCAGCACCGCGAGGAGCAGGTTGCCCGCCGGATCCGCCGACTCCGTTGCTTCGTTCATGCCTGGGCTCCCGCCGGAACGCTCGTCGTCCGCCCGGCGGACGGCTCGTGGAACCTCTCGTGCACGGGCTTGATCAGCTCGTTGCAGGCGAACCCGATGATCAGCAGTCCGATCATGATGGAGAACGCGAGGGTGTACCGGGCGGGGCCACCGACACCGGCCTCGATCTGCGCGTCGGCGATCGTGTTGACGATCACGGGCCCGAGCACACCTGCCGTGGACCATGCCGTGAGCAGCCGACCGTGAATGGCACCCACCTGGTAGGTGCCGAAGAGGTCACGCAGGTAGGCCGGGATCGTCGCGAAACCCGCCCCGTAGAAGGACAGGATCAGGATCGCGCAGAGCAGGAACACGACCTTGTTCGCGTTCGTGGTCAGGGTGACCGCCAGGTACAACAACGCGCCGACGCCGAGGTAGAGCCGGTACATGTTCTTGCGCCCGAGCACGTCGGACAGGCTCGACCAGCCGAGCCGGCCAAGCGCGTTGGCCAGCGACAGGATCGCGACGAATCCGGCGGCCGCGGCGGTGAGCGCCTCCGGAGCGGTGGGGTCGGGGAAGTAGTCCTTGTAGATCGGCGCGGCCTTCTCCAGAATGCCGATACCCGCGGTGACGTTGAAGCAGAGCACCACCCAGAGCAACCAGAACTGCGGTGTCCTGATCGCATTGCCGGCCGAGACGTTGCCGGTGCTGATCAGGACACCTGTGCGCCGCTTCGACGGGTCCCAGCCCGCCGGTGCCCAGTCCTCGGCGGGCACCCGGATGAGCAGCCAGCCGACCGACATGAAGACCGCGTAGATGAGGCCCATGACGAGGAACGTCCGGGCGATACCGCTTGGCTCGGCGTCGACCCCGGAACCGCCGAACGCGACCAGCAGCTGGTTGGTCAGCGGTGACGCGATCAGCGCTCCACCCCCGAAGCCCATGATCGCGATGCCGGTGGCGAGTCCCGGACGGTCCGGGAACCAGGTGATCAGCGTGGAGACCGGCGAGATGTAGCCGATGCCGAGGCCGATGCCGCCGACGAAGCCGTAACCGAGGACGACCAGCCAGAACTGGCCGAGGTACACCCCGAGAGCAGAGATCAGGAAGCCGCTGACGAAGCAGGCCGAGGCCACCGCCATCGCCCAGCGGGGGCCGAGCCTGTCGACCCTCGTACCGAACAGGGCCGCGGACAGTCCGAGCATGATGATGCCGAGCTGGAACGGCAACGAACTGAACAGCCCCGCGTTCGTACTGCCCTCGAGCAGGGTGGACTCCAGGGGCCCCTTGAACACGCTCCACGCGTACGCCTGGCCGATCGCGAGGTGGATCGACAGCGCGGCCGGCGGGATCAGCCAACGACTCCAGCCGGGTGGCGCGACAATTCGCTCCCGTTGCAGGAACTCCACGACCATGAAACGCCCCCTCGCGACATCGCAACCCGCGTTCGAGTGAAGCTAGATAGCGAGAAATGCACACGCAACCGGATAACGACAGAGCGTCGAATGCCGGGGCAGGGCTGTTCCAAGATCGCCCTGATGCGCCCGTGGGGCTGAATCCCGCGATGATCAAGGGCAATCCGTTGTCAGTTGATCTCCAACAATCATGGTTTCGCCTTGATCACCGCGTCCGGCGGGGGCATCGGGGTCACATGGAGCGATCTTGAAACACCGGGGCTGATGCAGCACCGCGCTGCACTAGGCGGACCGCTCCCGACGCTCCCGACGGGCGGGAACCCGCGGGACGATCGTGGGGTTGACGTTCTCCCGCACCGTCTGCTCGGTGACGACCACCTTGGCCACGTCGTCACGGCTGGGGATATCGTACATGACCGGCAGCAGCACCTCTTCCATGATCGCCCGCAGGCCCCGGGCACCCGTGCCACGCAAGACGGCCTGGTCGGCCACCGCCTCCAGCGCATCGCCGGTGAACTCCAGCTCCACACCGTCCATCTCGAACAGCTTGTGATACTGCTTCACCAGGGCGTTTCGGGGCTCAGTGAGGATCTTGACCAGGGCTTCCTTGTCCAATGATGTCACCGACGCGACCACCGGCAGGCGGCCGATGAACTCGGGGATCAACCCGAACTTGATGAGGTCCTCCGGCATGGTGTCGCCGAAGCTCTCCGCCGCGTCCACGTCCTTCTTGGAACGGATGTCGGCACCGAAGCCCAACCCACGACGACCGACCCGATCACCGATGATCTTCTCCAGCCCGGCGAACGCGCCGGCCACGATGAACAGCACGTTCGTCGTGTCGATCTGGATGAACTCCTGGTGCGGATGCTTGCGCCCACCCTGGGGTGGCACCGACGCCGTGGTGCCCTCGAGGATCTTCAGCAGGGCCTGCTGCACACCCTCGCCGGAGACGTCGCGGGTGATCGACGGATTCTCCGACTTCCGGGCGATCTTGTCGACCTCGTCGATGTAGATGATGCCGGTCTCGGCGCGCTTGACGTCGTAGTCGGCGGCCTGGATGAGCTTGAGCAGGATGTTCTCGACGTCCTCGCCCACATAGCCGGCCTCGGTGAGCGCCGTCGCGTCGGCGATCGCGAACGGGACGTTGAGGAGCTTGGCCAACGTCTGCGCGAGATAGGTCTTGCCGCAACCCGTGGGACCGAGCATGAGGATGTTGGACTTGGCCAGCTCGATGCCGTCGCCGTCGGGGCCACGAGACTTGTCGCCGGCCTGAATGCGTTTGTAATGGTTGTAGACCGCCACTGAGAGGGTGCGCTTGGTCTGGCTCTGGCCGACCACGTACTGATCAAGGAAGTCATGGATCTCGACGGGCTTGGGCAGCTCGTCGAGCTTGACCTCACCGGCCTCGGCCAGCTCTTCCTCGATGATCTCGTTGCAGAGATCGATGCACTCGTCGCAGATGTAGACGCCGGGACCGGCGATCAGTTTCTTGACCTGCTTCTGACTCTTCCCGCAGAACGAGCATTTAAGCAGGTCACCGCCGTCACCGATGCGTGCCATGAGTGCAGACCCCAGTCCCATCCGGCGCGCCATCCGGCGCGCCCTCGTGACGGTACCCGCCGAACGCGTCTGCCGGGGAGCGCCGGAGCGCTTCGATTCGGCGACGTGTCGGCGGACGGTCAGCGCCGGGGCCGATGGCGACCCCGACGCTCGTTCTCGTGCTGATCCGTGGCGTTGAGCGAGTGGGCCTCGTGCTCACGTCCAGGCCCTGACAAGCAGACCGCAGACGATCCGGTCAGGGGACCGCGGACAGCTTTCGACTCTGGATGATCTCGTCGACGATACCGTAGCCCTTGGCCTCTTCGGCGGTGAGGATCTTGTCCCGCTCGATGTCGTCGCGGACCTGCTCCGGGGTGCGGCCGCTGTGCTTGGCCAGCGTCGTCTCCATCAGGCGCCGCATCCGGGTGATCTCCGCAGCCTGGATCTCCAGGTCGGACACCTGCCCGTAGAAGCCCTCGGTGGCCGGCTGGTGGATGAGGATCCGGGCGTTCTGCACCGCGAGACGCCGGCCCGTGGTACCCGCCGCAAGCAGCACCGCCGCCGCCGACGCCGCCTGGCCGAGGCAGACCGTCTGGATGTCGGGGCGGATGAACTGCATCGTGTCGTAGATCGCCATCAGCGACGTGAACGAGCCACCCGGCGAATTGATGTACATGCTGATCTCGCGGTCCGGGTCGGACGACTCCAGGCACAGGAGCTGCGCCATGACGTCGTTGGCCGACGCGTCGTCGATCTGCACGCCGAGGAAGATGATGCGCTCCTCGAAGAGCTTGTTGTACGGGTTGGACTCCTTGACCCCGTAGCTGGTGCGCTCGACGAACGACGGCAGCACGTAGCGGGCCTGAGGCAGCTGGGCAGTCTCCGGCCGCCGGGCCGGTGGGAAGGACATCAGGCACTCCCGTTCTTGCTCGCGTCCGGCAGCTGCCCGGCGCGAGAGATCACGTGGTCGACGAAGCCGTACTCGAGGGCTTCCTGCGCGGAGAACCAGCGGTCACGGTCGAAGTCGGCGACGATCCGATCGACGGTCTGACCGGTGTGCTGGGCGACGAGATCCGCCATCTCCTTCTTGAGCCGACGGATCTGCTCGGCCTGGATGGTGATGTCGGACTCCGAGCCCCCGACGCCACCCGACGGCTGGTGCATGAGGATTTGCGCATGCGGTAACGCGTAACGCTTGCCCCGGGTGCCGGCCGAGAGCAGGAACTGCCCCATCGACGCCGCCAGCCCCATCGCGTAGGTGGCCACATCGCACTCGATGAACTCCATCGTGTCGAAGATGGCCATCCCCGCGGTGACCGAACCGCCCGGAGAGTTGATGTACAGCGCGATCTCCGCGGTCGCGTCCTCGGCCGAGAGCAGCAACATCTGCGCGGCGATCCGGTTGGCGATGTCGTCGTCGACCTGCTGGCCGAGCACGATGATCCGCTGCTGCAACAGCCGCTCGTACACCGAGTCGGACAGCGTCATTGAGGTGGGCGCTCCACCCCGCCGCATGACCGGTGCGATCAGTAGGTCCGCGGTACGCGGGCCGGTGTCCTGTGAACTCACTTGCGCTCCTCGCTGACGCTCGTCGGCGGCGTTCGCCGGGCTGCTGTATTGAACGGTGAGCTCGCACGCTCGCTCACTTCACCCTGCCTTCTGCTGGTCAGCTCGCGTCGTGTTCTCGATCCGACCCTACGCGGACGGGCCGA
Source organism: Pseudonocardia sp. (assembly GCA_050701055.1). Lineage (GTDB taxonomy): Bacteria > Actinomycetota > Actinomycetes > Mycobacteriales > Pseudonocardiaceae > Pseudonocardia. Next base: position 19,253 of record JBOHEO010000040.1, on the reverse strand, counting down.
TGCCGTCCGCGTATGGCGCGGTTGTTCGCTCTGAGCGTGGCTGCTCAGGTGGTGCTCGGTGCCGCCTTGCGGTCGGCCTCGTCGGTCGTGTCGGGAGCATCCTGGACTTCGTCCTCGGCGCCGAGCAACGCGGACAGGTCCACTGCCGCACCTGATGCGTCGATGACGGTGACCGTGCGCACCGCGGTCAGGAGCGCCTTGCTGCGCCGGACCTCGGCGTGGATCGCCCCGAGCTGGCCGGCTTTCTGGACCCGGCGAAAGAACTCCTCGGGCGGCATCTGGTATTGCTTCGCCTGGAGGACGATGCGCTCGGTGAGCTCCTTGTCGTCGACCGAGACGTCCTGGGCATCGGCCAGCGCGTCGAGCATGAGCCGGGTGCGCACGGACCGTTCGGTCTCCTCGCGGGTGGCGGCCTCGAACCCCTCCTGCGTCTGCCCGGTGGACGCGAGGTACTCCGCGAACTTGCCCTCGTCGTGGCCCATCCCGTGCACGGCATTGTGCAGCGCCTGGTCGGCTTCGGCAGCCACGACACTTTCGGGCAGCGGCACCTCGGTGCCGTCGAGCAGCGCGTCGAGCACCAGGTCGCGCGCCTGGGTGGCCTGCTCCACCGCGCGCATCCGGCCCAGGCGCTCGCGCAGGTCGGCGGTGAGCTCGTCGAGGGTGTCGAACTCGCTGGCGACCTGGGCGAACTCGTCGTCGGCCGCGGGCAGCGTACGTTCCTTGACCGCGGTGACGGTGACCGTGACCTCGGCGTCGGCATCGGCGTGCTCGCCGGCCACAAGCTGGGTGGTGAACGTGGCCGACTCCCCGGCGACCAACCCGTCGACGGCCTCGTCGAGACCGTCGACCAGGTCGCCCCGGCCCAGCTGGTAGGACAGGCCTGCGGTCTGGGCCTCCTCCAGCGGTACCCCGTTGACCGTGGCGGCCAGGTCGATGAGCACGAAGTCGTCCTTGGCCGCTGCGCGCTCGACGCCAGCCAGCGTGCCGAAGCGGGTGCGCAGGGTCTCCAGCTCGGCATCCACCTGCTCGTCGGTGACCTCCGCGCCGTCGACGGTGACGGTGAGACCGCCGAGATCGGGCAGGGTGAGATCGGGCCGGACGTCCACCTCGGCGGTGAAGGAGAGCTTGTCGCCGTCGGCGACCTCGGTGACCTCGATCTCGGGTCGACCGATCGGTGTGACCTCCGCCGCCGCGCTGATGGCCTCGCTGTACTTACCGGGGATCGCGCCGTTGACGACCTCGTCGAGCACGACGCTACGACCCAGCCGGGCATCGAGAATGCGCGCCGGCGCCTTTCCCGGACGGAAGCCGGGGATCTTGACCTGCTTCGCGATCTTCTTGTATGCGCGGTCGAAATCCGGCTTGAGCTCGTCGAAGGGCACCTCGACGTTGATCCGGACGCGCGTCGGGCTCAGCCGCTCGACGGTGCTCTTCACGGTGGGAACTCCTCGAAGCTGGTACAGCAGGGCTAGAGAAGGCGCTGCTCGGGTGATCGCGGCGCCCCGCCGGGCGGCCGGTAGTCCTCGCGAGTCTAGGCGAGGCCCGGGTGACCGCTCGGCGCCGGGCCGATCTCGGCTGTCAGCGGGCGGTGGGTCAAGCCGGCTGCCGGCGGTTGAGCAGCACACAGTCGCCGCACAGGCCGCCGTCGGGCACGCGGTAGTAGAGGCAGCACGAGCGGCGCCGGAACGTCCAGGCGACATCGGGGGTGGCCGCGTCGAGCAGGTCACCGGTGCCGGCCAGCGGGCCGGCGGCGAGCAGCCGGCCCGCGATCTCGGCGGCGCGCTCGGCCGAGACCGGGCGCTCCACCCCGACCAGCCGTTTCCCGCTCGCCACCGCCGAGGCCACGCTCCCCCACAGCAGCCGCTCCGAGATCGGGACCTGGGCGCGTACCGCCGCGACCAGCGGGGCGAGGTGGTCGTCGAACAGCAGCCCGGCGAGGGCGTCGGCCGCGGCGGACCCGTCCGGAACGGCAGCGGCGGGCGGTGCGGCGCAGGACAGCGGCCACGGCCCGGTGATCGAAACCCGAAAGTGCAGCACGTCCGCGGTCAGCCGGGGCACCATCCCGTGCAGCACAGCGGCGGCGAACGGCGCGGAGAGCACCCGCGCGGCCAGTCCCTGGAACGCGATGGACGCGGCGATCCGCTCATCGCTGCCGAGCACCCGGCGCACGTGCGCGATCCGCTCGCGCAGCGGCGCGGGATCGGTGTAGAGCTGCGTCAGCGGCCGCCAGGTGGGGTCCACCTGTTCGGCGGCATCGGTGCTGACGGCGAAGAACGGCCCGAGGCTGCCGACGTCGGCCAGCACCGCGCGCACATCCACAGCGGGAGTGTCCCCGATGCACGCCGGATCCGATCGCACTGGCCAGCAGGAGCACCCACGGAGCTGCTCCCACCATCCGGGCCGGTCGCCGTGCCGACATACGCAACTCGCCGTGCCGGAATGCGCAACTCGCGGGTTGGGGTCGGCTTCCGCCCCAGGTCACGGGGGTCACACCGCTACCTCTGGCGGAAGCCGGGGGCGGCGTGCGACATTGTGCATTCGCGAGACCGCACCCGGCGTTGCGTGCGGACAACACCCGAGCGGAAGCCGGCCGACGCCCCACGACGGTGGCCGGTCGTCGAGCCCCGGTGTCCGAGGTGCTCCGTCGAGGACCCGAGGGCCCACCGGAGCCGGCACCCGCTCACCTAGCATCCGGACGAGCGTCAGCCGTTCACCGGGTGCGTCAAGTACTCTTCTTCGTTACCACACGTGGTCCCGATGTGTTCGTCGGGGTGCACCGAGACGACAGGAGGAACTGTTGGCTGCGATCCGCAATCCGACGGCTCCCGAGCGGGGCCTCTACTCCCCGGACCATGAGCACGACGCCTGTGGCGTCGCCATGGTCGCCGACCTCGCCGGCCGTCGTGATCATGGCATCGTCCGCAAGGCGCTCACCGCGCTGCTCCGGATGGAGCACCGTGGCGCCCGGGGCAGCGAGGATAACACCGGTGACGGCGCCGGGATCCTCATCCAGGTCCCGGACGGGTTCTTCCGCGCCGTCGTCGACTTCGAGTTGCCGCCGGCCGAGGCGTACGCGGTGGGGATCGCGTTCCTCCCCTCCGACGTAACCGAGGCCGACGCCGTCGTCGGCGAGATCGACCGGCTGGCCGCCGAGGAGAACCTGCGGGTACTGGGCTGGCGCGAGCTGCCCGTCGACCCGGACGGCGCCGACGTCGGCCCCACCGCCCGTGCCGTGATGCCGAGCTTTCGCCAGCTCTTCGTGGCCGGCAGGGAATTCGGCGCAGCGGATCAGGACGTCCCGACCGGCATCGAGCTCGAGCGCCGCACCTTCTGCCTGCGCAAGCGCGCCGAGCACGCCACCGGCACCTACTTCCCGAGCCTGAGCCCGCGCACCATCGTCTACAAGGGCATGCTCGCCGAGCCACAGATCGAGGCGTTCTACCCGGACCTGGCCGACGAGCGCGTCACCAGCGCGTTAGCGGTGGTGCACTCCCGGTTCTCCACCAACACCTTCCCGTCGTGGCCGCTGGCCCATCCGTACCGCTACGTGGCCCACAACGGCGAGATCAACACCCTGCGCGGCAACCGCAACTGGATGGCCGCCCGCGAGGCGCTGCTGTCCTCCGCCCTCATCCCGGGTGATCTCGAGCGGCTCTCCCCGGTCGTCACCCCGGACGCCAGCGACTCGGCCACCTTCGACGAGGTCCTCGAGCTGCTGCATCTGGGTGGGCGGAGCCTGCCGCACGCGGTGCTGATGATGATCCCGGAGGCGTGGGAGAACCACGCGGAGATGGACCCGGCGCGGCGCGCGTTCTACGAGTTCCACTCCACGCTCATGGAGCCGTGGGACGGCCCGGCGCTCGTCGCGTTCACCGACGGCACGCTGATCGGCGCGGTACTCGACCGCAACGGGCTGCGCCCCGCCCGCTACTGGGTCACCGAGGACGGCACGGTGGTGCTGGCCAGCGAGGTCGGCGTGCTCGACGTGGAACCGAGTGCCGTGATCAGGAAAGGCCGCCTGGAACCCGGCCGGATGTTCCTGGTGGACACGGCGGCCGGGCGGCTCGTCGATGACGCCGAGATCAAGAATGCGCTGGCCGCCGAACACCCGTACGAGGACTGGTTGCACGCCGGCATCATCGCGCTGGCCGACCTCCCCGACCGCGAGCGCGAGGTGCCAACGCACGCCGCGCTCACCCACCGTCAGCAGTCCTTCGGCTACACCGAGGAGGAGCTGAACGTCCTGCTCAAGCCGATGGCCAAGGCGGGTGCGGAGCCGATCGGATCGATGGGCAACGATGCGCCACCAGCCCCGCTCTCAGCCCGTCCCCGGCAGCTGTTCGACTACTTCACCCAGCTCTTCGCGCAGGTCACCAACCCGCCCCTGGACGCCATCCGCGAGGAGCTCGTCACCTCGCTGCTGTCCCAGCTCGGCTCGGAGCGCAACCTGCTCGAGCCCACCGCGGCGAGCTGTCGCACGATCGTGCTGCCGTTCCCGGTGCTGAGCAACGAGGACCTGGCCCGGATCCTGGGGATCAACGACGACGGGGAGTTCCCCGGCTTCGTCTCGCACATCGTCCGCGGGCTCTTCCCCGCCGCCGACGGAGGCGCCGGTCTGGTCCGCAGGCTCGACGAGATCCGTGCCGAGGTGTCCCAGGCCATCGCCGACGGGGCGCGGCTGATCGTGCTGTCCAACCGCGGGGTGGATCGCGAGCACGCGCCGATCCCGTCGCTGCTGCTCACCGGTGCGGTGCACCACCACCTGATCCGGGAGAAGACCCGCACCCGGGTCGGCCTGATCGTCGAGTCCGGCGACGCCCGCGAGGTGCATCACATCGCGCTGCTCATCGGCTACGGCGCGGCAGCGGTCAACCCCTACCTGGCGATGGCCACCGTCGAGGACCTCGCCGAGCGTGGCGACATCTCCGGCATCGATCCGGCCACCGCGACGCGCAATCTGGTCACCGCGCTGGGCAAGGGCGTCCGCAAGACCATGTCGAAGATCGGCGTGTCCACGGTGGCGTCCTACACCGGAGCGCAGATCTTCGAGGCGATCGGCCTGGGCACCGAGGTCATCGACTCGTGCTTCACCGGCACCACGTCGCGCCTGGGTGGGGTGGGGTTCGAGGTGCTGGCCGAGGAGGTGCTGCGCTGGCACCGCCACGCCTTCCCGCGCGACGACGTCCGCGCCCACCACCGTTCGCTGGAGGTCGGCGGGGAGTACCAGTGGCGCCGCGAGGGCGAGCTGCACGTGTTCAACCCGGGCACCGTGTTCACACTGCAGCACTCCACCCGGCAGGGTCGCTACGACACCTTCAAGGACTACACCCGCCAGGTCGACGAGCAGTCGGCGCGGCTCATGACGCTGCGCGGGCTGTTCGCGTTCAGGACCGGCCTGCGCCCGCCGGTGCCGTTGGCAGAGGTGGAAACGGTGGACTCCATCGTCAAGCGCTTCGCCACCGGCGCCATCTCCTACGGCTCGATCTCCACGGAGATGCACCAGACGCTCGCGATCGCGATGAACCGCCTCGGCGGCAAGTCGAACACGGGCGAGGGCGGCGAGGACGCCGACCGGTACATCCCCGACGAGAACGGCGACTCCCGCCGGTCGGCGATCCACCAGGTCGCGTCGGGCCGGTTCGGGGTCACCAGCGAGTACCTGGTGAACGCCGACGACCTGCAGATCAAGATCGCGCAGGGGGCCAAGCCCGGCGAGGGGGGGCAACTACCGGGGACGAAGGTCTACCCCTGGATCGCCAAGACCCGCTACTCCACGCCTGGCGTCGGGCTGATCTCCCCGCCGCCGCACCACGACATCTACTCGATCGAGGACATCAAACAGCTCATCCACGACCTGAAGAACGCCAACCCGCGGGCCCGCATCCACGTGAAGCTGGTCTCGCAGGTGGGGGTCGGCACGGTCGCGGCCGGGGTGGCGAAGGCGTACTCCGACGTCGTGCTCATCTCCGGGCACGACGGCGGCACCGGCGCCTCGCCGCTGAGCTCGATCAAGCACGCCGGCGGTCCATGGGAGCTGGGGTTGGCCGAGACCCAGCAGACGCTGCTCAAGAACGGTTTGCGGGACCGGATCGTCGTGCAGACCGACGGCCAGCTCAAGACCGGCCGTGACGTCATGATCGCGGCATTGCTCGGGGCCGAGGAGTTCGGTTTCGCGACCGCGCCCCTGGTGGTGTCGGGCTGCATCATGATGCGCGTCTGCCACCTGGACACCTGCCCGGTCGGCGTCGCCACCCAGAACCCGGAGCTGCGCAAGCGGTTCGACGGGCGGCCGGAGTACGTCGTGAACTTCATGCGGTTCATCGCCGAGGAGGTGCGCGAGTACCTGGCGGAGCTGGGCTTCCGCACCCTGGAAGAGGCGGTCGGGCACGCGGAGATGCTCGACACGGCCGCGGCGGTGCACCACTGGAAGACCCAGGGGCTCGACCTGACTCCGATCTTCCACACCCCTGACCTGCCCCCGGGAACCCCGCGCCACCGCACCCGGGCCCAGGACCACGGGCTGGAGAAGGTGCTGGACAACACCCTCATCCAGCTGTGCGAGGGCGCGCTGTCCTCGGGCGACAAGGTGCACCTGGACCTGCCGGTGCGCAACGTCAACCGCACCGTCGGCACGATGCTCGGCTACGAGCTCACCCGGCGCTGGGGCGGCGAGGGCCTGCCCGACAACACCATCGACGTCACGCTCACCGGCTCGGCCGGGCAGTCGTTCGGGGCGTTCCTGCCCCGCGGCATCACCCTGCGGCTGGTCGGCGACACCAACGACTACTTCGGCAAGGGCCTCTCGGGAGGCCGGCTCACCCTGCGGCCCGACCCGTCGGCGCCGTTCGTCGCCGAGCACAACATCATCGCCGGCAATGTGATCCTCTACGGGGCCACCTCCGGGGAGATCTTCGTCCGGGGCATCGTCGGTGAGCGGTTCTGCGTGCGCAACTCCGGTGCGCTGGCCGTCGTCGAGGGGGTGGGCGACCACGGCTGCGAGTACATGACCGGTGGGCGGGTGATCGTGCTCGGTGACCTCGGGCGCAACTTCGCGGCCGGGATGTCGGGCGGCGTCGCCTACGTCCTCGACCTCGCACGACACCAGCACCGCGTCAACCCCGAGATGGTCGACCTCGACCCGCTCGACGACGACGACCGCGCGGTGGTGCGCGACGCCGTCGAACGCCACCACGCCGAGACCGACTCAGCGCTGGCGCATGCCCTGCTCACCGACTGGGACTCCGCCGTCGAGCGGTTCGGCAAGGTCATGCCGAAGGACTACAAGCGGGTGCTGCAGGCCCGTTTCGCCGCCGAGCGCGACGGCCGCGACGTCGACGACGCCATCATGGAGGCCGCTCATGGGTGACCCGAAGGGTTTCCTGACCACCGGGCGGCAGGTGCCGACGCGGCGTCCGGTCGACCTGCGCCTGATGGACTGGCACGAGGTCTACGAGGATTTCCCGCGCCACGAGCTGGAACGTCAGGCCGGGCGCTGCATGAACTGCGGCATCCCGTTCTGCCACCAGGGCTGCCCGCTGGGCAACCTCATCCCGGAATGGAACGACCTCGTCTGGCGCCAGGACTGGCGCGAGGGCATCGAGCGGCTGCACGCCACGAACAACTTTCCGGAGTTCACCGGCACGCTGTGCCCGGCGCCGTGCGAGGCCGCGTGCGTGCTGGCGATCAACGACGACGCCGTCACGATCAAGCAGGTCGAGATCGAGCTCATCGACCGCGCGTGGGACGAGGGCTGGGTACCACTCCAGCCTGCGCAGGTGCGGACCGGCAAGAAGGTGGCGGTCGTCGGCTCCGGGCCGTCCGGACTGGCTGCCGCCCAACAGCTCACCCGGGTCGGGCACGACGTCGTGGTGTTCGAGCGGGCCGACCGGATCGGCGGGCTGCTGCGCTACGGCATCCCCGAGTTCAAGATGGAGAAGCACCGGCTCGACCGGCGGCTCAAGCAGATGCAGGACGAGGGCACGCTCTTCCGGGCCTCCGCCGACGTCGGGGTGGACATCACCGTCTCCCAGCTCCGCGCCGACTTCGACGCCGTGGTGCTCGCCGGCGGCGCCACCGCGTGGCGCGACATCCCGGTACCCGGCCGGGAGGTCGAGGGCGTCTACCAGGCGATGGAGTTCCTGCCGTGGGCCAACCACGTGCAGCAGGGCGACATCGACGCCCCGGCGATCACGGCCGAGGGCAAGCACGTGGTGATCATCGGAGGTGGCGACACCGGTGCCGACTGCCTGGGCACCGCGCACCGGCAGGGCGCTGCGTCGGTCACCCAGCTGGAGATCATGCCGACGCCACCCGAGCACCGCACCGACCACATGCCGTGGCCGACCTACCCCATGGTCTACCGGGTGTCCTCGGCCCACGAGGAGGGCGGTGACCGGCTGTTCTCGGTGAACACCACCGAGTTCGTCGCGGACACCGACGGCACGCTGCGCGCGCTGCGCCTCGTCGAGGTCACCCGCGACGAGAACGGGCGTTTCGTGCCGGTCGAGGGCACCGAGCAGGAGCTGGAGTGCCAGCTCGTGCTGCTCGCGATGGGCTTCGTCGGGCCGGAGAAGGGCAAGCTGCTCGCCGACCTGGGAGTGGAGCTCGACGGGCGCGGCAACGTCGCCCGCGACGAGGACTTCATGACCACGATCGACGGGGTGTTCGCGGCCGGCGACATGGGCCGCGGCCAGTCGCTCGTCGTGTGGGCCATCGCGGAAGGCCGGGCCGCGGCGGCCGGCGTCGACGCGTACCTCACCGGCCGCGACGTCCTCCCCCGCCCGATCGCGCCGACGGACCGACCGATCACGTAGCTTGCTTGGGCCGCGGAAGTTCTTCGGGGGTTCGGTCGGGTGAAGGAACGCGTGGAGGTGGTGCGGGGATCCGGTGGGCGGAAGGTACCGAGCGCTTGATCAACGTTGGGGAACCGTCAGCCGTGCCGAGTGCGGTTCCGGGTTCCCTACCGGTGATCACGGCATCATCGGAGTCGGGGTGAGTGCCAAGATCAGCGTCTTGGCACGGGGAGCCGCACGGGATGCGGCTCTGTGTCCCGTTCGGTGATCATGCAGCTGATGACGTGCTCTGGACCCCCGAAGGACTTCTGCGGCGTTGCACCAGTGCGGCGCCGCAGGAGTTCCGCAGGCCGAATCAGGCTGGTCTACCCCGGTTCAGCACCGCGTTGATCAACCTTTCGGAACCGCTGGCCGCAGCTGGCCCGCCTCCACGTTCCCGACCACCGATCAACGCCGCCGCAGCGGTCATCGGATCCATCGCGCCCGCCAGTAGGCAAGCTTCTCGCGCAGGGTGACCCGCGCCAACTGGGCGGCGAGCCGTCGTCGGCGAGGCGCACGGAGCCGCGTGACCGCACGCATCGTGCTGGACGCGGCAGCCTTCGACGTCCTCGACCAACCCGCCGGGACCGAGCTACGAGCACTGGTCGAGCGGTCGGCCGGGCGCGGCACCGACACGTTCTGTGCCGCCGTGACCCTCACCGAAGTGTGCCGCGGAACAGCGCGCACCCGCCGCGTCGAAGCGAGCCTGGTCCGGGCACGTGGCGGCCACCGGATCCGGGTCGTGCCCATCGACGAACGACTGGCGAAACTCGTAGGTGCGATCCTCAACGACACGAAACGCGGTAGCGAGCACATCGCCGACGCCCACGTCGTGGCCGTATGCGCGGGTGCGGAGCAGGCCATCGTCATCACCGCCGATCCCGACGACATCGCAGCCCTCGCCGTGGCGATGCCCGGAGTCCGGATCGTGACCCGAAAACCCTGACCGGCCCGCAACTCGCGAGAGCGATCTTCGGTACCCGCCGTGAGCTATCCTCATCCACACGATCGACCGGCCGGCGTCGGCAGTGGCGGCGAGGCGGCGGTTCGGCCACCATCGGTTCAGAGTGGGGGGCTGAAGGCCGGAATGACCGACGAGGTGAGCGGTGCGGAGCTGGACGCCGAGCTGGCGCACCGCGTCGACGCGGAGGGGCAGATGTCGGCGTCCCTGGCTGATCTAGAGCTCCATCCCGGCCTTCTCCTGATGTCGACGGTTCCCCCGACCAGCAGGACGGGCGAGCGCTGGGCGCAGGCCCAGGGCACACTCGCCGGGCTGTGGCGCGACTTCGAGACCTACCGCCGGGTGGTCGCCGCCGCGCGGGCGGTACGAGCCCGGCGGCCCAGGCCGGGCGGGCCGGAGCTGACCGAGCTGCGCCATCTCCTCCTCGATCCCTCGGTCGAGGTGCGCAGGACGGCGTTCACGTTGGCCGAGCGTGGCCTGTTCGGGCCCGTCCACGACGTCGAGACGATCACGCTCGGGGAGCTCGCCGCGCGGATGGACGTGGCGTTCATCGGCGTCAGCGAGTTCGCCGAAACCTGCCACGCCATCCATCAGGGGTATCTCATCGGGCTGGCGTCGCTGGCCGAGCGGGTGCGCGCCATGCGAGGGCTCGTCGGTGATCTCGCCGCGGGTGGGACCGGGCCTCCCGACCCGGACGTGGCGATGGTCACCGCGCTCACAACGCGGGTCACCGAGCTCGAGCGTGCGTGCGCCGACGACCCGCTGTCGCTGGCCGGCGAGCCACCCGCGAGTGTTCTGGCCGCGCTCGACGTCGACATCACGGCGGCGGCCGGGCAGCTGGCGCGGCTTGCGACGCTACAGGCCGGTTGGGACGATCTGCTCGCCGAGCTGAGCACCGCCGTCACCGAGATCGGCCGGCTCCGGGACGACATCGAGCAGATCCGGCGGCGGGCAGTGGATCTGATCGACGGCCCGGTACCGGCCATGCCGCCGGACCGGCTCCCGACACTCTTGACCGGCCTGACCGCCCTGCGCGAACCGGCCAACTGGTCGACGCGGGTCGAGGCGTTGGCCGGTCTACGCTCAGCCGCCGACGATGCGGCCGCCGAGCTTCATGCCGTCGGCTCGCTCGCCGCCGGTATGGTGGACCGCCGGGACGAGCTACGCGGGCGGTTCGCGTCCTACCGGGCCAAGGCCACCCGGCTCGGTCACGCCGAGCGCCCCGAGCTCCTCGCACTCGACCAGCGCATCGAGCGGCTGTTGTGGACCAAACCCTGCGATCTCGCCGCCGCCACCAGGGCGCTCGCCGGTTTCCAGCGATTGGTGAGCGGGTCCGGCGCCGCAGACACTCCAGGGAGATTCAGATGACCACCGAAGCCGCGTCCCGATGCGCGTCGCCGGACTGCGCCGGTGTACTGGAGGACGGTTACTGCAACAGCTGCGGATTGGCCGCACCGCCGGCGGTCGCTTCCGACGGGTCGGGCCTGGGGATCACGGGCCCGACGTCCGGCGGCAGCGGGTCCGGCAGCGCCCGCAGCGCCGCGGCTACCGGCAGCAGCAGGTCGGGCAGCAGCGGCTCGACCAGCGGCAGGTCCCGCAGCGCCGCGGCCGCCGGCAGCGGGTGGTCCAGCAGCAGCGGGTGGTCCAGCGGAGCAGCCGGCGGCAGCGGGTCCGCCGCCAGCAGCGGGTCCGGCAGTAGTGGTGGGTCCGGCGGCAGTGGACCCGGCGGTCGCCCGTCCCGCCGCGGATCGACCCGCACCGCGACAACCGGTCCGGCCCGCAGCCGGTTGGGCGCCGGCCTCGTCGAGGTGCCGGTGGTGCCGCGGATCGACCCCGCGACCGCCCTGCTCAGCGACCCGCAGGTGGCCGAGGACAAGCGTTATTGCAGCCGCTGCGGCAAGCCGGTCGGCCGCAGCCGCGACGGCCGACCGGGCCGGGTCGAGGGCTTCTGCCCACACGACGGCAGCCGGTACTCCTTCGTGCCCAAGCTGGCCCCCGGCACCCTGGTAGCGGGCCAGTACGAAGTGCAGGGATGCCTCGCGCACGGCGGGCTCGGCTGGATCTACCTGGCGATCGACCGCAACGTGAGCGACCGCTGGGTGGTACTCAAAGGCCTGCTCGACTCCGGGGACGGCGACGCGATGGCTGCCGCGGTGGCCGAGCGACGCCTCCTCGCCCAGGTGAACCACCCGAACATCGTGACGATCCACAACTTCGTCGAGCACCTCGACAAGGACGGCAACCCGGTCGGCTACATCGTCATGGAGTACGTCGGCGGCTCATCGCTCAAGGAGCTGCTGGAGGCGCGGCGGCGCGACGACGGGACCATCGAACCCCTCCCGGTCGGGCAGGCCATCGCCTACGCGCTGGAGATGCTGCCGGCGTTGGGCTACCTGCATGCCCAGGGGCTCGCGTACTGCGACTTCAAACCGGAGAACGTGATCCAGTACGACCGGCAGGTCAAGCTGATCGACCTGGGCGCGGTGATCCGGCTGGACGACCAGTTCAGCGCCGTCTACGGCACCATCGGCTATCAGGCGCCCGAGATCGCCACGGACGGGCCGTCACCGGCCTCGGACCTGCACACCGTCGGTCGCTCGCTCGCGGTGCTCTCGCTCGGGGTCCGGCCGGCGCGGGGTGGCAAACCGGTGGAGCTGCTCGAACCCACCCAGCATCCGGTGCTGGCCATTCACGAGTCCTACCACCGGCTGTTGCGCAGGGCCACCGACCCCGATCCGCTTCGCCGCTTCGAGTCCGCCGACGAGATGGCCGACCAGCTCATCGGCGTGTTGCGTGAGGTGCTCGCGGCCGAGGACGGCAAGCCGCGTCCCGGTTTCTCCTCGTTCTTCGGGCCACCGCGCGGCACCTTTGCCAGCGGCCTGCTCGGCACCGCGGCGGAACCGGGGCGGCCGGTCCCCGCGCAGGTGGCGGCGCTGTTGCCGGTCCCCCTGGTCGACACCGCCGACGCCGCCGCGGGCGTACTGGCCGCGGCGTCGGCCAGCGACCCGGGCGAGGTGCTGCGGCTCGTCGCGAGAACGCCCGACCCGAGCCCGGAGCTCCAGCTGCGGGCGATCCGGGCCCACCTGGAGGACGGCGATCCGAGCGCGGCGCTCACCCGGATCGACCAGCTGGCCGCCGCCGAGCCCGGCGACTGGCGACTGGACTGGTTCCGCGGGATCACGGCGCTGGTCACCGGCGATGCGGGAGCTGCCTGCGCGGCGTTCGACGCCGTCTACTCCACGCTGCCCGGCGAGGCCGCACCGAAGTTGGCGCTGGCCGCCGCGGCCGAATGCGCCCGGCGGGACGAGTTCGCGCGGCGGTACTACGCTCTCGTGGCCCGCCCCGACCCGAGTGTCGCGGATGCCGCATTCGGCCTGGCCCGGGTGTCGCTGCGGGCAGGTGGCCGGGCCGAGGCGATCGCGGCCCTGGACGCGGTACCGGAGAACTCGAGCCAGTTCGTCGCAGCGCAGCTCGCCGCTGTGCAGACCGTGCTGAGCGGCTCCGGCGTGGGCGAAGGCGAGCTGCGCGCAGCGGGGGCGCGGGTGGAGCGGCTGGAAGAGACCAAGCTCGATGCGGCCACCGAGCACAGCATCAGCGCCACCGTGCTCGCCGCGGCCGTCGAGCTGATCTCCCGACCGGGTGCCCCCGCCCCCACCATGAACGGGGCCCGACTGCTCGGCTGTCCCTGGGAGGAGCGCGAGCTGCGCCTGGCGCTGGAGAGCCGGCTCCGTGCGTCCGCCCGGCTCGTCACCGACGAGCACCAGCGGGTGGCGCTCATCGACCGGGCCAACGCGGTGCGTCCGCGGACGTGGGTGTAGCCGATGACCGCGACGTGTCCGCACTGTGCCGAGTCGATCGAGGCCACCGACCGGTTCTGCGAGGCCTGCGGGGCTGATCTCCACCTATGCCGGGCAGGCCCGGTCACCGCCACGGACGGCGCCGCCTCCGAGACCGACCGGCCGTGCCGCGGCTGCGGCCACTCGGCCGGAACGGACACCGACGGGTACTGCCCGAGCTGCGGGCTGCACCCGCGTGACGGTACCGACCGCGTGGAGCTCGACCTGGGCGCCCTCGCCGGGGTGAGCGACCGCGGACACGTGCACGCCCGCAACGAGGACGCGATGGCACTGGGCCTGCTCGCGGACCCGGGCGGGCTCGCGGCGGTCGTCTGCGACGGTGTGTCCTCGACGCGGGACCCGGAGAAGGCGTCGCGGGCCGCCACCGAGGCTGCCCTCGACGTCCTGCTGGGCGTACCGCTCGATGCCGGAGCCACCGCGGCGGCGCTCACCCGTGAGGCCGTGGCCGCGGCGGCGAAGGCGGTGGCCGCACTTGCCCCGGTGGGCCGCCTCGACCCGCCGTCCTGCACGCTCGTCTCGGCGCTCGTCGACCGCTCCGGTGCGGGGATCACAATCGGCTGGGTCGGCGACAGCCGGGCGTACTGGTTGGCCGAGCCCGGTGCCGCGGAGCCGGCGCGGCTGCTGACCACCGACCACTCGTCGGCGGCGCATGGCCGTCCACACGAGATCACCCGCTGGCTGGGCCTGGACGGCGAGCCCGAACCCGACATCATCACCCTGCGCCCGCGCGGCAACGGGTTTCTGTTGCTGTGCAGCGACGGGCTGTGGAACTACTGTCCGGACGCCCAAGACCTGGCCGACATCGCCGTGCCGGCATCCGCCAACGGGCCGCTCGGCGCGGCCGCCACGCTCACCACCGTCGCCCTGGATGCGGGCGGCCGGGACAACATCACCGTTGTGATCATCCCAGTCATCCCCACCCTGAGGAGCCCCGCATGACCGGTGCGCCACCGTTCACCGTCGAGGTCGACCACAACGCCTACCTGCACGACGGCGCGTCGCAGGTCGACGCGATCGTCACGGTCACCGGGTCCGAACGCGCCGCGCCCGCTTCGGGTGGACTCGAAATGATCATTATTGACTGCTCGTCGTCCATGACCGGCGAAAAGATCAGGTCCGCGCGCCGGGCCACCGTGGCCGCCATCGGGGCCCTGCGCGACGGGGTGTCCTTCACCGTGATCGCGGGCACGCAGACCGCCGAGCAGATCTATCCCCGCAGGGGGACGATCGCCACCGCCGACACCGACACCCGGGCCGAGGCCACCAAGGTAATCGATCGACTGCGGGCCTACGGCGGCACCGGGATCGGCACCTGGCTCACCCTCGCCCGCCGCACCGCCGAACGCCACCCCGGCGGGATCAAACACGCGGTACTGCTCACCGACGGCCAGAACGGTGAGAGCGCCGGGGAGCTGACGGCCGCGATCCAGGCGTGTCTGGGGCAGTTCACCTGCGATTGCCGCGGTGTCGGCACCGACTGGCGGGTCGACGAGCTGCGAACCATCTCCTCTGCACTGCTGGGCACGGTCGACATCGTCGCGAACGCCACCGATCTGGCCGGCGACTTCCGCGCGATCATGAATGCCGCGATGGACAAACGCGTGGCCGACGTCGCGCTGCGGCTGTGGACGGCGCGGGGCACGCAGGTGCGTTTCGTCAAGCAGGTGTCCCCGACGGTCGAGGACCTCACCGCACGTCGCACCGAGACCGGCGCCCTGGTCGGCGACTACCCGCTCGGATCGTGGGGGGCGGAGAGCCGCGAGTACCACGTCAGCGTGGAGGTACCGCGGCGCACGGTCGGTGAGCGGATGCTCGCCGGGCGGGTCAGCCTGGTCCGGACCGGATCCGACGAGGTCCTCGGGAAGGGTTTGATCGAGGTGGAATGGACCGGGGACTCGGCGCTGTCCACCCAGATCAACGTCCGGGTGGCCCACTACACCGGTCAGGCCGAGCTCGCCGAGGTGATCCGGGACGGGTTGACCGCGCTCGAGGCGGGCGACGAGCCACTGGCGACGGCCCGGCTCGGACGGGCCGTCACGCTGGCCGACGAGTCCGGCAACGACGCCACCGCCCGACTGCTGAACCGCGTGGTGGAAGTGATCGATACCGCGACCGGCACCGTCCGGCTGCGCCGCGACGTGTCGAAGGAGGATGTCATGACCATCGACAGCCGATCGACGAAGACCGTCCCGATCCGCCGCGGACCCTGAGCCGATGACCACCTGCTCGGCCGGACACGACTCGGCCACCGCCGACTACTGCGACACGTGCGGCACACCGTTGGACCCCACCCTGCCGGCACCGACATCCCACTCGCGGCCGCTGGCGTCGAACGCGCAGACCTGCGGTTACTGCGGCGCCGTGCGCGATGGCCGGTTCTGCGAGGAGTGCGGGCGCGATGCGGCGATCCCGCCCGACACCTCGCAGCCGATCCCCGGCGACACCCCGCCGCCCCCGCTCGACACCTCGCAGCGGGGCCCGCTCGACAATCCGCAACGGGACCCGACCAGTCCCCCCTCGCCATTCCCTCCCGAACCGCCGGTGACCCGCACCTGGACCGCGATCGTCGCGGCCGACCGAGCCTGGTTCGAGGAGGTCGGCCGCCGCGACGGCCCTGACGCGCCCGGCCTGGAGTTCCCGCGGTACTGCCCGGAGCGGCGGTTCGTCCTGGCCGGCTCGCAGATGGCGATCGGGCGCCGCAGCCGATCCCGGGGAACCGAGCCGGAGATCGACCTGGCCGGTCCACCGCTTGACCCAGGTGTGTCCGCGCACCACGCACTGCTGCTGGCCCAGCCCGACGGTCACTGGCAGCTGGTCGACGTGGGCTCCACGAACGGCACCTCACTGGGTGATGCGCCCGAACCGATCGCACCGCACACCCCGGTGATCCTCGCCGACGGCGACCGCATCAAGATCGGCGCCTGGACGACGATCACGATCACCTGCTCGACATCGCGTTGAGCAGGTCAGCCGGGTCGCTGGGTGTTCATCAGTCGCGGTAGGTGGCGGGCGGCGACTGCGGCACCGGGTTGAGGACGTTCAGCCAGCGCCGGTTGCTCGCCGCGAGACTGCCGTCCGCCCGGCCGCGTTCGAGCACCGCATTGACGAAACGCACGAGGTCAGGCGCGTCGGGGCTGACACCGATCGCGTAGAGCCCGGGCTCGAGCCCCCGGCCGACGACGCGGACCTGGGGGTCCTGGGCGGCCAGGCCGGCGAGGATGACGTCGTCGATCGACACTCCGGCCACCCGCCCGCGCTGCAGATCGACCATGCAGTCGGGGATGGCCTGCAGCGTCACGACGTCGAGCCCGATCGGCAGCGCTCGCAGTGCCACCTCGGTCACCGAGCCGCGGGACGTGCAGACCCGCTGGCCGGCGAGCTGCTCGATCTCCGTCACTCCGGCGGTGACGGGGACCAGCAGCCGCTGGGAGGTGACGAGGTACGGGGTGGAGAACTCGACGGTCTTCTGCCGCTCGCAGGTGACCGTGAAGGTGTTGACCACCAGGTCGACCCACTTCTGCTCGATCGCCTTCGCCCGGTCGGCGATGTTGAGCACGACCAGCTGCACCCGGTTGGGGTCGCCGAAGATCGCCGTCGTGATCTGGCGCACCAGGTCGATATCGGAGCCCTCGATCACCCCGGTCTCCGGGTTGCGGTAGCCGGTGAGGTACTTGCCCTGGTCGACGCCGACGATCAGCCGGCCGCGCTCGGCGATGGCGGCCATCGTCGAACCGGGCGGCATGGCACCAGGCGGAGGCAACGGACCGAGGGGCCGAAGGCTGGCCTTGATCTCCGTGCACGCCGGCGGCGCGGGCGCGGGCGGGGCGCTGACCGGGGGGGCGGCGGTGACCGATCCGGCTTCCGCGGGTGCCGCGGGGCCGGTCAGCAGCAGGCTGGCAAGCGCGAGGACGCCGGCCACGCACAGGTAGACGGCCGGCCGGCGGACGTTGACCTCGGTCATCGGTACTCCCCCACTCGACGGCCGATACCCACGGCCACCGCCGCGGCCGCGAACAGCGCCAGCAGCGTGGGGACGACGATCAGCCCGGTCTGGGCCGCCCTCGCGTACCCGACCTCGTCGGCGAATGCGGCGCGCTCGGCATCCACGGCCCCGGCCAGCGCGGTGTCGAGGCGCTGGAAGGTGGCCCCGGAGCCGCCCGGTTCGGCCCCGACGACCGAGGCGACGGCGTCGGGATAGTTGCCGCCGTCGTCAAGCTCCCGGACCCGGCGGTGGGCCTCCTGCCAGGCCACGGCGGCGACCCGGATCGCGTCGACCCTCGCGGTGGACTCGGGATCGGTGGCCTGAGCGGCCGCGTCGGCGAGCAGCCCGCTGTTGCCCTCGACCCCGAGCACCCGATCGAGCTGCGTGGTGAAGCCCTGGTCCGACGACGAACTACCCCCGCTGCGCGCGACCAGCACCAGGCTCTCGTTGGTGCGGGCCTGCGCGGCGGCGACGCGCGCATCGTCCAGGGCGGTGGCACCGACACTGTGACTGCGGGCATCGCCGAGTGCGTCGCCGACGATCAGCGCGACCACTATCCACCACAGCGCCAGCAACGCCAGGGCCGTGCCGGCGACGACCAGGCCGGTGTTCAGGACCCGGTTCGTCCGTCGCCGCTCCAGCACCGCGACGTCGACCACCCCGGCGAGCACCGCCACGCCGATCAGCAGGACGACGAACGGGATCGCGCCGCCCCGCTGGTAGGTCGACTCGAGCTCCGCGGTCTTGATCCGGCGCAGCTCCTCGGCGGCCGGCAGGATCGCTGTCCGCATGGTCCGCGACGCGCTGTCCAGGTAGGACTGGCCGAGCGGGAGGCCCAGCCGGTTGTAGGTGCGGGCGGTCTCGACGAATGCGGTGTAGATGGGCAGCTGCCCGGCGATCGTCGCGAGCGGCCCGGCCGCCGGGTCGCCCTCGGGGAGCTGCCCCGCGGCGTGCACCAGGCGATCGGCGGCTCGGGCGACATCGTCGTCGTAGCGAGCCCGCACCGCGGCGGGTTCGAGGCCACCGGAGACGTAGCCGCTGGTCGCCATCGCGTCGGCGTCGGCGAGCGACTGGTACAGGGCGGCGGCGTCAGCTGTCAGTGCCGCGATCCGGGTGTCGCTGTCGCGCACCGCGCCGGCGCGCGAGACCGCGCCCAGCAGGCTGACCAGCGCTGTCAGCAGGCAGCCGATCACCAACACGACACCGACGCGCCGCAGCCGGTCGGGAGTGGCGGATCCCCGGTGCCAGGCCCTCTCCAGTACCCGACCGTCAGTCGTGCCGGCCGCGGCGCGCCACGTGGTGGCCACCCCAGAACTCACCTCGCCGCACCCCCGTACCGCTGATATCACGAGCACCGCTGCACAGTGTAGGGGTTGACCCGTTCAACCCGGGTTAACCAGCCGTGCTGAGACGACCGCGGAATTCGGGCCCGGACGACAGCCGTCGGTTCGCGGCACGAAGCCGTGAATCGGCTCGGTCAGCACCGCGCCGATCGTCGATCGGCGTCCACCATTCGTCGGCATTTCCGAACGGACCGAAACTCCAGACGCCGACGACCGTTGTGGACTATGACCGGTGCCGGCAGAACGGGGAGCCTCTGCCGGCACCGGTTGATCCAAGTG
>JBOHEO010000039.1:0-32757 GCA_050701055.1 Pseudonocardia sp. | reverse complement strand
CACGGGCACCGCCGGGCCGCCCGACCCTCCGGGCCCCGACGAACCGGGGACGGGCGCGACCGGGCGAACGGGCGCGACCGGGCGAACGGGCCCGGGAACCGGCGACCCGGTGGCCGGACTCGCGCCGGGCGTGGGCGATGCCGCCGGGGGGGCATCGGGCCGAGACCGGCCACCACCGGGACGGCGGCGGGGGCCGTCACCGGTGCCGGAACCGTTCGACATCGACTCACGAAGTTTGCGGGCCACCGGGGCCTCGACGGTCGAGGACGGGGACTTCACGTACTCGCCGAGATCCTGCAACTTGCTGAGGACCTGCTTGCTACTGATGCCGAGCTCTTTGGCGAGCTCGTGCACGCGGGCCTTGCCTGCCACTGCACTCCTTGTTACTCGGAGGCCGGCGGCGCTAGCCCGTCGACCTCGAACCTAGTGTCGAAGCACGTTCATGGTGCGATCTTCACGACTGGCTCATGACGGGTCGACCTTGCTTCCGGTGATGACGGATCCGGGTGCGTCCCGGCTCCCGCTCGCGGTTGTGCTGGTGGTGCTGGCCGTACTGGTGGTGCTCAGTGCCTGATCGTGCCCGGCCTGATCGTGCTCGACGCCTCCAGGTGCCGCCCCACCGGATCGGTGTCCAGCGGCCCCGGGACGCGTAACGCCCGTGGGAACGCCGAGCGCCGCTCGGCACGGCTGAGGCACTCCCGGTCGGGGTGCAGCCAGGCACCTCGGCCGGTGAGTCGCCGCCGTGGGTCCGGGGTGAGCACCCCGTCCACCGCGACGACCCGCAACAGACCGCTGGCCGGTGCCCGTACTCGGCACCCGACGCAGGTCCGGATCGGATCCACCCCAGCTGCAGCGCCTGGCGAGGTGATCGAACATGTGGGCATCGAGCCCGGGCAGCGGGCCGAGTACGAGTGTAGCGCGTCCCTGCTCAGCCGAGCGCCTCCGTACCAGAGGCGCGGACCACCCCGCCGCTCCCCCGCCCAGCGGCCGCTTCCCCGCCCGCGGCTTCGGCAGGTGGAGCATCGCCGATCCCCCGCGGATCGGCGTCGCTGCGGATGTCGATCCGCCAGCCCGTCAACCGCGCCGCCAGCCGTGCGTTCTGTCCCTCCTTGCCGATGGCGAGGGAGAGCTGGAAGTCGGGCACCACGACCCGCGCGGTCTTGGTGCGCGCGTCGAGCACCGTGACCGACACGACCTTGGACGGCGACAGCGCGTAGCCGACGAACGTGGCGGGGTCCTCCGACCAGTCGATGATGTCGATCTTCTCACCGAACAGCTCGCTCATGACTCCGCGCACCCGGGCGCCCATCGGCCCGATACACGCCCCCTTGGGGTTGACGCCGGCCACCGTGGACCGCACCGCGATCTTGGACCGGTGCCCCGCTTCCCGGGCCACGGCGACGATCTCGACCGAACCGTCGACGATCTCCGGAACCTCGAGCGCGAACAGCCTGCGCACCAGATTGGGGTGGGTGCGGGACAGCGTGATCTGCGTGCCCCGCGCTCCCCGGGTGACGCCCACGACGTAACAACGGATCCGTTCGCCGTGCTGGTACCGCTCGCCGGACACCTGTTCGACCTGCGGCAGCACACCCTCGGTAGGACCGAGGGAGACGATGACGACACCGCGCGCGTTGGCCCGCGCGTCGCGCTGCACCACGCCGGCGACGATCTCGCCCTCCTTGGCCGAGAACTCGCCGTAGGTGCGGTCGTGCTCGGCGTCGCGCAGCCGCTGCACGATCACCTGACGGGCGGTGGTGGCGGCGATCCGGCCGAAACCGTCGGGGGTGTCGTCCCACTCGGACTCGACGCTCCCATCCTCACCGAGCTCCTGGGCCAGCACCCGGACCAGGCCGGACTTGCGGTCGATGTCGATCCGGGCGTGGGCCTGGTGACCCTCGGTGTGTCTGTACGCGGTCAGCAGCGCCGACTCGATGGCCTCGATGACCGTCTCGAACGGGATGTCCTTGTCCCGCTCGATGGCGCGCAGCGCGGCGATGTCGACGTTCATGGCGCCTCCTCGATGCCCATGGTCGCCGCGCCGGCGTTCCGCGCCGTGCCGCTGGGCGCTCCATCGGTGTTCCCCGCCGGGGCCTGCGGTGACAGTCGACGGACCTCGTCGTCGGGCGGCGGCCGGAACTCGACCTGCACCGCGGCGTGCGCGACGTCACAGTAGTGCAGATCCTGGCATCCGCCGTCGACCAGGAGCACCACCGACTCCGCACCCGCGCGGCCGACCCGGCCCTGCAGCGTCGTCCCGTCGTGGCGGCGCACCGACACCAGGCGCAGGTGGGCGCGACGCCAGTGCCGCGGACCGGTGAGCGGTCGGTCCACACCGGGCGAGGTGACCTCCAGGGTGTAGGACCCACCGATGAGGTGTTCGTGCTGGTCGAGCTCGGCGGAGGCGGACCGGCTCAACCGCGCGATGTCGTCGAGCCCGACCCCGCTGTCCGAGTCCACGACCACCTTGACGGCGTGGCGTCGACCGGTCGCGCGCACGTCGAGCTCGTCGAGCTCGAAGCCGGCGGCGGCGATGATCGGTTCCAGCACGCCGCGCAGCTGCTCGGGGAGCTGCTCGGGGCGGAGGGAGGACATGGGCACGGCTCCTGCTCGTCGACGGCGGGCACGCGGAAACGGCGCGACTGCCTGGGTGGGTCCGCCAGGGTATCGCGACCCTCGGGGGACGCCGCCCCCCGAGCACCCCCGAAGGGCAACCCACCGCGCAGCCCCCCACGAGCACCCCCGAGAGCAACCCACCGTGGTACCGCCCTGGCAAGATGGCGGCGCCCCGAGCGAGCGCGACTCGCCACACCCGGCGAGCGCACCGAGGAGGACTCGTGTCCGACCTGCACCCCGTGGCGCGAGCACGGTACGGAGAGGCACCGCGGGACGGCGAGACGCTGCAGGACGGCGAGACCCGGCGTGCGGGCGAGACGCTGCGCCTCGGCGAGATCCTGCGACGAGGCGGGGACCTGCGGCCTCTGGCGTCGACCCCGACCCGCAGGCGATTGCTGTCAGCCCTGATGCTCGTTCCGGTCGCGCTGGCCGGTGCCTGCTCGCTACCCGGGTCCAGCTCGCGGCCGGGACCCGACCCCCTCGTCTCACTCGCTGATCAGGCGCGCGCGGATGTCGCGCTGGCCGCAGCCGCGGTCGCCGCCGACCCAACCCTGGCCGATCGGGTCAAGCCGCTTCGCGCCGCGCGGGCCGAGCACGTCGTGGCACTGGACGCCGAGGTCGCCCGGCTGGACCCGGACGCGGTCGCCCGCGGTCGCCCGCCCGTGGCGGTGGACGCCGACGAGCCCTCGCCGCGGGCGACGTTGACCCGGCTGCGCCAGGCGGTCCTGGCCTCCGGTCGCGCCGCTGCCGACGTCGCCCTGGGACTGCCGGCGGACCGGGTCGGGCTGGTCGCCTCGGTGACCGCGTGCTGCGCCGCCTACGGAGCGCTGCTCACGTGAACGAGGCGTCGAGTCCACAGGCGATCGACGACGTCGCCATCGACGCGCTGCAGGATGTGCTCACTGCCGAGCACGCAGCGCTGTGGTGCTACTCGCTCGCCGTCGCCTTCTTGTCCCCCGCGCGGGCCGAGCAGGCTCGTACCGACGCGGAAGTACACCGGGAACTGCGGAGCAAGGTGGCACAGACGCTGACCGAGTTCGGGCAGCGCCCGGTCTCGGCGCAGCCAGCTTACGCCACCCCGCAACCCGTCGAGAACGGGGTGGCGGCGGCGGCGCTGGTCGTCGTCGCCGAGACCGATGCGATGGCGGCATGGCGCTCGGTGCTCGAGCGGAGCACGTTCCCGGAGCTGCGTCAGGTGGCCCTGGACACACTGACCGATACCACCGTGCGCTGCGCCCGCTGGCGAGCGGTCCTCGGCCTGACCCCGGCGATCCCGATCTTCCCCGGCCGCCCCGCCCCACCCCGATAACCCCCTCCCCGCGAGTTGCGCATTCCGACACCGTGAGTCGCCCGATCCGGCACCGCAGCGCACGCACGGCCTAGGAGGGTGCTGAAAAAGTCGGTTGAGCAGCAGATCGCAAGTCGCTGACCTCCGGTTTTGCAGTCGGATTGACCCTGAAACGGGAGTTTTTCATCGGCCTCCTAGGCTCGACGCATGCACAGCGAGCTTCTGCAGGTCCACACCGGATCCGCCGAGGCCGTGGTCGACCTCACCACCGCGATCGACACCTTCCTGGAATCAGCGGGAGCCGGCGACGGGCTCCTGCACGTGTGGCTACCGCACGCCACCGCCGGCCTTGCAGTGATCGAGACGGGGGCGGGCAGCGACACCGACCTCCTCGCGGCGCTGGGCAACCTGCTGCCCGTCGACGGCCGGTGGTCGCACCGGCACGGCAGCCCCGGCCACGGCCGCGACCACGTGCTGCCGGCACTGATCGCCCCGTCCATGTCGGTGCCCGTGCTCGGCGGCCGTCCGGCGCTGGGAACGTGGCAGTCGGTGTGCCTGGTCGACACGAACGCGGACAACCCGGTGCGCTCGATTCGGCTGTCCTTCCTCGCCGGTTGAGCTCGCTCGCCCCACGGGTTGGCGTTAGGGTGCAAGCTGTGACCACGCCCAACGGGGCGCCGCAGAACTCCGCGCCGGCCGTGTCCGATCCGACCACGGCGGGCCACCCCGTCCCGGCGTACACCCCGCCGCCAGCGGACCCCCCGATGGTCCCGTCATCCTGGTCCGCGGCGCCGGACCGGCCGTGGTTCCTCCCGCCGTCATCACCGCAGTACCAGGCAGCACAGCCGGTCACCGGCCAGCAGCCGCGCCCGTCGCCGCAGCCGCTCCCGTCGCCGCAGCCGCGGGGTCGCGGCCACTGGATGGCGCTCTTCGCCGTGGTCGCGATCGTGCTGAGCGGCCTCGGCCTCGGAACGTTCCTGCTGGTCCGCGGCGGCTCGACGGCGGCATCGACACCAGCGAACTTCCAGACCGTCCGCACACCGTTCCTCATCTACGCCGTCCCACCGGACTGGAACACCGCCGCCCCGCCGCAGACCCTCCCGGGAGCCGTGTTCATCGGCGCCGCCGACGCCCCCGGCTACGAGTGCGGCGGTCAGCGCTACCTGCGTGGTAGCGCCGCCAGCGCGCTCGTCGAGACCACACGTCCCGCAGCGGACGTGGCAGCCACGTTCGCCCGCGCGCTCGGTGGCGGCTACTACACCTCGAACTCGGGCACGCCACCCGAAGTGATCGTCAGTCCCGGCCGGGCGGTCGACGTGGCAGGGGCGCCCGGCACGCTCGTCGAGGCCACTGTCCGCACGCCGGAAGACGACGGTTGCCTGGCCACGCGGGGCACCCTGCTGGTGCTCGCGCTGCCGGCCGCCGGGCCGTCCGGTGCTGCGACGGCCCTGCTCGTGGTCAACGGTGACACGGCTGGTGGACCCGCTGCTGCTCCGCCGGTACCGGCCAGGGAGACCCTCGACGCGATCGTCAACAGCGCGCGGCTGGCCACCATCTGACCGACAGATCACCCCTCCGTGCGCCCGGCGGGTGCTCAGGTGTGCTCGGTCAGTGCTCCGAGGTGTCGCACGGCCAGGTCGAGTGCGATCTCGGTGCGTTCACCGGTGCGCCGATCCTTGACCTCGATCACCCCGGACGCCAACCCGCGGCCCACCACGACGATCGTCGGAACGCCGATCAGTTCGGCGTCGGCGAACTTCACCCCGGGCGAGGCCGCGCGGTCGTCGAGCAGCACCCGGAGACCGGCGGTGTCGAGGTCGGCGGCCAACCGCTCGCCACCCGCCACGATTTCCGCGGACTTCCCGGCGATCACCACGTGCACGTCGGCGGGCGCGATACCCCGCGGCCAGATCAGCCCCGACGTGTCGTGGCTCTGCTCGGCGATCACCGCGACCAGCCGCGACACCCCGATCCCGTAGGAGCCCATCGTGATCCGGACCGGCTTGCCCTCCGGGCCCAGGGCGTCGAGGGCGAAGGCGTCGGCGAACTTGCGGCCGAGCTGGAAGATGTGGCCGATCTCGATGCCGCGGGCGGCCTCCAGCGGGCCGCTGCCGTCGGGCGCCGGATCACCGGGGCGAACCTCGGCGGCCTCGATCGTGCCGTCGGGGGTGAAGTCGCGGCCGGCGACGAGATCGACGACGTGGTGGTCGGCCTTGTCCGCGCCGGTGACCCACGCCGTGCCCGTGACGATGCGTGGGTCGACGAGGTAGCGCACCCCGTTGGCCGCGAGCACACCCGGCCCGATATAGCCCTTGACGAGGAACGAGTGCGCGGCGAAGTCGGCCGCCTCGAGCAGCGCGACCTCGGCGGGGTGCAGCGCTGCCTCGATGCGCTTGAGGTCCGCCTCGCGATCGCCCGGGATGCCGATACCCAGCAGGGTCCACTCCGTCGTCCCGGGCAGCCGGGTCTTGAGCAGGACGTTCTTGAGCGCGTCGGTCGCCGTGAACGTGCGGCCGAGGCCGGCGCCGTTGAGGAACGCCACCAGCGACCCGATCGTCGGGGTGGCCGGGGTGTGGTGCACCCGGGCCTCGGGCCTGCCCTCGATCGGCTGAGCGGGAGGCGCTGGCGTGGTCACGGCCTCGACGTTGGCCGCGTAGCCGCCGGCACTGCGCACGTAGGTGTCCTCGCCGGTGGACGCCATCGCCAGGAACTCCTCCGACGCCGAGCCGCCCATCGCACCCGACATCGCCGAGACGATCACGTACTCCAGGCCGAGCCGGTCGAAGATCCGGACGTACGCGTCACGGTGCTTCGCGTAGGACTCCGCCAGTCCCTCGTCGGACAGGTCGAAGGAGTAGGCGTCCTTCATCAGGAACTCCCGCCCGCGCAGGATGCCCGCCCGCGGCCGTTCCTCGTCGCGGTACTTGTTCTGGATCTGGTAGAGCGTGACCGGGTAGTCCTTGTACGAGGCGTACTCACCCTTCACGACCTGCGTGAACAGCTCCTCGTGGGTGGGCCCGAGCAGGTAGTCGTTGCCCTTGCGGTCGGTGAGCCGGAAGATGTTGGGGCCGTACTCGGTCCAGCGCCCGGTCGCCTCGTACGGCTCCCGCGGCAGCAGCGCGGGGAACTGGATCTCCTGGGCGCCGGTGGCGTCCATCTCCTCGCGCACCACCTGCTCCACGGCGCGCAGCACCCGCAGCCCCAGCGGCAGCCAGGAGTACACCCCCGGCGCGACGCGGCGGATGTAGCCGGCGCGGACGAGCAGCTTGTGGCTCGGCACCTCCGCGTCGGCGGGGTCCTCGCGCAGGGTCCGGAGGAACAGCGACGACATTCGGGTCAACACCCGATGAAGGGTAGCGACGGCATCCGGGCCTGGTCGCGACGGGTGCGCGGGCCGGCCCGCAGTACCTGCGACGAGAGTTCGCGGCCGACGACGGTCTCCGCGACGCGCGCCGCGTCGATCATGGCCTCCAGATCGACCCCGGTGTCGACGCCCATGTCCTCGACCATGTGCACCAGCTCCTCGGTGGCGATGTTGCCGCTCGCCCCCGGGGCGTACGGGCAGCCGCCGAGCCCGCCCACGCTCGCGTCGAAGTCGTCGACGCCGAGCTGCAGCGCGGCGAGCACGTTGGCCAGGCCCGTACCGCGGGTGTTGTGGAAGTGCAGGTTCAGCGACGTCCCGGGCAGCGCCGAGCGCACCTCGCCGACCAGCCGGATGACCCGGGTCGGGGTGGCCATACCGGTGGTGTCGCCGAAGGACAGGCTGTCGGCGCCGTCGCGGACCACCCGCTCCGCGACCGCCACGACCCGCGACACCGACACCTCTCCCTCGTAGGGGCAGCCGAACGCGGTGGCCACGACGACCTGGCAGGTGGCGCCGCACGCGTGCACGGCGTCGATCAGCTCGGCGATGGCGTCGAGTGACTCTGCGGTCGAGCGGTTGATGTTCTTGCGGTTGTGGGTGTCCGACGCGCTCAGCACGACCTCGACCTCGGCGAACCCGGCGTCGAGCGCACGCTGGGCCCCGCGGAGGTTGGGCACCAGTGCCGAGTACCGGACGTCGGGGTTACGGGTGGCGCGGCGCCATACCTCGGCCGCGTCGGCCATCTGCGGGATCGCCTTCGGGTGCACGAACGACACGGCCTCGATCCGCCCGACGCCCGTGCGTGACAGCGCGTCGAGCAGCTCGACCTTGCCGTCGGTCGACACCGGGGATTCGTTCTGCAGACCGTCGCGCGGTCCGACCTCACGCACACTGATCCGCTCGGGCAGATCGGTCACGTCGCCTCCTCGCTGACGTCGTCGAGCGCCTGGATACGCGCCCTCCGTGGTACAGCAGGAGTTCTGGCTGCCGGCGCCCGGATTCATGCTATGGCGCGGAGGGTGCCGGCTGCGCGACGGCCGACACGCAATCCGCCGACGCGCCGCTACCCTCCCGGCCGTGCTCGTGCTGCTGCCACCCTCGGAGACCAAGCGCGTCGGCGGGGACGGGCCGCCGCTGGATCTGGACGCGCTCTCGCACACCGAGCTCGGCCCGGCTCTCCGCCGGCTCAGCGCTGCCGGACCGGGCGAACCTGGCGGTCCGCTGGAAGCCGCTGCTGGAACCCGTGCTCGCCGCAATCGCGGATGGTGAGCTCGTCGTCGATCTGCGCTCGGGTTCCTACACCGCGCTGGGCCAACTCCCGGGCGCGGTGACGGCCACCGTCCTTCTCGAGCAGCCGAACGGGCGCCGCACGGTCGCCAGCCACGTCAACAAGGCCCACAAGGGCAAGCTGGCGAGGCTGCTGGCCGCGACCCGGGCCGAGCCGACCGACGCCGCGGCGGTGGCGGCGATCGGCCGCCGGTCAGGAATGCGAGTGGAGCGCCCCTCCCCACCGTCCTGGAGATCGTGCAGTAAATTGATTGCCTGCGGGAGCCGCGCCCGCCACGATGTGTCGTACGAGCCGGTGCTCCGGTGTGATCGAGCGAGGGAGGTGCCGCATGGCCAGCGTCGCCCGGGATGTGGCATGTCCCCGTCCGACCCCCACCCCGCCGAGCTGACCCTCGCCCGCGGGGCCCACTCAGGAGACCTCGCGTTGCGCAATCACGATCTCGACCTCGAACCATCCACCCGCAAGCGGCGACGCCGCTTCGACGACGACGATCCCACCCCGATCCGACGATCACGCACCGATCCCACGACCCTCGACGAGCGCTCCGGCGCGGAGATCGACGGGCCCCCGGAGGGTGATCGCTGGTCCACCTGGGACGGGGCCGAACACGGCCCCGGACCCCGACCCGACTGGGTGCTCACCGAGCACGCGGCCGTCGACACCGAGCTCGGCGTGCTCAAGACCGGCAAGGAGGCCGACGTCCATCTCGTCGAGCGCTCCGTGCCGGGCACCGACCGGCGCACCCTGATGGCGGCGAAGCGGTACCGCACCGCCGAGCACCGGCTCTTCCACCGCGACGCCGGCTACCTGGAGGGTCGCCGGGTGCGCCGCTCCCGGGAGATGCGGGCGATGGCCAACCGTACGGCGTTCGGTCGCGACATCGCGTCGGTGAGCTGGGCGAGCGCGGAGTTCGCCGCACTGTCCCGGCTCTGGGCCGGCGGCGTGGCGGTGCCCTACCCGGTGCAGGCCAGCGGCACCGAGGTGCTGCTGGAGTTCATCGGCACCTCCGACGGGGCCGCCGCTCCGCGGCTGGCCCAGCTGCGCCCGGACGTCGAGGAGCTGTGCGATCTCTGGCACCAGCTCGTCGATGCCCTGCTCGGGTTGGCCCGCCACGGGCTCACCCACGGTGACCTGTCGGCGTACAACCTGCTCGTGCACGACGGCCGGCTAGTGATGATCGACCTGCCCCAGGTCGTGGACGTGGTCGGCAATCCGCAGGGACCGGACTACCTGGCCCGCGACGTCACCCGTATCGGCGAGTGGTTCACCGCGCGGGGCCTGCCATCCGAGGTCGGGCAGCCCGACACCGTGCTCGACGAGCTGCGGATCGAGCTGGGCATGCAACGGCGGGAGTGACCGGGCTATCGAGAACATCACACCCCCGACGGTGACTCCGGACCGAGCGCTCAGGTACTCTGATCACGAGCGCCCGGCCGGAGACGGCCCCTGGAAGGGGCGCAACCCGCTCCACTCATCAGGGCGCAGACAGCATCGCGCGCCCGGGCTCGTCCCCGTGAATCGCCAGCGGCTCCCTGCCGCAGCTTCTCCGCTGAGACGTGCCACGTCCCGGAGGTCTTGTTGACATCCTCGCTCTCTCGGCGTGCCTCGCGCACGCCGAACCCGTCCACCTCTCGCCGCGGGCGCGGTGGGGGAAACTCCCCAGCGCGCGGCGGAAGAAGCAACAACAGCACCGCCCGGCCCGTCGTGGCCATGGCCACGGCCCCTGAGGTGCTCTGGACCGTCCCCGAGTCGGGGATGCCGTCCTTCGCCGAGCTCGGCCTGCCCGAGCCCGTGCTGCGGACGCTGCGGGGCGGCGGCTTCACCGAGCCGTTCCCGATCCAGGCCGCCACCCTGCCCGACGCCCTCACCGGGCGCGACCTGCTCGGCCGCGGCCAGACCGGCTCGGGCAAGACCCTCGCCTTCGGCCTGGCGCTGCTCACCCGGCTCGCCGGCGACCGCGCCCACGCACGCCGGCCCCGCGGTCTGGTGCTGGTGCCCACTCGCGAGCTCGCCCAGCAGGTCGTCGACGCGCTGACCCCGTTCGCCAGCGCGCTCGGCCTCACCACCACCTCGGTGGTCGGCGGTATGTCGTTCAACCGCCAGGCCGGCGAGCTGCAACGCGGGATCGACCTGCTGGTCGCCACCCCGGGCCGGCTCACCGACCACACCAACCAGGGCACCTGCGACCTGTCCCAGGTCAGCGTCACCGCCATCGACGAGGCCGACCGGATGGCCGACATGGGGTTCCTGCCCCAGGTCCGCGCCATCCTGAACCTCACCCCGGACGGGCAGCGACTGCTGTTCTCCGCCACCCTCGACGGCGCCGTCGGCGCGCTGGTGCGCCAGTACCTGCACGACCCGGTCACCCGCTCGGTCGCCTCGGCCACGGCGCCGGTGGAGATGATGGACCACCACGTCCTCGTCGTCGACACCGCGGCGAAGCCGCGGGTGATCACCGAGATCGCCGCCCGTGACGGGCGCACGATCCTGTTCGTGCGCACCAAGCACGGCGTCGACCGGCTGGTCAAGACGCTGCGCCGGGACGGCATCGTCGCCGGCGCGTTGCACGGCGGCAAGGCGCAGAACGCGCGCAACCGGGCGATCGCGGAGTTCAAGGACGGCCAGACGCCGGTCCTCGTCGCTACCGACGTCGCGGCCCGCGGCATCCACGTCGACGATGTGAGCCTCGTCGTGCACGTCGACCTGCCCGCGGACCCCAAGGACTACCTGCATCGGGCCGGGCGCACCGCCCGTGCCGGTGATTCGGGCACCGTGGTCACGATGGTGACCCCGCCGGAGCGCCGCGACGTCGACCGGCTCACCCGCCTGGCCGGGGTGCGCGCCACGACCAGCGAGGTCGGGCCCGGCGACGCCGACCTGGCCCGCATCACCGGAGCCCGCACGCCCAGCGGGGTGCCGATCCCGGAACGGGAGAAGCAGATCCAGGGCGCTCCGCGCACCGGCCGTAACTCGCGCGCCGGCCACAGCTCACGCGCCGCTCACAGCACGCGCGGCGCCGGCCGCTCCGCGTCGCGCTCGGGTTCGGGATCCCGCTCGGGTTCGGGATCCCGCGGGCGCCCACGCGCCGCCTGACCTGACCCACGCAGGCCAACGTCCGGCGCGGGGCCGCACACACCGTCCGGCTCCGCACATGTGCTGCGGCATGTGTGCGGAGCCGGAACGTGTGTGCCGGTGCCGTGTCCCTCCGCGAACCCGGCCGTCGCGCCATGCCACGTGACAACGAACGGCACTCTCGTCGGACAGGTCCCGGTGAGAGTGCTGTTCGTCGCGTCGGTTATCAGGCCAGGCCGAGCACCGAAAGGGCCCGTCGGGCCGCAGGGCCGCCCTCCTCCTCTGCCACCGAGAGCGCGGTGGGTACGTCGAGGTTGTCGAGCAGCGCAGCTGTCACCGCATCCGACGACGCACCGGCCGCTGAGCGGTCGGCACCGGTGCCGCCGTGCGCAGCGGCGGCGTAGAGCCGCTCCAGCCGCGCCGCCGCGCCGTCGAGCGCGGTCGGCTCGAAATCCCAGGGCTGCGCCCACGGTCGGTCGACGATCAGCAGCCGTAGCGCCGCGGCCGGATGCGTGGCCAGCACGTCGGACACCAGGACGAGGTTGCCGGTCGACTTCGCCATCTTCGCCCCGCCCGACCGCACGGTCCCCACGTGCATCCAGGCCCGCGCGAAGGGGCGTACCCCGGTCACCGCCTCGACCATCGCCGACTCGTAGGCGTGGTGCGGGAACCGCAGGTCGGCCCCGCCTGCGTGCAGGTCCACTGCCGGTCCCAGCGTGGTGAGGGCCATCGCCGCGCACTCGGCGTGCCAGCCGGGCCGCCCGTCGCCCCAGGGGCTCGGCCACGCCGCCTCCCCCGGCTCGGCCATCCGCCAGACGGGGACGTCGTCGGGATGCCCGGCATGCGCGTCGTCGAGTCGGTGCCCGAACTCGACCGCCAGCTCGCGTGCCTTCGCAGCCCCGAGGCCGGCCCGCTCGGCCACGCCCGACCCGCGGAAGTAGACCGTGCCGCCACTCCGGTACGCCGCACCGGACTCCAGCAGTGCTGCGGCCAGCGTGACGACCTGTGCCACATGGACGTGCGCCCGCGGCTCGTGGCTGGGCCGCTGCACCCCGAGTGCGGTCATGTCCCGGTCGAAGCGGAATTGCTGCACCGCCGCGAAACTGTCCGAGCGGGCCCCGGCACGCGCGGCGGCGGCGTCGAGCACGTCGTCGACATCGGTGACGTTGCGGCACACCTCGACCTCGACGCCGAGATGGCGCAGCACCCGGGCGGCGACGTCGGCCCAGACGAACGTGGCGGCGTGGCCGAGGTGGGTGGTGTCGTACGGGGTGATGCCACAGACGTACATCCGGGCCCGCCCCACGACAGTCAACGGCCGGTCGCCGATCCTGAGCACGATCAGCGTGTCCGGTGGGTGCGGTTGGCTGCCCGACGCAGCTGCAGGATGCGTCCCGTCCCGGGGATGGCTACCAGCAGCACCCCGGCGATGGCGGCGAGCAGCAGCGCCACGCCGGTGGGCAGGGTGCCCGAGGCGCCGAGGAACTCGATCCGGACCAGCTCCAGGTTCATCAGAATGAAGATCAACAGAAAGATCAGGACCAGTGTGGAGAAGATCAGCCCGATCCACAACCCGCTGAACCGGGTGCGGCCGAGTTTCGGGTCGACGGCAGGGCCGACCACCGACGGCTCCGAGGGCAGCAGCACCGGGTCGGGGGCCGGGTCGGATGGACCGACGGTGCCGGGATCAGCCGGTCCGACATCGTCCGTCGGTCGCAGCTCACCGGATCGCTCGTTCATCTCCGCGCGCCCCTTCAATCCCTGCCGGCCCGTCGCATCGAGCCACATCCCCGTCGGGCGAAGTATCCCGCAACGCTCTTCGTGACCACGGACCGCCCAGTGGCATGTGACGCAGGCAACCCCTGCCAGACCCCGGGCGACCGGAGTCAGCGACGGCGGTCGACCTGCCCATCGGCGGTCCTCCGCCGCCGGACGTCAGCGGTGGGCCCGGCGCATCGGCAGGTGCGCCACGCCCGCCCAGTCGTAGGCCGGGCCGATGGCTTCGAACCCGTACCCGCGGTAGAACGACGCCAGGTACTCCTGCGCATCGAGCACGCACGGCCCGTCCCCGACCTCGCCGAGCACGGCCTCCATCAGCCGCCGACCCAACCCGCGGCCACGGACCAACCCGGTGGTGCACAGCCGGCCGACCCGATAGTCACCGTCGGGCTCCTCGAGCAGTCGCAGACATCCGAGAACGGGCTCGGGTCGGCCGTTCCCACCGAGCCAGTAGTGCCGGGCGCGGTCCTCGAGGTCACGGCCGTCGAGCTCGCCGTAGGGGCATGCCTGTTCGACGACGAACACCTCGCCCCGCAGCCGGAGGAGCTCGTAGAGCGTGCGGGGCTCCAGGTCCGCCGCCCAGGAACGGTGCACGGTCGCCACGAGAGCCTCGCTGGTCATCGGGCCTGCCTACCAGATCCGGGGCCGACGCACCGGATAGCCTGACCGGGTGCGTCACCATGATCTCGTCGTCATCGGCACCGGCTCCGGTAACTCGATGATCGACCACCGGTTCGACCATCTCGACGTCGCGTTCGTCGAGCACGGCGTGTTCGGGGGCACCTGTCTGAACGTCGGGTGCATCCCGACCAAGATGTACGTCTACGCGGCCGACATCGCCGAGGCGATCCGGCACGCGAGCCGCCTCGGCGTCGATGCGAGCCTGGACAAGGTGCGCTGGGTCGACATCCGCGACCGGGTGTTCGGTCGGATCGACCCGATCTCCGCCGATGGACGGGACTACCGCATCGAGCGCAGTCCCAACGTCACCCTCTACGAGGGCCACGCCCGCTTCACCGCACCGCACCGGCTCGACGTCGAGCGCACCGACGGCACCGGCAACGACGCGATCAGCGCCGACCGGATCGTCATCGCCGCCGGCGGCAGACCCGTGGTGCCCGCGGCGGTGGCCGGGGTGCCCTTCCACACCTCCGAGACGGTGATGCGCCTCGACGCCGTGCCCGAACATCTCGTGATCATCGGTGCCGGTTACATCGCCACCGAGTTCGCCCACGTGTTCTCCGCCTTCGGCACCACGGTCTCGGTGGTCGGGCGCAGCGCACCGATGCTGCGCGGGCTGGACCACACGGTCAGCGAGCGGTTCACCGAGCTCGCCCGCAGCAGTTGGGACGTGCACCTCGGTCACCAGATCGTCGGGGTACACGGCGACTCCTCCGAGGTGGCCGTCCAGCTCACGAACGGCACGGTCGTGCGCGGCGACGTGTTGCTCGTCGCGACCGGTCGGACACCCAACGGCGACCGGCTCGACCTGCCGGCCGCCGGCATCCCCACCCATCCGGACGGCCGGATCGTCGTCGACGACCAGCAGCGCACGCCCGTCGACGGCATCTTCGCCCTCGGCGACGTCAGCTCACCCTTCCAGCTCAAGCACGTGGCCAACCACGAGATGGGGGTGGTGGCGCACAACCTCCTGCACCCGGACGCCCCGCGCCGCACCGACCACCGCTTCGTTCCCGCCGCGGTGTTCACCCATCCGCAGATCGCGGCGGTAGGCCGCACCGAGGCGCAGTGCCGCGCCGAGAACCTCGACTACACCGCCAAGGTGCAGTCCTACGGTGACGTCGCCTACGGCTGGGCGATGGAGGACACCACGGGGTTCTGCAAGCTGCTCGCCGAGCGCGGCACCGGGCGACTGCTCGGTGCGCACCTGATGGGCCCGCAGGCCTCGTCGATCATCCAGCCGCTCATCCAGGCCATCTCGTTCGGGCTGGACGCGCGGGCGATGGCCACCGGGCAGTACTGGATCCATCCAGCACTGCCTGAGGTGGTGGAGAACGCTCTGCTCGGCCTGGACCTTTAACATGTGAGACGAAGCAACCGTCTCCCCGTCTCCCCGTCTCGTCCCGCCCTGCTCAGACAAATCCCTTCTCATTCAACGAGGTGCCGTAGATGACCGTCGCCGACAGCCCGGCCCGGCCAGCCGCCGCAACACAGATCCTGGACGGACGGCGTGGCACGGCTGCGCAGGTGGCCGTCTACGTCTTCGTCGTCGTGCCGCTGCTCGCGCTGTTCGCCGCGGTTCCGTTCGCGTGGGGCTGGGGGCTCGGCTGGACCGACGTCGCCATCGCCGCGGTCTTCTACGTGGTCAGCGGGCTCGGGATCACGGTGGGCTATCACCGGTACTTCACCCACGGGTCCTTCAAGGCGAAACGGCCGCTGCGGATCGCGCTGGCCGCCGCCGGCAGCCTGGCGATGCAGGGTCCGGTCACCGTGTGGGTGGCCGACCACCGTCGCCACCACGCGTTCTCCGACAAGGAGGGCGACCCGCACTCGCCCTGGCTGTTCGGCACGGGTCCGGTCGCGTTGACGAAGGGCTTCTGGCACGCCCACACGGGGTGGCTGTTCGAACGCGACAACACCAACCAGGCCCGCTTCACCCCCGACCTGCTCGCCGACCGCGACCTCGTCCGCATCGACAAGCTGTTCATCCTCTGGTCCGCCCTTACCCTGGCCGTCCCGGCGCTGCTCGGCGGCCTGCTGACCTGGTCGTGGTGGGGCGCGGTGACCGCGTTGTTCTGGGCCGGCCTGGTCCGGGTGGCGTTGCTGCACCACGTCACCTGGTCGATCAACTCGATCTGCCACATGATCGGCAACTCGCCTTTCGCGGCCAGGGATCACTCGCGCAACGTGTGGCCGTTGGCCGTGCTGAGCTTCGGTGAGTCCTGGCACAACCTGCACCACGCCGATCCGACGTGCGCCCGGCACGGGGTGCGGCGCGGCCAGGTGGACATCTCCGCGCGGGTCATCTGGGCGTTCGAGAAGCTCGGCTGGGCCCACGCGGTGCGCTGGCCGACGGCCCGACGCCTGGAGAAGCTGGCCCGTCCGGCGTAGATCAACGTCTGCGGTGCGGGAGCTGCACATATGCGGCTGATGTACCGCACACGCTGATCATGCTGGTTGCGCCGCAGCGAGCGCCAGGGTCTCGACGATCTCCGCCAGCACCTCGGCCGGGCGGCCGTCGAGGTCATGCCAGGTGAAGCGTAAGAGGCCCCAGCCGACGCGGACGAGGGCGTTGCCCTTGCGGCGATCCGCGGGGAAGCGCTCGGCGTCGACATGCCACGCCCACCCGTCAACCTCGATCGCGACCATCGCGGCCGGAAACGCCAGGTCGATGCGGTAGGGACCGAACGAGCACCCGAGTACCCATCCATCGACACCGGCGGCGCGCAGGATCTTCACCAGCAGTCGTTCGGCTGCGGAGTCGGCCCGACCCGCCGCGGCGGTGATGAGCCGTCCGGCCGCGGTGGAGCCCTCCCGACCCATGTTGCGACAGAACGCCCGGTACAGCGCCGGGAAGCGAACATGACGCTGCAACGCCCGGTCGAGGAACGTCGAGCCATCGGGAAGGGCGACCGCGGTCTCCAGCACGGCGAGCGGCCTGGCGGCGAGCCGGATGTCGTTGATCCCGACCAGGTCCGGAACGGCCAGGTCGCGCCGACGCAGGCAGATCCCCGGCTGTGGACGCAGGTTGGTCTGCCGGGGCACCGTCAGCTCGATCTCGGCAGGCGCCGTGCGGAGCATGCCGTGCCAGAACGCCGCCGCCGGCCCGGATACCGTGGCCTGCTCACCGACCCACCTCCAGGCGGCATGGATCCGAGCCTCATCGGCCAGCCGGTGCCCGCCTACCAGGTACGTGGCTGGGTACAACCGTTCCCACAGTCCCGTGCGCGCGCGACGCTGCACGGTATCAGCAGACATGCCAGCCGCCACAGCTTGCGCGAGCGTGATCACGCCGGCCTGCCTGGTCAGAATGCGCTGTATCGACACGGGCGCCATGGTGGCGCCGAGAGCCGAACACCGTGGCGTTTTCAGAAATTCCGGGCCATGAGCTTGTCGACGGGCGGCTTCTCCCGTCGCACCTGATGATCGCTGCGCTTCTGGACCGGCGGGGATCCGTCCACTGTGAACCGGGGGGAACGAGCCGGGATGGCCAGCCGTGATCAGCTGGCGGGGCGCTCCTGCTCCGGGACCAGGCCGATCGGCCGCCTCGCGCCGAGGCCATCGTCTGTCGACGACTCGCCAGGGCCGGCCGGCAGCGCCGCGGGGTCGTAGGGCTGCGCGGGGGGCTCCTCGCCGCGGATCTCGGCCACCAGCGCTGTGACGTCGATCATGATCGACGCGGTGGCGCCGTCGAGCGCGGTGCGGGTGCGCGGCCGGCCCAACCAGCGCGATAGATCCACGGGCGGTCCGGCCACGATCGTCACCCGCTGCCGGGGCCAGAGCCGGAGATTCTTCGAGTCGGGCGCCAGCACGTCCTGCGTGCCCCAGTTCGCCACCGGGATGACCGGCGCCCCGGTGACCAGTGCGATCTTGCCGATCCCGTTCTTGGCCTTCATCGGCCAGCCGGTCGGATCAGCGGTGTAGGTGGCTTCGGGGTAGAACGCGACCACCTCACCACGCTGTAGGGCGGCGATCGCATCCCGGTAGGCGTCGCTCGCCCGCGCCGACTCCCGATACACCGGGATGTGTCCACCACCGGCCAGTACCCGGCGCACCACCGGCATGCTCCACAACTCGGACTTGGCGAGGAACCGCGGCATCCGGCCGTGGCAGATCGTGAACGCGACGTCGAAGATCGGGTCGGAGAACGAGACGTGGTTCAGGGCGAGCAGCGCGCCCCCCGCCCGCGGCACGTGCTCACCACCCCGGAACGCGATCCGGGTGCCGAACATCGCGAACGGCCAGATCACCGCGATCGCGACCCCGAACCAGAACCCGGAACCGCGGTATCGGCGAGCGAAGGTGAGGACGATCTTCTGCCGGATGGTCAGCGGCCGAAACCCGGTCCTGGTCAACGCATCCTCCAGACGATCTCGGCCGGTGCCCACCGCTGAATCATGGCGTGCGGCTACCCGGACATACCGCCCGGGCAGCGCGCACATCGACGGCGCAGCGTCAGTCTCCCTTGACGTTGAGGATCTGGCGCAGCGCGTGGTCGATCTCGACGAGGTCCTTCGCATCCTCCATGATCTGGTCGATGTCCTTGTAGGCCCCCGGGATCTCGTCGAGGAACGCCTCGGCGTTGTCCGACCGCCACTCGATGCCCTCCATCGCCTCCGCGAGCTGCTCCACGGTGAACCGCTCCCGGGCCACGCGGCGGGAGAAGTTCCGCCCCGCCCCGTGGGGTGCGGAGTTGAACGACGCCGCGTTGCCCAGACCCGTCACCACGTAGGACCGCGTGCCCATCGACCCGGGGATCAGCCCGCGCCGCCCCGGCGAGGCGTCGATGGCACCCTTGCGCGTCAGCCACACCTCCAAGCCGGCGTGGCGTTCGCGGGTGGTGTAGTTGTGGTGGCATTGGACGTCCTCGGCGCGCTCGATGTCGCGGCCCGCCCACTGCGCCAGGCAGCCGACGGCCCGGTCGAGCAGCTCGGCGCGGTTGAGCAGCGCGAAGTGCTGCGCCCAGGTCAGCTCCCGGATGTAGCACCAGAACTCGTCGGTACCCTCGGGAAGGTAGGCGAGGTCGCGGTGCGGCAGCGCGACCCACCACTGCTCGCACAGCTTCTGCGCGATCTTCACGTGGTGCTGGGCGATCCGGTTGCCCACCCCGCGCGAACCCGAGTGCAGGAACACCCAGACCCGGTCGGCCTCGTCCAGGCAGATTTCACAGAAGTGATTGCCCGATCCCAGCGTGCCGAGCTGGAGCCGCCAGTT
This sequence comes from Pseudonocardia sp., assembly GCA_050701055.1. Lineage (GTDB taxonomy): Bacteria > Actinomycetota > Actinomycetes > Mycobacteriales > Pseudonocardiaceae > Pseudonocardia. Next base: position 13,455 of record JBOHEO010000039.1, on the reverse strand, counting down.
GCCGGCGTAGGCGGCCGGGTCGAATCCCGACTTCTCGGCCTTGCCCTCCAGCTCGGTGATCCGGACGGCCGCGGTGTCGGTGACGGTGGTGTTGTAGCCGCCCTTCGACACGGGGATGGCAGCTTCGATGGCCTCGCGCAGCGCAGCCAGGCCCAATCCGTGCGCCGCCAGTGCGGCGACGTCGTCGCGAGTGAGCTGGGTGCGCACCGCCGCCATCCCGCAGCCGATGTCGACACCGACCGTCGCCGGCATGACGGCACGCAGGGTCGGGATGACGCTGCCCACCGTGGAGCCCATGCCGAGGTGCGCGTCGGGCATCAGGGCCAGGTGCGGTCGGATGAACGGCATCGAGGCGGTCTGCAGGGCCTGCTCGCGGGTGGAGTCCTCCAGGATCGAGGCCCAGCTCAGCAGGCCCTTGATGATCTGCTGCATGGTAGTAGTCGTATCAGGTCGACGGCCCGGGCACCTCAACCGATTGCCTCGCACCTGTCCGCAAGCTGCATGCGGCCACCGGTGTGGCCACCCGGGGTACGGCCAATCACCGTCGGGTGACTACGTGCGCGACGGCGAAGATCCGTCGGAACGGGAACCACGTACGCCCGTCCGGACGAACCGGATAGACCGCACGCAGCCGGGGCGCGAGCTCGGCAAGGAACGCGGTGTAGTCGTCGTCGTCCAGCGCGTTGCGCACCGGCCGCAGGGCGGTGGAGCTGATCCACCGCAGAACCGGGTCGTCGCCGGTGAGGCGGTGGACGTAGGTGGTTTCCCAGGCATCGACGGCGGCACCGGTAGCGGCGAGCAGCTCGGCGTAGTCGACCGGATCGAGGACGGTGGTGCCCTCGTCGAGGGGCACCCCACCGCGCCACCGCGGCTCGTCGAGCAGCTCGGCGACGAGGGCGTGCGAGGGCGCGGCGAGGTTACCGGGCACCTGCAGCGCGAACCACGCTCCGCTGGGCAGCGACCCGATCCACCGGGGCAGCAGTTCGGCATGCTCCGGCACCCAGTGCAGGACGGCGTTGGTCACGACGATGTCGGTGTCGGGCTCGGGGGACCAGCGAGCCACGTCACCCTGGACCGCGTCGATCCCGCGCTCGCGCGCCGCCGCGACCATCTCGGCCGAGGAGTCGAGTGCCGAGATCGTGGCACCGGGCCAGCGCGCGGCGAGCACACCGGTGAGGTGGCCGGGCCCGCAACCGAGGTCCACGACCCGGCGCGGCGCGGTGGCCCCGACCCTGGCGATCAGGTCGTGGAACGGGCGGGAGCGGTGGACGGCGAAGCTCAGGTAAAGCGATGGGTCCCACGTCGTGGCCGAGGTCACGTTCTCAGGCATGGGCCCTCCCGAGCGTCCGTGCGACGTCGGCCACGACCTGGCGGACGGCCAGCGCTGCCGTGCCGAGCACCCGCTCGTCGGCCACCAACCGCCCGGTGAAGCCGTCGGGCAGCCCGTCGCCGACGAGGCGAAATGGGCTGCTGCACGAGTACTTCCCCACAAGCACCGAGATCAGCGTTGAGATTCCGGTCAGGACATCCCTGGCAGGGTTTCCACCGTCAGTTCCGGGTCGATCACCCGCAGGCGAGCCGCCGCTTGGGCCGCCAGCACTGGCCAGTTCCGAGCCCGGGCGCAGGTCGCCACCTGCGCGGCGGTCACATCTGGGTCGAGGTTGCGGCCGCCGACCAGCTCTCCGGCATGAGCGGCCTCAGTCGCATCAAGGGGGTCGATGAGAACCATGGGTGAGGCCAGCAGGTCCCGCATCTGCTCGACGTGACCGGGTTCGTGACGCCTGATCTGCTGCCACGCCTCGGACAGCGCAGTCGCTGGAACGAGCAGCACGATCCCACGCACCGCAGCCCGATCGGCCCACGTGGTTGCGTAGATGTTCTCCCCGCCACCGAGGACGGCCAGCGCGGAAGCGTCCAGGACGAAACCGCCGAGGGTGTCGTCGATGCTCACGAGGCTCGACGGGCCGCCGCCCCGAAGTGGCGGTCGATGACCTCATCGGCCCAGGCGGTGGCCTCGGGATGCGGATTTCCGACCCGGGCCCGCCAGCGCTCAAGCCAGGCCTGGCGATCGAGCCGGTCGTGAACGGCTTGGGCGACATAGCCCGAGACCGACTCGATCCCGCCGGCGGCGTCGAGGGCTTTGAGCCGTTCGACGTCTTCGACCGGCATACTTACCGTGACTTTCACCGTCTTAGCCATACCGCAAGCCTACTCAGCCCATACCGAGGCGCGTGCGTGGCCGCTGGGATGGTCACTGCTACGTGCGGGACGAGGCGAGGGTCCGAGAAGGTCCGGACATGCCGCTCTGGCCGATCCGCTCGTCGTCCGCGACGCCGTCCCGGCCGGGGGTGCCGGTAAGGAGCGTGTCATCAGGTCCCAGTGGCGATGATCTTCAGTCGACGTCCGTATGGAACGACCGAGAACGATGGACGTCGAAGCTCAGAGACAGCGATGGATCCCAGGTCGTGGCCGAGTCTGATCCCGAGTCGACCATCTCACCGATCGACGCCGCCGTGCCCGAGCGACCGCGCGATGTCCGCGGCGACCTCGCGCGCGGCGGCCTCGTCCGTTCCGGGATCGGGGCGTACCTGCACCACGATGCCGTCGCGACCGGGCACCTTGCGCGCGACGATCCACGCCCCGCCTCCCGGGAGCTCGCGGTGCTGACGGGACCGGATCGACGCCGTGACCCGCTCGTGCACCACCTCCGGCACCCGCCCCGGCTCCACCAGCCGCAGCCGGCGCGGCGGCCGGTCGGCCAGCAGGACGACCTCCCCGACGGCGGTGCGCTCAGCGGCCTCCACCAGCGTGATCGCTCCACCGGACCACGCCGCCTTGATGACCAGGTGCCAGCCCAACCGGCGGGCAGCATCGGCGGTACCCATGCTCGGGCCCGCAAGCGACCCTTCGGCCGGCAGCCACAGCCCGAGCGAGGTGACGACGACGTGCCCACCGCCGGCCAGCGGGGCGGTGGCGAGCACCCGCTCGTCGGCGGCCAACCGCCCGGTGAAGCCGGCCGGCAGCTCGTCGCGGCCCAACAGCCTGCGGAGGACGGCGGCGAGCCTCACTGCGCCAGCCTCACTGCCCCAGCCTCACTGCGTCATGCCCGTCGCCTTGTCGCGCAAGGCGATCCGGTACTGCTCGAGCGGCACGAGGTCACCGAACAGCTGGTGGTAGGCGTCGGCCTCCGCCATCGGGTTGATCCGTTGCAGCCGCGACTTCAGCTCGGCGACCTGGGCCTCGACCAGCGCGAGCCGGACCCCGGCCACCACGCTGGCGACGTACCTCGCCTCCTCCACGTTCCGCCGCGGAAGCTCCAGCGGCTCCACGGCGAGTGCGGTGACCAGCTGGCGCGCCTCGGCGGTGCATTCCGCGACGACCACCTCCAGCCATGCCTGCCCCTGCAACCCGCGACCCACCCCGCCCGCCGCCTGGATCGCACGATGCACCCCGGCGAAGGCGGGATGGGTGAAGGCCTGCTCGGGGAGCTCGTCGTAGGTCGGTCCGGCGATGGCCGGTACCTGCAACGCGGCTTTGAGCGCCTCCCGCTGCAGGTGCAGGCGTGGGTCGTCCTTCGGCGGGGCGGCGGACGCGTCGCGCCTGCCCCGGATCCGCGGCGCGCCCTCACCCCCGCCAGCGGTCTCCCGGACCCGGCGGACAACCGTCGCCTCCTCCTGCCAACCCGTCCAGGCGGCCAGCTTCACGGCATAGCGGTCGCGGAGATCCTCGCGGCGGATCTTCGCCACGATCGGGACGGTGCGCCGCAGTGCGGCGGCCTGGCCCTCGACGGTGTCCAGGTTGTGCTCGCGCAGCATGGAGCGGATCGCGAACTCGAACAGCGGTTCGCGACGGGCCACCAGGTCGCGCACGGCGGTGTCGCCGTGGTGCTGGCGCAGCTCGCAGGGGTCCTGCCCGTCGGGGGCGATCGCGACGAAGGTCTGCGCGGCGAACGCCTGGTCGCCCTCGAACGCCTTGAGCGCGGCGGCCTGGCCGGCGGCGTCGCCGTCGAAGGTGTAGATCACCTCGCCCAGGTCGAACGAGTCGTCGCCGATCAGCCGGCGGATCACCGAGATGTGCTCGGCGCCGAACGCGGTGCCGCAGGAGGCCACCGCGGTCGGCACGCCGGCGAGGTGCATGGCCATCACGTCGGTGTAGCCCTCGACGACGACCACCTGGCGACGCTTGGCGATCTCTCGCTTGGCGAGGTCGAGGCCGAAGAGGACGTGGGTCTTGCGGTAGACCGGGGAGTCGGCGGTGTTGAGGTACTTGGCCTCGATCTGGTCGTCGTCGAAGATCCGCCGCGCACCGAACCCGACGACATCGCCGCCGAGGTCGCGGATCGACCACAGCAGGCGCCGGTGGAACCGGTCGATCGGGCCACGGCGACCCTCCTTCGACAACCCGGCCTTCATCAGCTCCTCGAAGGTGAACCCCGCGGCGAGCAGCTGCTTGGTAAGGGTGTCCCAGCCGGCCGGGGCGTACCCGCAGCCGAACTGCTGCGCGGCGCGCGCGTCGAAGCCGCGGGTGGTGAGGAACTGGATCGACGACGCCGCCTCCGGGGTGCGCAGCTGCTCGGCGTAGAACTCGGCGGCGCGCTTGTTGGCCTCCAGCAGCCGGGACCGGGTGCCGCGGTCGCGCTGCACCGAGCTGCCGCCGCCCTCGTAGGTGAGGCGGACCCCGACCCGGTCGGCGAGCCGCTCCACCGCCTCCACGAACCCGACGACCTCGATCTTCATCACGAAGTCGATGACACTGCCGCCCTCGCCGCAGCCGAAGCAGTGGAAGGTGCCGTGGGTGGGCCGGACGTTGAGCGACGGGGACTTCTCATCGTGGAACGGACAGAGCCCCTTGAGGGAACCGGCGCCGGCCCGACGCAGCGCGACGTAGTCGCCGATCACCTCGTCGATCCGGGTGCGGTCGCGGACCTCGGCGATGTCGCTGTCCCGGATCCGGCCTGCCACGAGGGCGAGTCTAGGCGCGCGGTACGACGACACCTGCGTCGCCTGCGTGCAGAACTGGGCGGGATCTTGAAGGTCGGATCCCGCCATGTCTACACTCCGCGATCGCGGCCGGCGCCGAAGGGTCGCTGTGCAGGTGTCGGACGGAGGTAGCGTGGCCGGTCGGGTCCGGGTTCGGCGCTACACAAGGAAGGACGGCACCGATGTGCGGCCCCACTCCCGGTCAACGCCGGGCAAGTCCGGCGCGGGAGTCGTCGCGATCGTTCTCGGGTTGTTGTTCCTGGTAACCGGAGCCTCTGGCCCAGGCGGCGCCTCGGCTGTCGGTGGAGGCGCCGCCGGAAGCGCGAGGACCAGTGTGCAGGCACGTGACCAGAAGTCCCTGGAGGCTGTCGTCCGCCTGGAGCGCAAGGGATTCCGCATCTCGTCTCGCGTCACCGCCGACGACACCGACTGTGCCGAACATTCCTATGGTCAAGTCCAGGAATTCTTCCGTACCCACCCCTGCATGGCACTGTTCCGGGCTCTCATCGAAGTGCGTGATCGACGTCGGAACGTGGTACTGATGGCCGTCGCCTGGGTCGAGATGCCCGATGCTGACAGTGCCGGGGACTTCAAGCGACTGGTCGATCGCCATGGCAGCGGCAACATCACTGAGCTGTCGCGCGAGCGTGGCCGGTACCGCGACGTGCGGTTCACCGGCGACATCTACAAGTCCGGCCGGGACAGCGAGATCGTGGTCAACGCCCAGGCTCAGCCGGTCCATCGCGGCGTCGGGGCTGCCGCTCTCGCTGAGATCGTCCAAGCCGCTGTGCGGTGAGGCCCTTTACACCATGGTGAGGGCCAATTCCATATCGATCGGGCCCTCGTCGCCCACGATGCTGATCTGACGCAGCGAAGCCAGGTTGCTACCGAGCCCGCGGGCCTCCAGTTCACCGCGCAACGCGACGACCGCTGGGTGGGTAGCCTCATCCTGGCCGGTATCGGCGGTGGGATCGGTTCCGTGGTAGGTCCACCGGGCGACGAGTTTGCGGCGGCCGGGAGCGTGCCGACCGCGTGATCGCGAGCCACAGGGAGTGCGCAACACTCAGCGGGGACACCACGAACGCGTTCTATCTGATCAATCGTACAGAGTCGTACTTGCGCGACGACCTCACATACGATGAGCCGAGGAACACTCTCTAGCAGTGGTACGCGACCGCGATGGAACGGCGACATCACCCTCGCGTTCGGATTCTTCGCGCTCATCCGCGCTGACGCCCGCGGCGTCCCGGCAGCACCCGAGATCATCGTTGTCTTCGACGGCCAGGACAGCATCGCCGACCGAACTGTCTACGTCGGACCAAACGGCGGCGCCATGACCGCGGCCTGCGCTCGCCACGGCCAGAACCATCACCTCATCTGTGGCGCGCAGCTTTGGCCGGACGTCATCGCGACAAGCGTGGGAAGCGATTTGGCGAAGGCTCGGTTGATGGCTGTGTCGCGACCATGTTCGTAGGGTGGGATCGTCACGTAGCCGGAGGATTCGTAAAGGGCGATCGCTGCTTGATTGCGTACGCCGGTTTCAAGGATGATGCGCTGCGCGCCGCGCCGTTGTGCGTGGCCTTCCAGTTCGGCGAGGATACGCCGCCCGTAGCCTTGGCCCCGGTGGCTGAGATACACGAACATCCTCTTGATTTCTCCGGTGGTGGCGTTTCGACGTCGGTAGCCTCCGCAGCCGGCGGGCTGTCCGCGAACGCGCAGCAACAGAAAGGTGCCCTCGGGTAGTTGGTAGACCGTCGGGTCTTCCTCGGGCTCGTCGGCGCGTTCGTAGCGGGTGAGTTGTTCGGCATACAGCGCATTGAGGAGCCAGCGAACGTCCGGGTGTTCGAAGTCGGCGACGTGGAGGCGCGCGCTGCTGGTCACGCCCGTGATAATGCCTCATCGAGTTGGTCGACGGCATCCTTGGCCCATGGGTTGCGGCGGCGGCGGGCGAAGGCGGCTCGCAGCCCGGTCAACAGTATGAGGCAGCGGCGAGACTCCACGGCTGGTAGCCGACGTAGTGCGGTCTGGATGGCACCGGCGGCGGCTTCGAGGTCGCGTGCGGCGAGGTGGGCCTGAGCGAGGTAGCAGCCGTGCAGCAGCGCTGAGCGCTGGTAGTCCTCCCGCAGGCCGGCGGTGGTCAGCGGAGTGAGCATCCCGACCGCTTCGTCGAGCAGCTCAGCTCGATGCGCCGGGTTGCGGTCTGCGAGATCGACGAGGGCCTGGCCCGACTCGGCTTGCAGTTGCGTGGGGCTGTAGTAATAGAGGAAGGACGGGGACTCGTTAGGGTGGGCGCGGGAGAGCAGGTCGTGGGCGGCCTCGGCCGCCCTCCGATAGCCGTAGATGTCGCCACTGGCGGCGTAGGTGGTTGCTAGTCTGCCCGCAATGCGAGAGCGGAGCCCCAGAGTCCGTGTGCGGGCGTGGTGGGTTGCCTGTTCGGCCAGTCGGGTTGCGGTCTGGGAGTCTCCGGAGTGTGCGGTGATGTAGGCGAGCATGCCGAGCATGTTGGCGACTACGTCATGGTCCTCGGTGATAGCTGCCAACCGCAGTCCGAGCAGAAACGCGCGTTGTGAGGTACCGATGTCGCCGCCGTCGAACCACATCCATCCCGCAAGCCTGCACAGCTCAGCGGTCGCCGTGAGCAGCTCGCGTCCGACCTGGGAGTCGTAGGAGCAGTGCCGGACCAGGTCCAGGACAGTACGAAGCTCCGCGCGGACATACCGTAGGCTGACCGCTCCGCCGCCTACGCGATCATCGAGTCGGCGTAGCTCGGCGATGTGGTCGCGGATCACGCTCACCATTGCCGATGACACCCGATCCCCGACCGTCACCGCGAGCGGTTTCGCCGGCCGTTCGCGAAGCCCATCTCCGATCGATGTCAACACCGCGACCGGTCGGCCGGGGCGATAAAGCCGCCTGCCGGTGCTCAACTCATCAATACTGGCCAACGCCTGGTGGCATGACCAGCGGCCGAGTAGGCCGTCGGTGGCAGCTGGTATCGGCGGATGCGCGCCGCTGGTGTCATCCGGCCACAGCATGGAGACGGTGATCGGGCGGCCGAGCCGGCTGGATAGCGCCTCCGCCGCGAGTGCGGCCGTCAACGGCTCCTGCGGTGAGCGACCGGTTGGCAACCAGTAGTACGGAGAGGTCGGGTGGATCCGATCTCGTGATCTGCCACGTGCCGTAAGCAGGATATTGATCTCCGAGCCGAGCCGGCGGGCCGACCAACCGGCCTCACGCAACGTCACCCGCAATGGCGTGTCGGTCATGGCCGCAGGGTAGCTCGTCTTGCCCGAGCCGTATCTCGTCTCCCTGGATCGGACGGCCTTTCACGCATTTCACGCCTCCGTGCGGCGACTTCACGTTTTCCGCTCGGCGACCGGTTCCGAACAGCGTCAGAGGGCCGGTTTCCTGGAATGGCCACAGGCAGCAGAGGCGAAGGAGACCGGAGTGAGTCGCGATCCGAATGGGAAGACGTCCAGCCAGGTGCGGCCGTGCCCAGCAACGGGGCCGATCATCGTCAGCAGGTTCGGCGACTGGCTGCTGCTGGTCAGTCCCGCCGACCTGTTACGCCCCGAACCGGCCCGCCGGGCCGGTATCGGTCCGCGGTGGGGCGGCGAGCGGGACTGCGTTGCCACCCCACTACAGCCAGCGCTACCGGTGGTGCCCGGACCTGGGCCTGCTCGACGGAGACACTCTCGCGCGCCGCAGCCGGGAGCAGAAGCGTCGACGCCTGTCGTCGGCTCCGCAACGGCCCGCCCCACCGAGTGCCGAGCCGGCGGGACGCACTACCGCATCGCCGACCGACAGTGCGCTCCGCGTCGGGCCGCAAGCGGTGAACCGGGTGAGCACGTGTCCCCCGCGTTGGTCGAACCAGGCAGGTCGCCGACTGGCCGGGGCGGCAGCCGTCTCCGAGCCCAGGCCGAATCGACTGCTGGGTGATGGCGTCGCAGACCTCCCGGACCGGCCAGAGCCGGCCCCCCCCCGGCGGCGACGGCTGTGGTGTGGGCTGCGCCATCACCCAGCGCGGTCGATGCCTGCCGAAGCCAACCGTGGTGATGACCCGCCCACCCTCCGGGGCGGCGCTCTGGACCCCCGCCGGCGGCGCCAGCCCTGGCATCCATATAGGCGGCGACCTCGGACGGACCCCGACCCGGCCGAGGGCGGGCGTCGAGGCAAGGGCGTCGTGAGTGGGCTCCGGGGCTGGCGAACATCCTCATCGGGGGACGAGCCGGCGGCACCGTCGCCGGTGTTGCGGGCTCGGGCGACGCACCGGGCGCCGGGTGACCAGCGAGGTGGCCCGGTGCCGGCGGTAACGGAGCCGCTGTACAGCACACCGATTACCGCACAGTTCGGCGACCGGCGCATGCACGAGGTGACTGATGACGACGCCTGCACCGCACGCAGGGGTGAGTACCCAGCGCTGTGCGGGGTGATGTTCATCGCAGCACCGATGATCGTCGAGGCGGGTGCACCGTGCCCAGACTGCGCCGCGATCCTCACCGCCCGCCGCGCCGCCGCCGACACGGCGGCCAGGCAACGACCGCGACACCGCCGCCGTGGACGGCTGTGGCAACTGCTCCACCCGTGGCAACGGCGACAGGCGTAGACGTGCTGCGCGCCTGGTTCACGTTGTGCCACCGCGGTGGCACATCCGCGCACGCGCCAACGATGCATCAGCTCAACGCGATCGAGTCCGGCAACACACGTACAGCTCAGTCGCTGTGCATCCCGGGGAGCTGCCCGATCCGCAGCCCCGTCTCCGCGCGAGACGGTCAGGGGCGAAACGGCCGAGCTCGGTGCCCGCCAGTTCCAGCTCCAGCAATACTGACGTATCGCGTCCACCTCCTGCCGGTACCGATCAGCCACCTGAACGACGAGGATCACCGGATGCGGCTCGGACGACGACCGGGACGGGCAGCGGCGATCCTGGTCACCGTCGTCGCGTTCGCGACGGGCTGCTCGTCCGGGCCCGATCTCCTGGAGGTACCGGCGCAGTGGTCTGCACCCGGTCCGGCGCAGATGCCGCACCCACCGGGGATGCGGCCCAGACGCTCGCCGCGTTGCCGGTGAAGGGTCGCGCCCCACGAACCGGGTACGACAGCGACCAGTTCGGCCAACGCTGGGCCGACGTCGACCGCGACGGCTGTGACCAGCGCAACCAGGTGCTCGCCCGCGACCTCGTCGACGAGACGTTCCGCGGCGGCAGCATGTGCGTGGTGATCACGGACCTCCTGCGCGATCCCTGCTCAACCTGCTCGACGTCGAGGGCGCGGTGAACCAGTCGAAGGGTGACGGCGACGCCGCGACCTGGCTGCCTCCGGCTCGCGGCTTCCGGTGCGCCTACGTGGCGCGCCAGGTTGCGGTCAAGTCCAAGTACCGGTTGTGGGTCACCGCCGCGGAGCGCGACGCCATCGCCCGCATCCTCGATGGCTGCCCAGGTGAGCCTCTGCCCACGGACCCGTCGATCGTCGTCGCGGGCGGCCGTTGACGTCCTCGGGTGGCACGCCAACGTCCTCAGGGGTGGCCAGCCGCCACCCTCCGCTCCACCGCAGGAACTTCGGCTGTTCTGGGCCGGATTCATGTTGCAACGCGGAGGGCGCAGCAAAACAGCGGGTTCGGGTCATCGCCCCATGGATCCGGTCCCCGATCGGGGACGACGCCGCACGAGCGCTGCGTGACGGGCCACCGCCTGCTGGTCGGTGAGCGTCGCCACCTGGTCCACGATCACCCGGAGCCGGCCCGCGTCATCGGGCGCGGCGGCCCAGTCGTCGGCGAGCACCGGATCCAACGCCGCCGGGGCACCGGCCAGCAGTGCCATGCCGAGCCCGGTCAACAGCTCACGCTGGCGGGCCTGCATGGCGAGCCGGGGTGGGTCGCTCATCACGTAGCGCAGCGCCACGGCCTTAAGCAGTGCCACCTCCGCTCGCGCCCACGGCGGCACGACGAGGTCGGTGGCGTAACGACGCAACGGCCGGTCCCCGTGGCCGGCTCGGGTGGCGTCGGCGGCGGCGTTGACGAACCGGCCGACGAGCTCACTGGTGAGCTGCTTGAGCGCGACATGCGCCGCGCCCGGGGCCGACGGGGCGTGGAAACCACAGACGGCGTCGACCACCGGCAGCGCCCGCAGACTCTCGGCCGCCTTACCCAGGGCTGCGCCGACCGCCCCACCCACCGCCGCGCCGAAATGGGTCGCCGCGAGATCCACCAGCGTCTCCCGCTCGACGGGCGAGCCGAGCGCGGCAAGATCGATGCGCCCCGACAGGATGCCGTCCTCGACATCGTGCACCGAGTAGGCCACGTCGTCGGACCAGTCCATCACCTGTGCCTCGAGGGAGCACCGGCCGGCCGGGGCACCCCCGCGCACCCACTCGAACGCCGCGCGGTCGGCCTCGTAGGCGCCGTACTTCACGTATCCGTGGCCGGCCACCCACGGGTACTTGCAGGACGCGTCGAGCGTGGCCCGGGTGAGGTTCAGCCCGGCGGCGGAGCGGCCATGGCCCACCTTCGGTTCGAGCCGGGTGAGGATCCGCAGTGTCTGGGCGTTGCTCTCGAAACCGCCGCACGCCGCGCCGAACTCGTCGAGTGCCCGCTCACCGTTGTGCCCGAACGGCGGGTGCCCGATGTCGTGGGCCAGCCCCGCGGTGTCGACCACGTCCGGGTCACAGCCCAGCTCCTCGGCGATCTCCCGGCCGATCTGCGCGACCTCCAGGGAATGGGTGAGCCGGGTGCGCGGTGCCCCGCTGACCTCCGCCCCCTCCCCCGGCCCGACGACCTGGGTCTTGCCGGCCAGGCGGCGCAGTGCCGCGGAATGCAGCACGCGCGCCCGGTCGCGGGAGAACGGGCTGCGGCGATCGACCCGGCCGGCACCCTTGGGCGACTCCAGCAGCATCCGCGCCCGGTCGTGCTCGGTGTAGCCGTGCTGCTGCACAGTGGACTGCTCCACCACTACCCGAGGGCGGGGGGATGGACACCGCTGCTCTGGCTCTCGACCGAGTCGTGGGTGAGCCCGTAGTAGAGCAACGCCGCTGTCTCCCGGACGATGTAGCGGGCCTGGGTCTCGCGCGTCTGCACCACCGGCCCGCTACGGGTGGGTGAGGTCCATGCCTCCAGGCCGCTGTCGCGGGCCATCACGCGGGCACGCAACGAGTGCCACGGGTCGCTGACGACGAGCACCCGCTGCCAACGGTCCCCCTCGGCCCGGCCGGCCACCGCTCGGAGGCTCCCGAGAGTGTCGGTGCCCTCCCCGACGGCCACGACTGCGCGAGCCGGGACACCGCGATCGAGCAGGTAACGGCGACCCGCCTCGGCTTCGGTGTAGACATCACCCTGCCGGCTGCCGCCGGTGGTGACGATGCGCGGCGCCAGCCCCTGCTCGTAGAGCGCCTGGGCGTGTCGCAACCGCGCGGCGAAGATCGAACTGGGCTGGCCGTCGTACTGCGCGGCCCCGAGCACCACCACCGCGTCGACCCCCTGCCGATCGTCGACGCGCGCCACCTGCCACACCCGCAACGCCGTGCCGGCGACGATCAGCGCGGCGATCACCAGCGTGCCGATCACCAGCCGGCCGAACCAGCGGGTCCCCCGCCGGAACGCCGGGTTCGGGCCACCGGGCTCATGCCGCATCGGAACCGTCGGCGCGTCCGCGGCGGGTCCACGGGCCCCGCTCATCGCGCTCCCTCACTGCGCTCGGTCGACGCTGCGCGCAGGCGCCATGCCCATGACTCGCTCGCAGGCCCGCTCATCCTCCGATCCGGCCCTCGGCATCGGCCAGGGCCGAGCCACCGCGTCCGGAGCGGGCGGCGATGACCTGCGCGACGATCGAGACCGCCGTCTCGGCCGGGGTACGCGCCCCGAGGTCGAGCCCCACCGGTCCGTGCAGGGCCGCCAGCTCCTCCTCCGAGGTACCGGTGGCCAGCATCCGGACGCGCCGGGCCGCCTGCGTGTGGCGGGATCCGAGGGCGCCGATGAACCCGCGACCGCGCCGCAGACCGTCGGCGACCACCACGTCGAAGGACGGCGCGTGGTCGAGCAGCACGAGCACGTCGGCGTCGGAGAAATCGGCGACGGCGGCGCACGCGGGTGCCAGCTCGGTCTCCCGGCGGCCGATCCAGCCCAGCAGCTCGGCCTGCGCGAGCAGGGCCTCGCCGATCGCCCCCGACCCGACCACCAGCACCGACGGCACCGGCACCCACAGATCCAGCAGCAGCTCGACGCCCGCGGCACCGAATCGCTCGGTGACGGTGGCGCCGCGGCGCAGGAGACTGCGCGCTGCGCCGATCGCCGCGTCGTCGACCTCGACCGGGCCCAGTGAGCCGTGCACCACCTCGAGCTCCGGGCCGACCAGCACGAGCGCCGCACTGCCGTCGGCCGGGGACACGAGCGCCGCCGGCACGCTGCACTCCAGAGCAGCTCCGAGTGCCGCGGCCGAGCCGGCCGGCAGTGGATGACCGAGCAGGATGGCGCCGCCACTGCACGC
>JBOHEO010000038.1:0-32876 GCA_050701055.1 Pseudonocardia sp. | reverse complement strand
GGCCGGATGTCCACGCGGGTGTAGGGGTCGGTGAGGTGGGCGAACACCTGCTCGTCCTCGTCGTACCAGGCATCGGCGGCGTCCCAGTACAGCGACGCGTACCCGGCGAGCCACGTGACGTCCGGGAGCGGGTCGGGGTAAGCCCACAGAGCGTTCTCGACGATCCGATCGCCGATCCGCAGCGAGCGGTAGGTGGCGTGGCCCTTGAACGGGCAGTGGGTGGTGTGGCCGGCGGCGACGAATGCGGAGTCGTCGAGGTCGGTCTCGGGCACGTAGAAGCGCGGGAGCAGCGCGGTTTCGTGCAGCAACAGCCCGCGGCGGGTGTCGAGCACGGTGCGTCCGGCGAACTCCGCGCGGACCCGCCGGGGGAACGGGTGCATGAGCAGCTTGTGCGGCGGACCGTCGAGGTGGTAGTTGACGGTCTGCGGGGCGCGTGGGGACAGCGGTCCATCGGTGCGGGTCAGGCCCACGGAGACTCCTCTCGGTGCTTCGGTCCTGTGTGCAGGCCTCGGCTCAGGTTGTGCGGTGACTCTGCCCAGCCTGGCACCATGGAGGCGGCGCCGCACCGGCGACGAGGAGGCACACATGGCCAACGAGCCGTTCGGAGGCGCGTTCGGTCCGCTCGACGAGCTCGTCGGCAAGCTGTTCGCCGGGCTCGAGCAGGGGTTCGCCGATCCGGAGCAGAGGTCGGAGCAGCCGGGCCGGCCACGAGCGGCCACCCGGCAACTGGACCGGCACGGCCGCGATCTCACCGCCGCCGCCCGGCTGGGCCGTCTCGATCCGGTCATCGGCCGCGACGACGAGATCGAGCAGGTGCTCGAGGTGCTCGCCCGGCGCACCAAGAACAACCCCGTGCTCATCGGCGATCCGGGCGTCGGGAAGACCGCGATCGTTGAGGGCATCGCCCAGCGGGTCGTCGACGGCGACGTGCCGGAGGCGCTTCGCGACGTGCGGATCGTGTCCCTCGATCTCGCCGGTATGGTCGCCGGCACGAAGTACCGGGGGGAGTTCGAGCAGCGGCTCACCGCGGTGATCAACGAGGTGGTCGCCGCCAACCGGTCGGTCGTCGTGTTCGTCGACGAGTTGCACGCCGTGGTCGGGGCGGGCGCCGCCGAGGGCGGCCCGATGGACGCGGGCACGATCCTCAAGCCGGCACTGGCCCGTGGTGAGCTGCAGCTGATCGGGGCGACCACGGTCGCGGAGTACCGCAAGCACATCGAACGCGACGTGGCGCTCGAACGGCGCTTCGAACCCGTCCGGATCGCCGAACCGTCGGTGGAGCAGACCGTCGCGATCCTGGGCGGGCTGCGCGGTCGCTACGAGGCCCACCACGGCGTCACGATCAGCGACGGTGCGCTCGACGCCGCGGCCGTGCTGGCGCACCGGTACGTGCGCGACCGGTTCCTGCCCGACAAGGCCATCGACCTGATCGACCGGGCCAGCTCCCGGGTGCGGCTGCGCGCCGCCGCTCCGGGCGCAACGACGAGCTTCCCCACCCGGCCCACCGACGAGCGGATCGAGCAGCTCGCCCGGGCCCGCGACGTCGCCGTCGACGCCGAGGACTACGAACGCGCACACATCCTGACCCGCGAGCTCGACCGCGTCGCTGCTGAGCAGCCCGCCGCCCCCGACCCGCCCCGGATCCCGGAGCTCACCGCCGACGACATCGCCGAGGCCGTCTCCCGCAGCACCGGCATCCCCGTCGCCCGGCTCACCGCCGCCGACCGCGACCGGCTGCTGCACCTGGAGGACCACCTGCGGCGCCGGATCGTGGGGCAGGACGTGGCCGTCGAGGCGGTCGCCGACGCGGTGCGTCAGGGTCGTGCCGGGTTGGCGCCCCCGGATCGCCCGGTCGGCTCGTTCCTGTTCCTCGGGCCCACCGGCGTCGGCAAGACCGAGCTGGCCAGGGCCCTGTCCGACGCGTTGAGCGGAGCCGAGCCCGTCCGCTTCGACATGAGCGAGTTCACCGACGGCGCCAGCCTGACCCGGCTGGTCGGGGCACCGCCCGGGTACATCGGCCATGACGGGGCCGGCCAGCTCACCGAGGCCGTCCGGCGCAACCCGTACGGGGTCCTGCTGTTCGACGAGATCGAGAAGGCGCACCGCGACGTCACCGGCGCGCTCCTGCAGGTGCTCGACGCGGGCCGGCTCACCGACGCGCACGGGCGCACCGTGGACTGCACCCATGCCGTGATCATCATGACCAGCAACCTGGGTGCCGAGCAGGTCCTCGCCGCCACCACCGCCGGGCGTCCGGTCGACGACCTGCGGGAGCCGCTGCTGGCCGCGGTGCGGGCCCACCTGCGGCCGGAGTTCGTCAACCGGGTGGACGACGTCGTGCTCTTCCGCGCGCTGCGCCCGGCCGACCTGAGGCAGATCACCGCGCTGCTGCTGGCCGAGACCCGCGGCCGGCTGGGCGCCCAGGGGATCGAGCTGGCCGTGTCCGACGAGGCGGTGGGCTGGCTCGCGGAGCGGGGCCACCGCCCCGAACACGGCGCCCGCCCCCTGCGGCGCACGATCGGGCGGGAGCTGGACCGGCGGTTGTCCCGGATGCTGCTGGCGGGGGAGGTTCGGGCCGGCCAGGTGGTCACCGTCGGGGTCGCGGCAGACGGCGGGGCGCTGGAGCTGGTGGCGTCCGGCGGGTGAGCAAGCCTGCGACCGGTGGCGGTGGCCCGTGACCTGAGCTGCCACCCCAGCGAGCGCGAGTGTGCCACAGTGGGTGACAAGCACGCTCGGTGGTGGAAGCAACTCCGGCACGGGGGAGGACGGTGTGGACGCGCTCACCGCGCTGGTCGCTGTGGTGGTGGGCGGGCTGCGGGAGCTCGTCGCATCGGATGTCTGCCCGGGCGGGTGGGCCTGGGCGACGTCGGTGCTGGGCGTCGGGGTGGGGCTGTTGCCCACCCTCGGGGCCGTCGCGGTGGCGGTGGTTCGACGCCGGATCGGCTCCCGGTACGGCGCGGTGGAGTCGATCGCGCTGGCCGGCACCGGCCTGCTCACCGCTGGGTTGTTGCCGCTGCTGGCCTTCACCGTGACCGGCAGGGTGTTCTCCGGGGCCGCTGCGGGCGAGGACGTCCCCGGCTTGAGCGGTCGCGATCTGCGCGACCTGGCCGACGCGCAGTGCTGGGTCGGCTCCCAGGCCGACTATCTCGGAGGGGGCAGCGTCAGCGCCGCGTTCGACCCCGACCGCCCCGTGGTGTTCGGGACAGCGCTGATCGTGTTGGGGCTGCTGCCGCTCGTGGCGGCGCTGTTCGTTGCCGCGCAGGCGCGCATCGCGCTGCGCCGCGGCCCGAAGTGGCCCGCCAAGTTCTTCTGGCTGCCGATGCTCGCGCTCGTCGTGCTGAGCGCCGCGACCCCGGCCGGCACAGCCATGCACCTGTGGCTCGGGGTGACCGCCGGGGCGTTCGCGGGCATCCCGGTCGTGCTGCTCGCCGGTGCGCCGTCCCGGGAGGTCGTGCGGCGTTCGCTCCGGCCCAGCCCGACGCTGGCCGACCGGCTGGCTGAGCGGTTCGCCGCCCGGCATCCGGAGCCGTTCGTGACGCGCGCCGCCAGCTCGGCGCCGCCGGAATCCGCGGCGCAGGCGGAGGCCGACGGCCCGCGTCCTACGCTGCTGGCCCCCACCCCTCGGCCTACGCTCCACGTCCCGCCGTCACCGGAGGGCCCACCCCGGTTTCGGCTGGTGCGCAGGCTCGGGTCCGGCGGGTTCGGACCGGTGTGGCTCGCCCACGACGCCAAGCTCGGACACGCGGTGGCGCTCAAGGCCGCGCACGCCCCGGACACCGAGACCGAGCAGCGAATCCAGCGGGAGGCCGGGGCCCTCGCCGCGGTGCAGCACCCGCACTGCGTACGGGTGCACGACCTCGTGCATGCCCGCAGCGACGCGGGCCTGTCCGAGCTGGACGGCATGGTGCTCGTGATGGAGTACGTGGAGGGCTCGTCGCTGGGGGAGCTGGTGCGTTCCCGCGGCACCCTCGACGACATCGCTGCCGCCCGGGTGTGGGCCGGCATCGGAGGCGCACTGGACGCCGCGCACCACCGTGGCGTGCTGCATCGCGATGTGAAGCCCGGCAACATCGTGGTCGACCCGACCGGGCTCGCGCACCTGATCGACTTCGGCATCGCCAGGCGGACCGGCGACGCGACGATGACGATGGCCGGCTTCGTGATCGGCACGCCGGACTTCCTCGCACCCGAGGTGGCCGGCGGTGGGCGCGCCACGACGGCGTCGGACACCTGGCAGCTCGCGGCGACGATCTCGTACGCGATGACCGGCGATCCGCCCCGGGGCGGCCACTCGGACGCGGTGTCCGGGCTGCGCGCCGCCGCCTCGGGTGCCTCACTCACGCACCTGCCCACCCGCACCGCGCACCTGGCGCTGCTGCGCGCCACGCTGGACACCGAGCCGGTACAGCGGCCCCCGCTCGCGGTGGTGCAACGGGCGCTCGAGGACTGGCTCAGGCGTACCGGATCCCATCCGGACGGTCCCGTCAAGGCGGATGCCCCCAGCCGGTGACCGTGTGCGTGCAGCCCGGACCACCGGAGCGGCTGGCGCCGGCCACCCGGCGGATCACCGGGGTGGACGCTGCCCGAGCGGTGGCCCTCGTCGGGATGTTCACCGCGCACATCCTTCCGTTGAACACCGCGGACGGCGGCCCGACGGTGATCGGACTGCTCGTCGACGGGCGAGCAGCGGCGCTGTTCGTCGTGCTCGCCGGCGTCGGTGTGGCGCTCGGTACCGGCGGCTCCCGGCGGCCCCCCGACACCCGATCGCACGTCGCCGCCGCGAGCGGTCTCCTCATCCGAGGAGCACTCGTGGCGCTCGTCGGGCTGTGGCTCGTGGGTATCGATCCACCGGTTGCGGTGATTCTCACCCAGTACGGGTTGCTCTTCGTGGTGGCCGCGTTGTCGTTGCGCCTGACGCCCGGCGCGCTGGCCGGCGCAGCGGTGCTCGGGTGTGGCATCGCCCCCGTGATCAGTCACGTACTGCGGGCCTGGCTGCCCGCCGGACCTGGCGAACAGCCCGGATTCGAGGCGGTGGCCGAGATGGACGACCTGCTCGTCACCCTGGCCGTGACCGGCTACTACCCGGTGCTGTCACTGAGCGCCTTGCTGCTGGCCGGGATGGCCGTGGGTCGGCTCGACCTGCACCGCAGGTGCACGGCGCTCTGGCTCGTCGGTGGCGGAGCGACGCTCGCCATGTCGGCCGCCGTGGTGTCGGCGTTGCTGCTCGGACCGGGTGGGGGCACCGCCGCAATCGGGCAGCTCGAGCTGCTGCGACGTCACTACGGCACCACACCCACCGACTCGTGGTGGTGGCTGGCGGTGGACGCGCCGCACTCCGGCACCCCGTTGGACCTGGCCGGAAACACTGGAACCGCGCTCGCCGTGCTCGGCGTGGCGCTGCTCCTCGTCCGGTGGGCCCGCCCGCTGGTCTGGGTACTCGCCGCGGTGGGTTCGGTACCCCTGACCCTGTACACCCTGCATGTGCTCGCGGTGACGGTCATTCCAGGCGGCACCGACCATGCGGGCATGGTGCTGCTCGGGAACGTCGTGGGGGCCGTGATCGTGGGTGTCGCGCTGCGGCTCGCCGACCGTCGCGGGCCACTCGAGGGGGTCGTGTCCGCCGCCGGCCGGGTCATGCGGTCGGCCGTGGCCGGGGGATGGCCGCACCGCTGACACCGCATCGGAGTGACCCGATGCCACGGCCCGACGGTGCCATCCCGACCGTCGACGCCGTGGGCGCGACGACCGAGCGTCCACACCGCGCTCGCCGGGGTCGAGGTCGGGCGGGCGTACCGGAACCGATCGTCGCACGGCCACCCACGCCCACTGCCCGAGGTCGATCACCCAGCCGGCAGGCTGTCCAGTGCCGCGTCGAGGTCGTGGTCCGGCGGACCGGCCGGCCACCAGCATCCGCCGTGGCGCCGGAACGGGTACCAGTGCCCGTCCTGGCCACGGCACGCGACGGCGCCTGGCGCCGCCTGCACGTGCTCGACACGAGGACCGTCCGGGCGCCGCAGCTCCTTCAGTACCGCGAGCGCGGTCATCCCACCGAGCTCCCACGCCCGCGCCGCCGGTCCGAGCTCCGTGGAGTCCCCGATGTTCGCCGCCACCCGGGCCGCTACCTGCGGGTATGTCGCCGCCCAGCGCACGGCGTCATCCCACGGGTCGAGCACCGGTGGGACCCCACGCGCCAGCGTTCGGGCGCGTTCGGCGGCGTCGACGATCAGGAGACCGAGATCGACGTCGGGCAAGCCGGGCGTGGGCCCGACGACGGTGGTGCGCGGGGCCGCGGGGGGTGGCTCCGGCAGCGGCGGCACCGGCCTGGCGTAGGCCGCGGCAGCCGGCACGGGCGAGACCCTGCAAGACGTGGCCACCGCCGGTTCTTCCTTGCACCGCCCGAACGTGTCGAGGAGCTCGGGCTTGCCGCGCCCACGCAGCAGCAGCAGCAGGAACGGGTCGGCATCGAGCAGCCACGCGGTCTGGTAACACAGCGCCGCGGCGTGCTCGCACGGATCGCCCCAGTCCGGGCAACCGCACGCCGATTCGAGATCGCCGATCTCGG
This sequence comes from Pseudonocardia sp., assembly GCA_050701055.1. Lineage (GTDB taxonomy): Bacteria > Actinomycetota > Actinomycetes > Mycobacteriales > Pseudonocardiaceae > Pseudonocardia. The sequence continues at coordinate 26,314 of JBOHEO010000038.1, read as the reverse complement.
GCAACAGGACGACGTCGGCCAGGTCGGCTGCGCGCACCAGCGAACGCGGCACTTCCCCGTCCAGCAGGGCCGCCAGGTGACCGGGTTCGGCAAGCACCTGCTCGCGGAACCGATCCCACTCGTCGCTGGTGAGCTCCGCGACGCGGACCGCCACCTCATAGAGGTCGTCGATGTCCTCGACGGTCGCGCCGACGCGACCCGGCGAGAGGGTGATCGGGCCGATCCGGCCGCTGTCGGCAAGGCGGCGACTGCGGCGGAGCAGGTCGGGGTCGCGCGAGGTGTCCTCCATCGCCGTGACGAGGGCGCGCCCCCACCAGGATCGGCCGCGGCGGCCGCGCTGCGCCGGGAACGCGGGGAAACCTCGGGATGACTCGCGTGCGGGCTCGCCCGATGTCCATGACTCGCGCGCGTGCTCGCTCATGGGCATCTGCGCAGTGTGACGAGCTCGGTGAGCTCGGCGTCGGTGAGCTCGGTCAGTGCGGCCTCGCCACCGCCCAGCACCGCGTCGGCCAACGCCCGCTTGCCGGCAAGCAGATCAGCGATCCTCTCCTCCAGGGTGCCCTCGGCGATGATCCGGTGCACCTGCACCGGGCGGGTCTGCCCGATCCGGTACGCGCGGTCGGTGGCCTGGTCCTCGACGGCCGGGTTCCACCAGCGGTCATAGTGCACCACGTGGTCGGCGCGGGTGAGATTGAGCCCGGTGCCGGCGGCGCGCAGCGACAGCAGGAACACCGGCACCGTGCCGCTCTGGAACCGGTCCACCATCTCCTCGCGGACCCGCACCGGAGTGCCGCCGTGCAGCAGCTGGGTCGGGATCCCGCGGTCACGCAGGTGCCGCTCCAGCAGCCTGGCCATGGCGACGTACTGGGTGAACAGCAGCACCGAACTGCCCGAATCGGTTCGCGGACCCGCGAGCGGTCCGCCGCCGGCCAGGATCGTGTCCAGCAGCTCGTCGAGCAGGTCCAGCTTCCCCGACCGCTCGGCCAGCACGGGATGGACCTCCGGCACGTACTGAGCTGGATGGTTGCAGATCTGCTTCAACGCCGTCAGCAGCGCCATGACCAACCCGCGCCGGGTCATCCCGTCGGCGCCGCGGATCCGCTCCATCGTCTCGGCGACGGCGGCCGCGTAGAGCCCGGCCTGCTCGCGGGTGAGCCCGACCGGGTGGTCGGTCTCGGTCTTGCGCGGCAGCTCGGGCGCGATCCCGGGGTCGGACTTGCGCCGGCGCAGCAGGAAGGGCCGGACGAGCCGGGCGAGCCGGGCCCCGACCTCGGGATCGGACGTGGCCGGCTCCGCCCACCGGGACCGGAATGCCGCCGCCGAACCGAGCAGCCCGGGAGTGGTCCAGTCCAGGATCGCCCACAACTCCATCAGGTCGTTCTCCACCGGCGTGCCGGTCAGCGCGACCCGGGTCCCGCCCGGCACCGTCCGCAGCGCCCGGGCCGTGCCCGACGCCGCATTCTTGACGTGCTGGGCCTCGTCGGCGACCACCATTCCCCAGCGCTGCCGGGCGAGCAGCGGGGCGTTGAGGCGCATCATCGTGTAGGTGGTGAGGACGAAGCCGGCTGCGGCCCGGCCCAGGGACCGATCGGATCCGTGGAACCGGCGCACCGTCTCGCCGGGCGCGAAGCGGATGATCTCCCGCTCCCAGTTCCCGAGTAGCGAGGCCGGACAGACGAGGAGGGTCGGTCCCGCGGCGAGCTCGCGGCGGTGCAGGTGCAGCGCGATGAGGGTGACCGTCTTGCCCAGCCCCATGTCGTCGGCGAGGCACGCGCCGAGCCCGAGCGAGGTCATCTCGGCGAGCCAGCGCAGCCCGCGGAGCTGGTAGTCACGCAGCTTTCCGCGGAGACCGGGCGGTGCCGTGAGACCGGACGGCGGGCCATCCGGATCACCGACGTCGGGATCGGTGATCCGGGCGCGCAGCTCCTCCAGCCATCCGGTGCTCGTCACCGGAACCGGCTCGCCGTCGATCTCGACGGTGCCGGTGAGCGCGGCACCCAGCGCGGTGATCGGGGTGACCGGCCCCGCGGTGCGCTGCCCGGCCCGCCGCCGCACGGTCGGGTCGACGAGCACCCACTCACCCCGCAGACGCACCACCGGGCGGTGGCTGTGGGCCAGTTCGTCCATCTCGGCGGCGGTGAGCGGATCGCCGCGCAACGCGACCTCCCAGTCCAGCGCGAACTGATCAGCGCCGGCCCCGAACGTCGTCGGCGCCGAACCGGACCGTCCCGCGACCACCCGGGACTTCAACGTCGGCGCGACCTCCCGCGGCCAGTGCACCTCCACGCCCCCGACGTGCAGGCGCGCGGCCGCATCGGCCAAGAGGTCGTTGATCTCGGCGTCGTCGAGCTCGAGCTCGTCCGGGATCGCCTGAGCGAGCAAGCCCTCCAGCGGGCCCCACAGGCCGGCGGCCCGGCGGACGGCGAGCACGGCATCGGCACGGGCTCGCGGGCCGTGTCCCGGTGCCGTTCCGGCCCAGACTGCGCCGAGGTCGGCGACCCGGGTCGGGTCGGCGAGCGGGTGCACCTGCACGACCGCCCGGAACCGGCCGGTCGTCGGGTCGGCCGGCGCCTGCACCCGCAACGACAACCGGACCCCGGCGTCGACGCCTGCGGCGATTTCCTCGGCCCACGCCCGCAGCTCGGGCACCCGGTGGACGGTGGGTGCCGCGAACGCAGGCCCGCCGGCCGCGGCGGCCGCCGCGGGAGAGCGGGGGAGGACGTCGGCGACGGCGTCGATGAAGGCACGCAGCAGCGGGCCGGCGGCGGTCAGTGCGGGTGGCGAGGTCCCCGTCACCGCCACCGCGTGTGCCTCGGGTGGCATCGCGGCGGCCAGGGCGTTCAGCCGCTCGACGTCCGCGGTGTCGAGCGGGCCGACCCGCCAGGCGTCGATCCCGGTGGGTGACACACCGGGGAGCAGCCGGCCGCGGGCGACGAGCTGCAGCCCGACCAGCGCGGCGGCGCCCCAGAACCGGGTTGCCCCGTGTGCGGCCGGGTCGCTTCGCGCCGCGACCAGCATCGGAAGGGCATCGCCGACGGGCAGCAGGCGCACCGGCACGTCGCGGATCGCGTCGCCGGGCGGGGGCACCAGAGCCACCGCGGCGGGCTCGCCCAGATCCGGGAGCGGCGCACCGGCGGGCGACCACAACACCAGCTGCCCGGCCCGCGGGGGATCGGCGGGCCGGTACACCGCGGCGAGCTCGACGGCTGTCCGGTCGTGGGTATGATCGAACCGGACCACCGTCGAACCCGGTGGCGTCGACCCGTTCAACCGGCCGCTACCGCAGCGGCGTACCGGGCCAGATAATCCCCGGTGAACGAGCCCGGCGCGCTGACGAGCTCGGCGGGCGGCCCCTCGAACACCACCATTCCCCCGGCGTCCCCACCCTCCGGGCCGAGGTCGATCACCCAGTCCGCGTGCGCGCCCACGTCCAGGTTGTGCTCAATGACGACCACCGAGCTGCCGCCGTCGACCAGCTCGAGCAACTGTCCGCAGTCGGACATGTGCAGCCCGGTGGTGGGCTCGTCGAGCACGTAGATGTTACCTTCCTCATGCAGCCGCCCGGCCAGTTTCAGCCGCTGGCATTCCCCACCCGACAGCGTGGAGAGCGGTTGGTCCAGTGTCAGGTATTCTAGCCCGACGTCGACGACCGCCTGCAGCCGGCGCCGGATGTCGCGACCGGAGAAGAACACCGACGCCTGAGCAGCCATCATGTCGAGCACGTCGGAGATCGACTTCCCGTCGACGAGCAGCCCGAGCACCTCGTCGGTGTAGCGGCGCCCGTTGCAGTCCCCGCAGTTCGGGAGCAGGGCGTGGAGCGCCCCGAGGTCCACCGCCGTGAGCTCCGGCAAGGTGTGCCCGGCAACCGTCGCCGTGCGCGAGGCCTCGGCCAGCCGGGTGCCGCCGCAGTCCGGGCAGCGCGCCGACGTGGTGTAGCGCGCGACCGTCTCCTTCTTGCGGTCGGAGGTGCCGCCCTCGTCCGCACTGAACAGCAGCAGCCGCCACTCGTCGTCGGTGTAGTCGCGCAGCGGCTTGTCGTTGTCGAACTTCCCCGACTGCACGTAGATGTGCCAGTACCAGCTGTCGACGGCGAAGTCCCGGTGCTGCATCGGGCCCTCGTTCAGTGACTTGGTCATGTCGAAGAACGCGGTTGGTCCAGCGCCACCCTGCGCCCGATGCCGTTGCAGCCCAGGCACATCCCGGCCGGGTCGTTGAAGCCGAAGACGTTGGAATAGCCGACGTGCAGCGTGCTGCGCCGGGAGAGCAGCAGCCGCAGCAGCGGGTTGATGTCGGTGACGGTGCCCAGCGTCGACCGCGAACCACCGCCGAGCCGGCGCTGGTCGACTTTGCCGGATCCGGAGACCCCGACGAACGCGGTGATCTTCCGCTTCGGGACGTGGACGGAAACGTCGCGCAGGTTGTTCTCGCGCGCGCCAGTGACGGTGATGTACTCCTGCTGCATCGGGCTCCGGTTCCTTCAGGCGCGGTGACCTCGGCCGGCAGCCTACGCGCGCCGGTCGGGTCGTCGAGCGCTGCTCGTCGCCCCGACCGGCACGGGAAGATCGGGATCATCGTCGTCACGGATGCATCACCTCGATCCGGAACACCGCGCACACCCCGGCGACGGCCTCGAAAGCCTCCGGCGTGGTGTCGGTGACCACCCCGGCGTCACGCATCATCGTCGCCCCCCGCGGAACGTGGACGGGCCACGCCCGCAGCACCGGGAGCGCGGCATCCGCATCCAGCTCCACGAGACGGACCTGTTCGTCCCGGCTCCCGACGCGGAGCGAGCCGATCCCGGCGGCGCGGGCGTTCGCGGCCCAGTCGGTTGCCGGGAACCCCGCGAGCAGGTAGCGCTCGTCGTCGAGATCCAGGACGGTCAGCGGGGTGCGCCGCGGTCGACCGCTGCGGCGGCCCGGCACGGTGAGCACGGGCAGCTCCTGCATGCCGAGCCCGAGGCGCTGCAACGTCATCAGGACCCTGTTCATCGGTCTCAGCCAGCGCGGGGGTGTTCCGTCGGCGGGCATTCGTGCCTTCACTCACCTACTCAGGTCGCGGTAGTGACGGATGGACAGCAACGCAGGTCCATTCCACGCCGCCGGCCGCGGTGTGTTCCCAGAGCCCGAACAGTTCCCGAACGTGTGCCGGCTCGGCCCAGCTGTCGACCTGCGCCTGAGCCTTGTCCCGGGCGGTCTCGTGCGCGGTCAACCGTTCGCGCAGGAGCCGGACCGCATCGGCACGGGGGAGCGCCGGCAGCGTCGCGAGGGCGGCACCGAGCTAGGTCGGGCCGCGGCTCGGGGCGACGCAGCGCGTCGCTCAGCAGCCGGATGAACTCGGCCTCGCCGCGCTCGGTGAGCTCGTAGTCGGTGCGACCCAGGATGTCATTGTGGTCGAGCAGGAAGCCGGACTGCGTCAGCGCCCGCAGTGCGTGGTAGATCGAACCCCACTTGACGTTGGCCCACTCGTCGGCACCCCAGGACAGCAGGTCGTGGCCCACGCGGTAGCCGTGCGCCCGGCCGTACCCACGCACGATCCCGAGGACGAGAAGCCGGGTGGCCGACATGACTCTCCCTCCCTCGTGGGTCGGGTCCAGGGTAGGACAGGGATGCTCAGCCAGTGGCTACGGAACTCTGGAATGTCCCCGATGCGTTTGGCCAACGCCTCGGCGTCCACCGGGTTGATGCTGTCGTTGGGCACGGCGTGGGGTCTCACCCATCATCGATGGGTCCTCGTGAAGTTCATCATCACCTTCGTCCAGTTCAACCTCGGGATCTTTCTCCTGCCCGGTGCCCTCGACGAGACCGCGGCGGCGACGCGCTCGGCCGGTGCGGTGCCATCAGCCCTGGTGCGACGACGGGGCTGCGCGCGTCGGGCCGGCCCCTCGCGACCCCCACCGGAGGCTCCCCGCGTTCCTCCGCCACCCGCCGGAGGGTGACGAGATGATCGTTGCGAGGGCTACGTGAGCGTCGCGCGGACGACGTTGAGGGAGCGCTGGGAATGATCACTGCGCTCGGTCGGCAAGCTCCCGGTGACACCGAAGTCGGCATCGAAACCGTTGCCGGTCGAGGAGAACCAGGGGCGCGTCCAGCCCCTGCGTTTCTCGATCTCCGCCGGCGGTGCCTGCGACACCAGGACCAGGGAGGTGTCGCGGGCGTGCAGGTGGGCCGGGTGGCCGAGGTTGTCGACGAACAGGCAGCAACCCTCGCAGGGATGATCGTCGCCCGGCTGCAACATGTGGTGGTAGACGATGAGCTGGCGGCGCTGGGCGGCCAGGGCGTCTCGGGCTCGGGTGGCTTCCGGACCGCGCCCGGGGTCACCTCGGTCGCGACCGAGCGGAGTGGTGGGTCCTGACCTACGGTTGGCGACGGTGTGCCGGGAAGTCTGGTCGGCGGTCCGACTGGCGACCCCTCCGAAGGAGCACCATGAGCACCTCGTCCGGGCCCGCCGCCCGCCTGTTCGATCGGGGCAGCTGGCCGGAGGTCAGCCGGGTCGGTGACATCCTGCGTGCCGAGACCGTCGGTGGGGTGCTGCTCGTCGGGGCCGTGGTGATCGCGCTGGTCTGGGCGAACTCGCCGTGGGGTGACACCTACGCCACGGTGAGCGGGCTGCGGATCGGCCCGGCGGCGCTGCACCTGGACCTGACCCTGGCCCAGTGGGCCGCCGACGGCCTGCTGGCGATCTTCTTCTTCGTCGCCGGGTTGGAGCTCAAGCGGGAGTTCGTCGTCGGTGACCTGCGTGATCCACGACGGGCAGCGCTGCCGGTCGCCGCCGCCGTCGGGGGTATGGCCGTACCCGCGCTGATCTACCTGGCGGTCAACGCCGGTGATGGCGCCGGTGCGCTGGCGGGTTGGGCGATCCCGACCGCAACCGACATCGCGTTCGCCCTGGCCGTACTCGCGGTCATCGGCACCCATCTGCCCGCGGCGCTGCGCACCTTCCTGCTCACCCTGGCCGTGGTCGACGACCTGCTCGCGATCACGATCATCGCGGTGTTCTACACCAGCTCACTGCGCCTTGTGCCGCTCGCGGTGGCCCTGATCCCGCTGGGCCTGTTCGCGCTGCTGGTGCGGCGGCGGGTGCGGTCGTGGTGGCTGCTGCTGCCGTTGGCGGTGGCCACCTGGGTGCTGGTGCACGAATCCGGGGTGCATGCCACCGTGGCCGGGGTGCTGCTCGGGTTCACCGTGCCGGTAATCCGTCGCGCCGAAGGTCCCGGGCCTGGGCTGGCCGAGCACTTCGAGCACCGCTTCCGGCCGATCTCCTCCGGCGTCGCGGTGCCGGTGTTCGCGTTCTTCGCCGCCGGGGTGTCCCTCACCGGCACGGACGGGCTCGGCGCGAGCCTGCGCGACACCGTCACCCTCGGCATCATCGCCGCCCTCGTCGTGGGCAAACCCGCCGGTGTCCTGGGTGCGACCTGGTTCGTGCAGCGGTTCACCCACGCGGAGCTCTCCGACGGCCTGTCCTGGTGGGACGTGCTCGGAGTCGCACTGCTCGCCGGGATCGGGTTCACCGTGTCCCTGCTCATCGGCGAGCTCGCCTTCGGTGCCGGTAGTGAACGCGACGACCACGTCAAGATCGGCGTCCTGCTCGGCTCACTGCTGGCCGCGCTGCTCGCGGCGGTCGTGCTGCGCATCCGCAACCATCACTACCGCACCGTCTGCGCCGACGAGGAGCGCGACACCGACGCCGACGGTGTGCCCGACATCTACCAGGACCGCCGCTGACTGCCCCGGCTGTGAGCTGCTGGCAGCGTCGCTCTCTCGCGAAGCGCTGCCGGACCCGTGTCCAGCCCCTGCGCCAGAGTCTTGATCGGGTAGCTCAGCGAGGGCCGACCGATGAACAGCCTCGTTGCCGCGCACGTCCAACCGTGCGCCTTGGCCCTGGTCGTGCCCGGCTTCGGTTGGGTCGCGGCGCGAAACGGTCGATCCCCTCCGCCGTGGGAGCCCGCGGCTGGGCGCGAACGCTGCTGGCATTCTAATAGTGCAGTCTGCAATACTGCGACACGCACTACTGAGGAGGTAGGCAGTGGGGCTGCGGCGAGTCGATCGTGATCTGCCTGCGCTGACTGTGCTGGCCCTGCTCCTCATGGGCCCCCGGCACACCTACGAGATGCACCGGATGATGATCGACACCCACAAGGACTTCGTGACCGGGCTGCCGCGGAGCATGTATCACGCCGTCGAGCGGCTGGTGCGCGACAAGTTGATCGGAGTGCAGGAGATCGCCCGCGATGGCGGCCGTCCGGAGCGCACCGTCTATGCCCTTACCGACGCAGGTCGCGTCGAGCTTCGCGCGCGAGTCACGCGGCTGCTGGCCCACCCCGATCCCGATACCACGGTGTTCGTGGCGGCCCTCTCGTTCGTCGGCTGCCTGCCGGGTGACGAGGCCGCTGAGGCACTGCGGACCCGCAGCAACGTCCTCGCTGCGCGGATCGCCGGCCTTGATGAGGCGGCCAGGTCGACCCCGAACACCCCGCCACGGCTGCTGGTGATCGAGACCGAGTACGAGCGGAACCGACTCGACGCCGAACGCAGATGGGTGGATGCGTTGGTGGCCGACATCGACGGCGGCCGCCTCGAATGGCCCGACGACATCGCAGCGCTCGTTGACTTGCTGCCCACCGGCGACGAGGAGGCCCGGATGGACTGAGCCTGTGCATCGATCAGATGCAGAACCCCGGGCAGTGCGTTGACGCGCACCTGTCCGGACCGGAACCGCGTACCGCAATGGACGCCGCGCACGGCTCAGGGATTGCACCGCAGAGCGTAGCGCGCGGCATGTCCGAACGCGTCCTGCACGACATCGCTCTACGGAGGAACCCCCTCATGCCCGACACACCCATTCTCGACACCACTCCCGTCCTCGACACCCTCGCCCGCCTGTCCGACGCCTGGAACGCCGGCGACGCCACCGCGTACGGCGCCGAGTTCACCCGCGATGCCAGCTACGTCGCGTTCAACGGCCAGGTAATGCTCGGCCGCACCGTGATCGAGGACACTCACCGCTGGCTGTTCGACGGGCCGCTGCGCGGATCCAGGATGACCACGACGAGCGACGATGCCTTGCCTGCCGCCGTCCGGTTCCTGCGCCCGGACGTCGCGCACGTGCTGACCATCGGCGCCGTACTGCCCGCGGGACAGTCCACGGTGACCGCCGACCGCGAGTCGGTCGTCTCGTTCGTCGTGACCGATGAGGGCGACACCTGGCGGGTCGCTGCGTTCCACAACACCCGACGGCTCGACCCCGCCACCGCAGCGGGACGCTGACCACTTCTGTCATCGGAGCCGCCGGTCGCACCGGTCTACACGCCGTGCTGCCCGGCGACGGCACCGATCCCGAAAGCCGTCGGCACCGCAGAACCAGCGCAGCAGCCGGACCGAGAAGCGGGCGCGCGTCAGCCAGTCGGACAGCACCTGCCGGCCCTGAACTGCCACGCTGACCGACGACCTGGACCGCCTCGTCCGACAAGTGCATGAGGCCTCATGATGGCGACGGTAAGAGCGAGAGGTCGTCCCAGTCGAGGATCGGCTTACGGGACGATGCAGTCGGCATGTCGCGACCTGACTGGGCTGCGCCGATCAGGCGTTGCCTACGCCGCGAGAGAGCCGGGTGCGTGGGAGGTGGGCACGCACCCCACCCAGTCGTGAGCGTTCCTGAGCAGGCCAGGGATAGCCTTGCAACCGGACGAGGAAGTGAGGTGCGTCCCGTGGACTGAACTCCACGACCTGGCAGAGCTGGACGAGGACATCACCGGCTCTCTGCGCCACGCCCACGACGACCAGGACATCACCATATGACCGGCATCGACGTCACCACCGCCCGCGCCTACGCCATCCCCCTGACGACCCGGTTTCGCGGGATCACCGTCCGGGAGGGCATGGTGATCGAGGGGCCGGCCGGGTGGGGCGAGTTCTGCCCGTTCCCCGAGTACGACGACCGGGAAGCAGCAGGCTGGCTGGCTACCGCGATCGAAGCGGCCACGGTGGGCTGGCCGCAACCGGTCCGTGATCGTGTCCCGGTCAACTGCACGGTCCCGGCGGTCGGCCCGCAACGTGCCCACGACCTCGTGTCCGCCGCTGGCTGCGCCACGGCGAAGGTCAAGGTCGCCGATCACCCCGATTCGCGGGCCGAGGACCTCGCCCGTGTCGAGGCGGTGCGCGATGCCCTCGGCCCGCACGGACACATCCGGGTGGACGCCAACGGGTTGTGGGATCTCGACACGGCGACCACGGTGATTCCCCAGCTGGACAAGGCCGCCGGTGGATTGCAGTACGTCGAGCAGCCCTGCCGCACCATCGAGGACCTGGCCGCCGTGCGCCGCAAGGTGACTGTGCGGATCGCCGCCGATGAGTCCATCCGGCGCGCCGAAGACCCGCTTCGGGTCGCCCTCGCCGGAGCCGCTGACGTGGCGGTGCTCAAGTGCACCCCGCTCGGCGGGGTCCGCCGATCGTTGCAGGTCGCCGAAGCCGCAGGTCTGCCCTGTGTAGTGTCCTCCGCGCTGGAGACCAGCGTCGGCCTGGCCGCCCAACTCGCCCTCGCCGGGGCACTGCCAGAACTGGACTTCGCCTGCGGCCTGGGCACCCTGTCCCTGCTGACCGGCGACATCGTGACCGGCGATGCCTCGCTCCGGCCGGTGGATGGCCACCTCCCGGTACCACGCACCCCACCCGCGCCCGATCCGGCGCTTCTGGACACCTACGAGCTGACCGACCCCGAACGGGCGGCATGGTGGCACGACCGGCTCAGCCGCGTCCACGCCGAACTCGCTCACACCCGCTGACAGTCGACCAGCAGCGGATGGCCGGACAACACGATGCGGGTGAGGGTTCTTTGACCCCTGCAGAAAGTCGGACGCCGCCCAGGAAACTCCGGGCGGCGTCCAGAGCTCGAGTCATCGGGTTACCAAGCGTGCACCTATCGCCGTGCTGGGCGGTCTCGGCGTCTGCGGACGACGGCCGCCCGCAGACGCAGACCCACGGCGCGAAGCCTCGTAGCGGCGTGCTCCGCGTGGGTACCCGGTGCTCGTGCTGGGGAGCGCCGACCGGGAGGACGGACCTTCTCCTCTGATTCGACCTTGGCCTGCCGGTGTTCCCGTAGGGGACGTTCTACTCCGCATTCCCGCGGGTGACAAGGCCGACCTTGCGATGACCGCGACCCGGACGAACGGGCTGTCCGTGCTCAGCGTAGCCCGGGCTTGGCCACGGTGAGCAGCACAACGGAGTCCTCGATCGCTTCGAGGGCGTGCCGGGCATCAGGCACGGTGAGCAGGTCACCGGGGGAGCCGTCCCAGCTGACGTCCCCCGAGTCGAGGCGCACCCGACCGTGCAGCACGTGCACGGTCGCCTCACCGGGGTTCTCGTGCTCATCGAGCCGGTGGCCGGCGGCCAGCGCGATCACGGTCTGCCGCAGCACATGTTCATGACCGCCGAACACGGTGCGCGCACTGCGCCCGCTGGACGCTTGCAGCGCTGCCTTCAACTGCTCGCGAGCGAGGGCGGTCAAGGACGACTTCTCCATGGACGGGCCTTTCTGGAGCCAGATGGTCGGATCAGCTGGATGGCGGTAGCGGTGGACCCGCAGCCGGTGATTGGCGAAATGTGGGGGTCGCAGACGGTGACCACGGCGGTGTTTGTCATCGGGACACCGGAGCTCGCCGGCGCCGTGGTGCTGATGGTCCCGCGCCGGCCGTACCGGCATTCGTCGGCCTGATGATCAGCGCAGTCGTCACCACACTGCTCACGATAGGTGTTTCGATGGTGGCCGTTCCGGAAGCCGTGCTGGTGGTGAGCGCGATCATCGCCCGGGGCCACCGTCGCCGCACCGTCGAACTCATCGTGTCCGTGTGCCGCTACACCCGTCGCAGGATGATTGGAGACGCGCGCCTCGCCTGAGGGCCGCCGGTCAGTCCTACCGGTCGGGGATGCCGGAAGCGAGCTACGCTTGCGAGAGTCACGCGACCTGGCGCTGAAGAGCACGACGAGCGACCCTGCGGCGATACCGCAGGCCCATCGGCTTGCGGGACTCCGAGTTCTAGCCGGCTGCTGCCGCAAGGGCTGCGTCGTCGGTCGCGGTGATGGCAAGGTCGGGCGGCAGCGCTTGCTCGGGGACGCGGACCAGTTCGGCGTCTGATCCCGCTGCGGCCAGGATCTGCTCGAACCACCAGCGGATGGGCATGGTCTGGGGTTCGCCGAGGTTCACCGGCAGGCCGTCGGCTGCTCGCGTGTCCAGCGCGGCCAGCACGCCGGTAGCGAGATCGTCGACGTGCCCGCGGGTCCAGAGCAGGTTGGCAGGGCCGACTGGGATCCTCGCCCGGCCGGCGCGGACGCGTCGCAGGACGGGCTCTTCGCGGCGCTGCCAGTCGTGCGGGCCGTAGACGAGGGGGAGCCGCAGGACGACCGCTCCCCGGGGCAGCCAGCGTTCCTCGACGTCGAGCTTGTCGTAGTCCTCGGGCATGACGTCGATCCCCAGCCCCTTGTAGGGGTAGCGCTCTGCGGCGCAGCTCTGAGTTCTCGGTCAGCGGCACGCCCGCCACGCCGGCCCCGGTTCTCAGGCCCGTGTGGGCCGGGTAGACGTCCTGGCTGGAGAGCACGACGGTGGGAACGTCGGGCAGCACCGGCAGGACCGCGTCGACATCGGCCGCGGTGAGCGCGATGGTGTCGACGACCGCTTCGGGGTCGAAGGCGCGGATCTTGTCACCGTGGCGGGCGAGGTCATGGCGGTCGGTGAGGAGGTGTGTGACCGCCACCCACGGATCCGGGACGCTGCGGCCCCGATGCACGACCAGGACCTCGTCTCGCCGCTCGTGCAGGCGCTCGACCACTCGCCGACCGAGAAAGCACGTCCCACCGATGACCAGAACACGCATCGCCCGAGCGTCGCACAACGCGTGGGTAGAACAAGCGTTGTGGGCAGGCCGTCGGGAGGGGTCATCCATGCCAACCGGTACGGCTCCTACAGTGCGGTCAGGCGGGGGAGGGGGTCTGTGTCGGCCCGGTCCCCGGCGATGTGGCCGATGTCTCGGCGTGAAGCCTGAACCGCAGTGGCGGATTGCGGCCGGGTCGGTGCCGTCCGCCGCATGGTCGACGTGAGCGGCCGGCCACCAGCCCGACGATGATGATCATCCTGGCGATCACAGCCATCGGCAGCGGTTCCACCGTGGAGACGGTCGGCCGACCCGTCGCCGTTGCGGAGGGCAGAGGTGCGGGCGACGCCGGTCAAGTGGCCGCAGGGCGCTCCCTGCGGCCCTTAAGGTCAGAGTGCTCCTGGGAACAGGTTGTAGTTTAACGTCCTGGCCATGGTCGCCGAGTTCGAATCCGACTTGATCAAGATGAGGACCGGGGAGGGCATGAAGGTCGCTCGCGCCAAGGGCCGGCTGCGTGGCAAGAGGCCCAAGCTCTGCCCGCGCCAGGAGTCCCACCTCGTCACGCTGCACCACGCCGGCACCCATACCAGCGCCGAGCGCGCAGAGCTGTTCTCCGTCGCCCGCTCCACCGTCTACCGGGCGATCGAACGTGCGCGAACAGTCGATCCAGCCGTACCTTGACGTCTCGATCCTCATCTTGTGCTGCGGGCCGGCTTCGCGAGTCCGGGGTCATCCACTACCGATGGATCCCGTTCCGATGCTCCTCACGGGCCGGGCCGAAGCGGTGTGGTCGCCTTGGGTCTTGCCCCGAGCGCGACCCCGGCCAGCGTCAGCCGGACGGGCGTCGTGCCACCCCGGCCGGCACCGCCGATCCGGTAGGCAATGGACCGTTGCCGCGACCGCGCCGACGAAGGAGAACCAGACGTACTGCTCGAAGCTGGTCAGATCGAGCCAGGCGACGCCGACGGAGACCGCGAAGGCGGCCCCGCCCAACCGATGGAGACACGATGAGCATGGCCACGAGGACGGACCCGCAGTCACCTGCGCGCCACGTTGCCGACAGCCACGATCTGATCCGGGTGCACGGCGCGCGCGTGAACAACCTCACGGACGTCAGCGTCGAGATCCCGAAGCGCCGGCTGACGGTGTTCACCGGCGTCTCCGGCTCGGGCAAGAGCTCGCTGGTGTTCGGCACGATTGCCGCGGAGTCGCAGCGGATGATCAACGAGACTTACAGCGCCTTCGTGCAGGGCTTCATGCCGACGCTGGCGCGGCCCGAGGTCGACGTCCTCGACGGGTTGACGACCGCGATCATCGTCGACCAGGAGCGGATGGGCGCCGACCCCCGCTCCACGGTCGGCACCGCCACCGACGCCAACGCGATGCTGCGGATCGTCTTCAGCCGGCTCGGGCAGCCGTACATCGGCTCGCCCCAGGCGTTCTCCTTCAACGTCGCCTCGATCAGTGGAGCGGGCGCGGTCACGCTAGAGCGCGGCGGGAAGACCGTGAAGGAGCGGCGCAGCTTCAGCATCACTGGCGGTATGTGTCCGCGCTGCGAAGGCCGGGGCTCGGTCACCGACTTCGACCTGTCCGCGTTCTACGACGACAGCAAGTCGCTCAACTCCGGTGCGCTCACGATCCCCGGCTTCAGCATGGAGGGCTGGTACGGCCGCATCTTCAACGGCTGTGGCTTCTTCGACCCGGACAAGCCGATCCGCAAGTTCACCAAGAAGGAACTGCACGACCTGCTCCACAAGGAGCCGACCAAGATCAAGATCGATGGCGTCAACCTCTCCTACCAGGGGCTGATCCCGCAGGTCCAGAAGTCGTTCCTGGTCAAGGACGTCGACGCGATGCAGCCGCACATCCGGGCGTTCGTGGAGCGGGCGGTGACGTTCACGACCTGTTCCGACTGCGAGGGCATCCGGCTCAGCGAGGCGGCCCGGTCGTCCAAGATCAAGGGAATCAATATCGCCGACGCCTGCGCGATGCAGATCAGCGACCTGGCCGGATGGGTCCGCGGCCTCGACGAGCCGTCGGTGGCGCCGCTGCTCGCCACGCTGGGGCAGACCCTCGACTCGTTCGTGGAGATCGGGCTGGGCTACCTCGCGCTCGACCGGCCGTCGGGCACGCTGTCGGGCGGCGAGGCGCAGCGCGTCAAGATGATCCGCCACCTCGGCTCCGCGCTCACCGACATCACCTACGTCTTCGACGAGCCCACCATCGGCCTGCACCCTCATGACATCGTGCGGATGAACGGCCTGTTGCTGCGGCTGCGGGACAAGGGGAACACGGTGCTCGTCGTGGAGCACAAGCCGGAGACGATCGCGATCGCCGACCACGTCGTCGACCTCGGCCCCGGCGCCGGTACGGCGGGCGGCACCGTCTGCTTCGAGGGCACGGTCGAGGGGCTGCGGGCCAGCGGCACCGTCACCGGCCGCCATCTCGACGACCGGGCCGCCCTCAAGGAGACGGTGCGCACGCCCACCGGCACGCTGGAGATCCGCGGCGCGACGGCGCACAACCTGCGCGACGTCGACGTCGATATCCCGCTCGGGGTGATGGTCGTCGTCACCGGCGTCGCCGGCTCCGGCAAGAGCTCGCTGATCCACGGCTCGGTGTCGGGCCGGGACGGGGTGGTGGCGATCGGCCAGGGCGCGATCCGCGGCTCGCGCCGGAGCAACCCGGCCACGTACACCGGACTGCTCGACCCGATCCGCAAGGCGTTCGCGAAGGCCAACGGCGTGAAGCCGGCGCTGTTCAGTGCCAACTCCGAGGGTGCCTGCCCCACCTGCAACGGCGCCGGGGTCATCTACACCGACCTGGCGATGATGGCCGGCGTCGCCACCACCTGCGAGGTATGCGAGGGGAAGCGGTTCGAGGCGTCGGTGCTGGACTACCACCTCGGCGGCCGGGACATCAGCGAGGTGCTCGCGATGTCGGTCGCCGAGGCCGAGGAGTTCTTCGGCGCCGGCGAGGCGCGCACCCCGGCCGCGCACAAGATCCTCGAGCGGCTCGCCGACGTCGGGCTCGGCTACCTCACCATCGGCCAGCCGCTCACTACGCTGTCCGGCGGCGAGCGGCAGCGGCTCAAGCTGGCCACCCGAATGGGCGAGAAGGGCCCTGTCAATTCCTCTTGGGTCTACGTCCTCGACGAGCTGACCACCGGCCTGCACCTCGCCGACGTCGAGCAGCTGCTCGGCCTGCTCGACCGGCTCGTCGACTCCGGCGATTCGGTCATCGTCATCGAGCACCACCAGGCGGTCATGGCGCACGCCGACTGGATCATCGACCTCGGCCCCGGCGCCGGCCACGACGGCGGCCGGATCGTCTTCGAGGGCACACCCGCCGACCTCATCGCCGCCCGCTCCACCCTCACCGGCGAGCACCTCGCGGCCTACGTCGGCACCTGAGGCGAGACCCTCGCGGACACCGTGAGACGAGTAGCCCTTCGGTGAGCCGTCTGGAAGGACTGAGCGAGGCCCGCATCCGCCAGATCATCACCGAGGCGGACGCCTTCTACATACGGCGCCGGAAGAATCCACCCGCGCCTTCTGGCGAAGCGTAGATCTGCGTCATGCTCCGTAGACGTCGGGGTCCGGGCCGGTGCGGGCTCCGGTGTCGAGTGTCGCCAGTGCGGCGTGGTCGTGGCTGGTCAGCTCGAAGTCGAAGACCTGAATGTTCGACCGGATGCGTTCTGGTGTAACGGATTTCGAGATCACGATGTTGCCCAGCTCCAGGTTCCAGCGCAGCAGAACCTGAGCGGCTGTCCTTCCGTGACGCGCGGCGACGGTGCCGATGGTGGGGTCGCAGGTCAGCTGGCCGTGCGCGAGCGGGCTCCACGCCTGGGTGGAGATGCCATGACGTGCGTCGAACTCGCGAACCTGGGCTTGCGGCAGTCGCGGGTGCAGCTCGACCTGATTGACGGCCGGGACCGTGTTCGTTTCCGTGAGAAGCCGCTCCACTGTGGCCGGGGTGAAGTTGGAGACGCCGATGGAACGGGCCAGGCCGTCGCTTCTGATCTTCTCCAGCGCCCGCCAGCTCGCGACGTAGAGACCACGCGAGGGAGCGGGCCAATGGATCAGGTAGAGGTCGAGGTAGTCGAGCTTCAGCTTGGCCAGGCTGGTGTCCAGCGCGGCCAGGGTGGCGTCGTAGCCGAGGTCGGTGTGCCAGACCTTGGTGGTGATGTGCAGCTGCTCGCGCGGGATTCCGGATGCGGCGATTGCGGCGCCGGTGCCGGGTTCGTTGCGGTAGTAGGCGGCGGTGTCGATGGCCCGGTACCCGGCGTCGAGGGCCGCCGTGACGGCGGCGCCGGCTTCGTTGTCGGGCACCCGGAACACACCGAACCCCAGCTGCGGGATCGTGGTTGCGTCGTTGAGGGTGATGTCGGGGATGGCGGTCTCGGGCATCGGGGCTCCCGCTCGGGTGAATCGGTCAGTCGGGGATCGGGAAGCGGTAGAACATGCCGACGGTGTCGGCGGCGATGACGGCGAGCATGATCTCGACGACGCGGCCCTTGCTGTCGTAGACGGTGCGGGTCAGGTCGATGACCGGGGTTCCGCCGGGCAGTTGCAGTGACACGCTTTCGGGGCTGGTGGGCATGCGGGCGCTCCACTCCTCGCTGATCTCGGCGAGTGGATCGCCGGCCTCGTCCAGGCGCGCGAAACCGCCGCCCGGACCCGAGTTCTCCTCGGTGAGCAGCGTGCCGACGGCCAGGTCGAGCGGGTAGTAGGAGTCGGCGAGTTGGTGCGGTCGCCCGTCGACGACGGTGGTGCGCCTGTGAACCCACACCGGCGCACCGTCCTCGATCGCGAAGGCCGCCGCGACGGCGGGCGGTGCGGGCACTTCGCCGAGCTCGCGGTAGAGCTGGGTGACCGACAGGCCCTGGCTGCCGGCTTCGGCGTCGTGGATGGCGGTGCCGCCCTGCTTCCAGCGGCTGCGGGCGTAGCGGTCGATGCCGTGGCGTGTGGGTTGGGCGCGTTCGCGCACGAACACGCCTTTGCCCTGCTGGGAGACGACCAGGCCCTGTTGGCGCAGCAGGTCGATGGCCTTGCGGGCGACACCGCTCGAGCACAGGTACCGCTGCGTCAGCTGCTCGTAGGTGGGCAGCTGATCCCCGGCGGCGTATTCGCCGATCTCGATGCGTGCGCGCAGGTCGTCGGCGATCCGGGTCTGGATGGAGCGTTCGTCGGTGATGTCGCTCGCCACGACCACACGGTAGCACCTGGACGGCAGACTAGATCACGGGCAGACAACTTTGCTAGCAAAGTGGTTGACCGCTTAGCGGGTTGAGTCTACCATTCCTTCATGACGAGCGGTATTTCACGCCTGACCGCAGGTCCACCCGCGCCGCGCGTGTGCTGCCCCGCCTGCGTAGTGCTCTACGGCACGCACATCCCCGAGAGCCAGTGCTGGCATATAACCCGGCTGACCCCGACGCCCCCGCGGGGCCTGGAGAAGAACCGGCACGATGTGGAGGCATCACATGACAACCGCAGCACCGACCCAACCGGACCAGCAGCAACGCCCTGAACCGGCGCGTGACCTTCGGATACACCATCATCCGCTGGACCAGTTCATCCCCAACCCGTCGGGACTGACGCCGTTGGGCGACGAGCCGGAGTTCTCCGCGATCTTGGAAAGCACGGTCGCCGACGAGGGCACCCCGGTTGTTTGCCATCATCCAGGAGTATGGCGAGCGCGTGGACGGGCGGATCGCCGCGTGGGGCATGGCCTTCGACGACCACGCCGAGGTCGTCTCCGTGGCGCACGGGATGCGGGGAAGCCTGCGCGCGCCGGAGGACGCGCTGCGCCTGTTCGACCTCGGCAGCCACATCCGTGCCCGGCTGGTGTGGTTCAACCCGGACGCGGCCACACCGCCCGAGGATGCTGAACGAGTAATCGCATGAGCACATTTCGACACCCGAACGTCGATGCCCCCCGTGTAGCCCAGGACGCTGAGGCGTTGCGCGAGACGATGATCGGCACGCTGTGGGAGATAGGGGCGGTTCGAAGTGATCGGGTCGCCGAGGTGTTTCGGGCGGTGCCTCGGTATCTGTTTGCGCCGGGGGCGCCGCTGGAGGCGGCCTATGACCCTCGCGACGCGGTGCACGTGAAGTGGGACGAGCGGGGGGTTCCGATCAGCACGGTTTCCTCGCCGCAGTTGCAGGGCTCGATGCTGGAGCAGGCCGACATCCGCCCCGGAATGACCGCGCTGGAGATCGGGTCCGGCGGTGTGAACGCCGCGATGATGAGCTGGCTGGCCGGTCCCGAGGGGCGGGTCACCACCGTGGACATTGACTCGGACGTGACCGAGCGGGCTCGGCGTCTGCTCGACGCGGCCGGGTATGAGCGGGTGAACGTCGTTCTCGCTGACGCCGAGAACGGGGTCCCGGAGTACGCGCCGTTTGACCGGATCATTGTCACGGCCGGTGCCTGGGAGGTTTGCCCAGCGTGGGTGGACCAGCTCGCGCCAGGTGGGCGTTTGGTGGTCCCGCTGCGGATGCGGGGGTTGACGCGCTCGCTGGAGCTTGAGCGTGAGGGTGATCACCTGGTGAGCCGGTCGGCCATGATCTGCGGGTTCGTCGCCATGCAGGGCGCGGGGGCCCATCGCGAACAGCTGGTGCCGCTGCGCGGCACCAAGGCCGTGCTCCGGTTCGACGACGGCTGGTCCGGCGAGCAGGTAACCGATTGGGACGGTGTCCTCGACACACCGCGGGCTGAGGCGTGGTCCGGCGTGACGATCGGCGGCACGGAGTCGTTCGAGACGCTGCAACTCTGGCTGGCCACGGTGTTCCCCGGTTTCGGCAAGCTGCGGGCCGACGCCGATCAGCACTCTGTTCTGGTCGACGGCGACAACATGTGGTTCGACTCAGCGGCTATCGCCGGTGACTCGTTCGCCTACCTGACCACGCGTCGCGTGGAATCGGGGGTCTCCGAGTTCGGCGCGCACGCGTTCGGCCCGCACGCCACGGACCTCGCCGAGGCGATGGCCGAGCAGGTGCGCATCTGGGACCGCGAGCAACGCCGAGGTCCCGGACCGAGCTTCGCCGTCTGGCCCCTCAACACGCCCGACGAGCGGCTTCCGGAGGGCTTGGTCGTCAACAAGCGGCATCACCGCGTCACGATCTCCTGGCCGGGGGCGACCACCGCCGCGACCGGCCAGGGCACCAGGAATAACCACAAGGAGAGTGATCATCATGACCCTGGCCCTTACCCGACCGGTTGACGAGGTTGACGAGTTCTCGCTCGATCTGCGGGTGATCGCGGACAGTCTTCCGCTCGCCAAGATGGAGTGCGACACGAACGACAACTGCGGCGGCACGACCTGCGGCAGTGCCTGCACAAGCAACGCCGCTGCGCCGCTCTGACATCGAGCGGCGGTTGGGGGGGTAGGACGGGGAGGCGGGCAGTGGGTGCGAGGCGGATTCTGTTTCGGCACGCGGGTGTGGTGCTGGCTCGCGCCAGCACCGATCCGGGTGGGCTGGAACTGCCCGACACGCTCGACGTTGAGTCCGAGGACGCCCTCGGTGAGGGCCGAGTGTGGTTGGCACATCTGTGGCGACGTGCTGTGGTCCGGTCCGCGCTCCGGGTTGCTAGTCCGGTGCTGTCTCAGCAGATCGACGCGATTGTCGTCGGCGGCCATGTTGATCCCCGTCAGATGAGGCGCGTGCTGGTCACGACCTCGTTCTATCTCCGACGTTGGCAGCGGCGCGCCACCCCGTTCGGCTTGTTCGCCGGGATGGCCGCCGCGTCAACAGGGACTCCGGCGACCACGCGGCTCGGCCCCGAATATCAGGTGGTGGCGCGGGCGGACGCGCGGTGGGTGGGCGGGATCATCGACGGCCTGGAGCAGCGCTCCGACTTGCTGCCACGCCTGCCCGTTGTCGTCAACGACGCCGGATTTACGCGCGGCGACCGGTTCGTTGTTCCCGCCCGACCCGACGAAAGCCAGCCGCATCGCGGTGCGGCGTTGGACACCTCCGTCCGCCGCACCAAGGCGGTGGCCGCAGTATTAGCCGGCGCGGCCAAACCGGTCCCGGTTGCCGAGCTGGCCCAACGAGTCGGGGAGCGGTTTCCCGACGCGGCGCCGGGCAACATCCAGCGTCTGCTTACTGAGCTGGTCGCCAGTCGCGCCTTGCTCACCAGTCTGCGGGCGCCGATGACGACTGTTGACCCGCTGGCCCACCTGGTTACCGAGCTTGAATCCGTTGGCGTCGAGGATCTGCCCGACCTCGCGGAGCTGGTCACACAGCTCGCCGCGATCTGTGAGGGGCTGTCCTCGCTCTGGTCCTCGGCGCCTCCGGCCGATTACTCGTTGGCTTTGGAGAGCGCCACTGAACGGATGCGAGCGGTACACGACGTTGCGGGAAGAGTGCTTGCGGTGGACGTGGCGCTGGCCGGAAAGCTCACCGTTCCCCAGGCGGTATTGCACGAGGCGGAGGCCGCCGCGACAGTACTGCTGCGGCTCACGCCCTTTCCCTTCGGTGACCCGGCCTGGAAGGACTTTCACGCGCGGTTCCTGGACCGCTACGGCGTCGGCGCGGTGGTCGGCGTGCGTGACCTGGTCGCCGACTCCGGCCTGGGGTTTCCCGCCGGGTTCCTCAGCGCGCCCCGGCCCCGCGCTCCTCATCTGGTGACCGAACGCGATAGCGCCCTGCTGGCGCTGATCCAGCAAGCCACCGTTGAAGGCCGCACCGAGATCACGCTGACCGAGCAGACCATCGGTGACCTGACCGTCGGTGACCACACCAAGATGGTCACTCCTGCACGTGTGGAACTGGCCTTCCAGCTGCACGCCGCCTCCCCCGGCGCGCTGGAGCGCGGTCAGTTCCAACTCTGGATCACCGGGGCGCCCATGCACGCCAACAGCATGGCCGGGCGGTTCGCCCACCTGCTGCCCGACGAGGATCAGCAACGCCTAGCGGCCACGTACGCGCCAACGAGTGAGCGCACCGTCGCGGCGCAGTTGTCGTTCCCGCCGCGCCGCGAGCACAACGAGAACATCACCCGCACGCCCCGGCTACTACCGCACGTGATCCCCCTGGCCGAGCACCGCGGCGATGACGAGACCGTGATCCGGCTGGACGACCTCGCGGTCACCGCCGACACCTCGCAGATGTCTCTAGTACAGATCAGGACAGGGGAACGAATCCAGCCGCACATCCCACACGCACTGGAAACAACCACGCAGACCCCGCCTCTGGCTCGGTTTCTCGCCGAGGTGGCGTCCGCGCGGTGCGGCGTGTTCGGCCCCTTCGGATTCGGAGTCGCCCACGACCTGCCGTTCCTTCCCCGTATCCGCCACGGCCGCGTTGTGCTGTCTCCGGCCCGGTGGCTGTTGAAGGCCACCGACCTCCCCCCGGCACGCGACGACACCGCCGCATGGGACCCCGCGCTGAGCACGTGGCGTGACCGGTGGCGCGTTCCCTCGACCGTCGTGCTGTGCGAAGGCGAGCTTCGCCTGCCTCTCGACCTGGACGACCGCCGGGATCGGACGCTGTTGCGCACCCGGTTGGAGCGCAACCGCACCGGCAAGGTCGAACTCCGCGAATCCGGTATCCACGACGGCCGTGCGTGGGCCGGCCGGGCCTGCGAACTGGTCGTTCCGCTCAACGCCGTGCCAAGCCCGGACACGCCACCTCGTCGGCATGCGGCGCCGCTGCGCGCCGTGACCCGATCTGACGCCCTGCTCCCAGGGCACTCACCCGTGGTGCGTGTTCACCTCCACGGTCACCCGCTGCGTGTCGACGACATTCTCGCCGACCACTTACCTCAACTCTTTGCGGACACTGACAATCTCGTGAGCCGGTGGTGGTTCTGGCGCCATCACGACCCTGCCCGCCCCGACAGCGACCAGCACCTGGTGCTGTGCCTGCGGCTTCGCGCAGCGGGGGACTACGGGGCCGCCGCCGCCCGGATCGCGGACTGGGCGGCACATCTGCGCGCGTCGGGCCTGCTCGCGGACCTCAACCTCGGCGCGTACCAGCCGCCGCGTGGCGCATTCGGCCACGGCACGGAAACGGAGGATGCCGTGGAAGACGTGTTGGCGACGGATTCGGCAGCCGCCATTGCCCAACTCTGGTGGGCAACCCGCACCGGGACGCCCAATCAGGCCATCGCTGCGGCGTCCATGACGGACCTGGCCGCCTCACTGGCCGCGACCCCGGAAGCGGGGCTACGCCGTCTGCTCGATCTCCTCCCGCAAGAACACGGAAAACTAGACCGCGACCTCTACGAGGCGGCGCTGGCGCTGGTCGGCGCCGATGACGGCGACCTGGACGAGATACAGCAGCGCTACCAGCGCCTGCGCGACGGCTCGGGCTCGAGGTTCCGGGCGCAGTTCCGGCTGCGCCGCAAGGTGGGCGGGATCGCATGGGTCTACCTGGCCGTTTCGGTGCTGCGCGACACCGAGCAGCGGCCCAGTACCTCGTGACCATGGTCGAGGACTTCACCGATCAGTTCCTGCTCACGGAGCGGTTGAACTACCAGGCACTGCACGACGTGGCGACCGGCCTGCCGAACCGGCAGTACTTCGTGTCCCACCTCGAGGAGGTCCTCGGCGTGCTCGACCCGTCGGCCGTGATCACCCTGCTGCACCTCGATCTGGACGGGTTCTCGGTGATCAACGACGGGTTGGGCCACCACTCCGGTGACCAGCTGCTCGACGTGGTGGCCAGGCGGTTGACCTCCGTGGTCGCCGACCAGAAGGCGATGGTCGCCAGGCTCGGCGGCGACGAGTTCGGGATCCTCGTCCAGCACGGCGTCATCGGGGCCGGGGACCCGGTACCGAACGCCGAAGGCTGGCCGAGGCCGTCAACACCGAGCTCGACGAGCCGGTCTACCTCGACGGGGTCGGTGTGGCGGTCACCGCCAGCGTCGGCGTGGTGCAGCGCAGGGCCGGTGGGATAGAACCTGCCGAGCTGCTGCGAGCCGCGGGTGCGACGCTGCGCAGGCTGCGGGGGCACGGCACCCGGCAGTGGGCGATGTTCGACCCGGTCGTCGATGCCGCCGAACGTGAGGAGCTCCGGCTGGCGGCGGCGATGCCGGGCGCCATGGAGACCGGCGAGCTGTGCGTGGAGTACCAGCCGGTGGTCACCTTGGAGTGCTCGCGCGTGGTCGGCGTCGCGGCGGTGCTGAGCTGGCAGCACCCCGAGCTCGGCGTCGTGGCGTCGCAGCGGTGTATGCAGCTGGCGGAGCAGACCGGCATGGTGCAACGCGGTCGGGAGCTGGCTGCTGCGTGTCGCGGCGGAGCAGGCCGTGGCGTGGCGTCAGCGCTGGGGTGACGAAGCGGCGCCGGTGATCGTCCCCTGGCCCGGTGCGAGTCGCTAGCCGTGGTCAATCGGACCCGTACGCCCGGCGGCCTTCCGCCTCGGGACCAGCGCGCGGGGCAACCGACTCGGCTGCTAGCCTGAGCGTCAAGCTTCCGACGCGACAATCCGTTCACCTGGCTGGGTAAGCATGGCGTTCAGCGCACGAGGAATCAATAAGGAGTACGAGCACCGGCCCGTCCTCGTGAACGCGAATCTCGGGCTGAGCCCCGACGACAAGATTGCTCTGGTCGGAGCAAACGGCTCGGGGAAGTCGACTTTACTGCGCATACTCGCTGGTCAGGAGACGCCCGACGAAGGTGTGGTGACTCATTCTGTAAGCGACGAGGTCGGCTACCTGCCACAGTTCGTTCAGACCGTCCAGGGCGAGACGATCCAGGATGTCATCACGTCCTCGGTCGCTGGCTTGAGGTTGCTTGAACGGCGGATGCGTGAACTCGAACGGCTTATGACCGGTTCCGACGACAGCGCGGTTCTGCACGAGTACGGCGAGGTTTCCGCGCACTTCGAAGCTCGTGGCGGCTACGATATCGACTCGCGCACCGACGAGGTGCTGGCCAACCTGGGGGTCGCCTACCTGACCCGTGAACGGCCGGTGTCGGAACTCTCGGGCGGGGAGAAGGCGCGCGTGGGGTTGGCAGCCCTGCTGCTGGCGGCGCCGGATGTCCTGCTGCTCGACGAGCCGACCAACGATCTCGACAATCGTGCTCTGGCCTGGTTGGAGCGCTACCTGAAGGCATACCGGGGCGGGGTGCTCTTCGTGACCCATGACCGGGACTTCATCGACGCGGTGGCTACCGCGATCCTCGAACTCGACGAACACGCGCACGAGTTGACTCGGTACGAGGGCAACTACGGTCGATACCTGGAAGCTAAGCGCGCGGCGCGGATCAACGGCCAGCAAGCGTATGACGCCCAACAGGAGGAGATCGCTCGACTCCGGGAACGTGCCGTCACCACGGCCCGCGCTGTGGGGTTCGGTCGAGCGTCGTCAGACCACGACAAGCGAGCGTACAACTTCCGCGGTGCCGGGGTGGAACGAGCAGTCAGCCGCAACGTCCGGGCTGCTCTGGAGAAGCTGGGGCGTATCGAGGCAAGCCCCGTCCAGCCGCCACCGAAGCCATTGCAGTTCCGCGCAAGATTCTCAGCAGGGCACCTGCGGCCTGGCACGGTGGCTGTCCAGGCCGACGATCTCGTGATGCGGTACGGCGAGCGCACAGTGCTGGACAGGGTCGATTGCGCGCTGGACGCCGATGGCCGGATGTGCCTGATCGGGCCGAACGGCTCCGGCAAGTCCACCCTCATGCGCATTCTCGCGCGGGAGACCGAACCACAATCAGGGCGGGTGCGCTGGGTGCCTGGTGTGCGGATCGGCTATCTACCGCAGGAGCCGCGCCTACCCGACCCGGCCATGACAGTGGCAGCCAACGTCACCCTTGGTCTAAGGCAGGCGGGGCTGCCGTCGGTCACCGACGAAGCCCGTGGATGGCTGGTGCGCTGGGGCTTACTCACCCGCGACGACCTCACCAAGCGCGTGTCGGACCTGTCGATCGGCCAACAGCGCAAGGTCGAGCTTGGCATCCTCGTCGGCTCCGGTCCCGACGCCCTGTTGCTCGATGAGCCGACGAACCACCTGACCTTCGACGTGATCGAATCGCTGTAGACTGCTCTCGCCGACTTCGAAGGGCCAGTGGTCATCGCGACCCACGACCGGCGACTCATCCGGGAGTTCCCCACCTGCATCTGGCACCTGCGCGATGGCCACCTCGCCGAGACGGAGGGAAGCGGCGGGACTGCCGCGTAGCGAGGTCTCCCAGGAGGACCGAGGCTCGCGAACCGTAGCTATAGTGAGCCAAGAAAAGCTTCTTTGCGCTCGCGGGCCTAGCTTGCTTACGGTGGGCTCGACCGCACCATAAGCACCTGCTGACAGGAGGTAGTAATGGCACTGGACAAGGACGACCGCATCGTCGCCCTGTGCGGGGTGCAGGGCGGTGCAGGGCCAATGCCACTTCTTTAAATGATCACTTGGGCTATGTGATCATCATGGTCACGTCGGGGACCGGGGGGCGAGCGGGTGCAGGACGATCTCATAGGTGACGGTCTGCACGGCGGGTGTGTCGGTGGG
>JBOHEO010000037.1:0-33301 GCA_050701055.1 Pseudonocardia sp. | reverse complement strand
GTCCGCGCCCGCGCCGCCGCCCGCGTCGGCGACCGTGGCACCGCGCTGGCCGCCGCGGCGATCGCGGCCGAGTCGGACGACGGCCCACCGGACGAGCTGGACGCGCTCGGCGGCATCCTCACCTTCCCCGAGGCCAAGCGGCTCTTCTACCTCGGCGGGACGTTCTCCCTGCTCGGTGACCACGCGACAGCCGAGCGGCATGCGCGCGCCGCGGTCGCCCGCTACGAGAACGGCCCGGTCGCGGAGCGGTCCTACGGCGACGAGGGCCTCGCCCGGCTGGACATCGCCGCGGCACGACTGCACGACGGAGACGTCGACAGCGCTCGCGAGGCGCTCGAACCGGTCCTGGCGCTGCCCACCTCCCGGCGCATCTCCCAGTTCCACCCCGCCCTCGCCGGCACCCGCGACCTCCTGCGCCGGCCCGGATTCGCCGGCAGCGCGGCGGCTCGCAACCTGCTCGACGAGGTCCGCGGCTACCTGAATCAGCCAATCGCAGGGGTACTACCCTCGACCGGGTGAGAGCTCCTGCAGTCATCGACGAGGTGCTCCGCCAGGCCTGCGACCGAGCAGGACTTGCACCCGGCCCGGTTCAGTTGATCCACCGCCACGCGAGCACCGTCTACCTGCTCCCCGCCGACGCGATCGTCGTGCGCATCTCCGACACCCCGTGGCGGCTCGGCCAGGCCCGCACCGCCGTCGAGCTCACCCGCTGGCTCGGCGAACACCACTTCCCCGCCGCGCAACCCGCATCGATCGGGCAGCCGCTCGAGATCAGCGGACACGCCGTCACGTTCTGGACCTACCACCCGCAGGCCGGCACCCGACCCGGCATCGCCGATCTGGGGCGTCTCCTGCGTCGCCTGCACGACCTGCCCCCGCCGCCGGTCGCGCTGCCCGAGTTCCGGCCGCTCGCTCACCTGCTCGCCAGGTTGCCGAACACCGATGTCATACGCCCGCCGGAGCGCCGGTGGATCACCGACGAGGCCCACCGGCTCCTCGGCTGCTACGCCGAGCTCGACTCCCCGCTCGGCCACGGCCACATCCACGGCGACGCCTACCTCGGCAACACCCTGAACACGGCCGACGGCACCGTGCTCGCCGACTGGGACGACGCGGCCCGCGGTCCTCGCGAGCTCGACCTCGCCAACACCTACCAGAGCGTCCGCTACGGCCGCACCACCCCGGACGAGCTCGACACCTTCGCCGACGCTTACGGTCAGGACCTCCGCGGCTGGCCCGGACTCCCGATCCTGTGCAGCATCCGCGACCTGCACACCCTCGGATCCTTCATCCACCGCGCGGCGGCCGGAGACGGCGCCGCCCACGCCGAGCTGACCCGCCGGGTGCGCTCGCTGCGCGACCGGGATGATCGGGCTCGGTGGGCTTCCAGCTGATCATCACCAGCGATCCGAGGTGTGCGGTGCGGCCCACCGTCAGCGGAGTACCCAGGTGTCCTTCGCGCCGCCGCCGCGGGATGAGTTGACGATGAAGCTGCCCGCCGGTGCGACCCGGGTCAGCGTCGCCGGTGCCACCTGCACCTGCGTTCCGGCCCCCATTCGGGACTGGAACACGAACGCCCGCAGGTCGACGGCCCGCGGTTCCAGCTTCCCCGCGGCGAACGTCGGGTGCGTGGACAGCGTCACCAGGTCCTGCCCCACCCAGGCGGCCGGGTCGGCGCGCACGGCGTCGGCCAGCTCGGCGAGCTCGGCGCGGCTGGCGTGCGGGCCGATGACGATGCCCTGCCCGCCGTAGCCGTCGACGGGTTTGAGCACCAGCTCGTGGAGCCGGTCCAGGACCTCGGCGCGCCGCTGGGGATCGACGCACGGGTAGGTGGGGATGTTGTCGAGCAGGGCGTCCTCGCCGAGGTAGTACGAGATCATCTGTGGGACGTAGGCGTAGACGAGCTTGTCGTCGGCGATGCCGTTGCCCAGGGCGTTGAGCAGCGCGACCCGGCCCTTCGCCACGGCGCCGGCCAGCGCCCGCCCGATCGGGCGCTGGTCAGCGCCGGTGGCGGTCATCAGGTCCCGTTCGTCGAGACGCCGGTAGAGGGCGGCGAGCCGGCGCCGCGCCCCGGTGCCCACCAGGTACACCCCGTGCTCGGTGATCTGGAGCTCGCGCGGGGTGACCAACGGCACAGCCATCTGGTCGGCCAGCAGCCGGTGCTCGAAGAACGCCGCGTCGCTCGGGCCGGCCGACAGCACCGCGACCTCGTCGCAGCCCGGCTGGTCGTCGGCGGTGGTCGAGAGCAGCGCCGAGCGCAGCGTTCGCGGCACTCCCTCAAGGCTGATCACGCCGGACGGCGGTTCGAGGTCCGGCATCGCGCTGCGCACCAGCCGGCGGCTCATGATCGAGTAGCCGATGCCCGAGGGCACCCGCAGGTTGTCCTCCAGGACGAGCCAGTGATCGGCGCGGTCGCAGACAAGGTCGATGCCGGCCACGGTGATCCGGACGGCGTCGGCCGGCGCCAGCCGCCCCAGCCGGGTGTGGCCCGGGGCGTCGTCGACCACCGACGCGGGCACGACTCCGTCGGTGATGATGTTTCGCGCACCGTAGACGTCGCGCAGGAACGCCTCGAGCGCACGCACCCGCTGGGTGAGCCCGGCGGTGAGGGTGGCCCAGTCCTCGGCGGTGACGATCCGCGGCACCAGGTCGAGCGGGAAGAGTCGGTCCGGTTCGCCGTCGCCGATCCGGAAGGTGACCCCGCGGGCCTGTTGCTCGGTGCGCAGCGCGGACTCGGCGGCCATCATGCCACGTGGGCCGAGCCGGTCGAGTACGCGGAACATCCAGCCGTAATGCGGCCGGGCGGTGCCACCTGCGTTGACCGCCTCATCGAACACCGAAGAGGTGCTTGCCGCGTCGAGCGTCGATGCCGACGCGACCACGCGCTGGTAGCCGGCGAGCAGAACCGGGGTGTGCGGGACCGTCGTCGGTGGCTCGACCGCCGGATCCCGGCCCTGGGTGCGGGCCAGCAGCGCGTCGACGACGTCGGTGAGCTCGCCGCGAAGACCGTAGCTGCGGCGCTGCGCGGCGGCGGCGCTGCCCCGGGCGAGTGTGTCCTGGGAGAGTGCCAGGACCTGATCCCAGTCGCCGAGGATCTCCAGCTGCGGGCGGAGGTGCTCGACGAGCCGGCCGACGAGCAGCGGTGGGGCGACCAGCTTCGGCCCGACGAGGTCCACCAGGTCGCCCTCCAGGCCCGAGCGGGCGGCACGCCAGCTCGCCGCGCGCAGCAGCTCATGGCGCGACTCCGGTAGCGGCACGCCCGTGTCGAGGTCCTCGCGGGCCTTCCCGACGAGCGCGCGGAACAGCCCCGCGATGAGCACGACGTCGTCCACTTCCGGGCATGCGTCGCAGACCCGCAGCTCGACGGTGGGCAGGTGGGCGCTGGGCCGGATGTCGAAGTAGACCATCCCGGGGTCGCTGATCGTGCCGGACGCGATCAGCTCGGCAACCGTCGCGTCGTAGTCGGCGGCGCTCTCGACGTGCGCGGGTGGTCCGGCTGTGGGCCAGCGCGACCACACGATGCTGCGGTAGCTGGCATAACCGGTGTCGAGGCCGCGCCAGTACGGCGAGCTCGCCGAGATCGCGAGCAGCGTGGGCAGGCATGGCGCCACCCGGCGCACTACCTGCACGGCGACGTCGCGGTTCGGGACGTCGACGTGCACCTGGGCGCCACAGATGTGCTGCTCGCTGACCAGCATCTGGTACTCGTGCTGCATCTTCTCGTAGCGGGCGCCCGCCGAGATCGCGTCGCTCGACAGGTCGACCAGCGGCACCGTGCCGGCGGCCACCACGCCCAAACCCAGCGGCGTGGCGGCCTTGTCCAGCATCGTACGCAGCCGGATGAGGTGTCTGCGCAGGTCATCAAGGGTGTCGCAGACCGGGGTGTTGGTCTCCACCAGTGAGCGTTGCAGCTCGGGGGCGAACTCCGCGCCGTCGAGCTGGTCGAGCAGCGCGTCGACCTCGGGCGCGGAGCGGCGCGACTCCAGGCCGACGACGTGGAACTCTTCCTCCACCCCGATCTTCGGAAGGTCGTTGCCACTCATGGGGTCAACCGTAGGCGGTCCGCGTGACACGGCCGTTACACGTTGTAGGCCACTTCGAAGAATGCGAGCTCCAGGTCGACGGCACGGGTGAATTCGGCCGTCACCCTGGCGTATGCGTCGTTGTCGAGGGTTGCGGTGACGCGGTCGAACTCGGCGCGCAGAAACGTGACCCATGCCTCGAACTCCGGGCCCGCGTGCAGCTCGATCCACTCGCGCTGGATCGGCTCGTCCGGGAGGTCGACATCGGCCCGGCCGGTGGCGGCGGAGCGCACATCGAAACAGTCGAGATAGAGCCACTCGGCGACGAGCAACGGGGTCAGGCACGTGGGGTAGTCGGCGCTGCGCCGGGCGGCGTTCATGAGGTCGAGGAAGCCGCGCGTCGGGGCGAGCAGCTCCGGCGTGGCGCGGTCGATGGACGGGACGTCGAGGGCGTCGAACGAGCGGGCGAAGTAGTCGCTCTCCGGGCCGGCGATCAGCCCGAGCCGGCGGGCGTGCACGATCCGCGGCTGCGCGCGGTCGGCCGCGGCGACGGTGGCGCCCATCAACGCGACGAACGCGTCGAGGAACTGGTTGTCCTGCACCAGGTATGTGGTCAGGACCGGGGTGGGTACCTCGCCGCGCCAGATCTCCTCGACGAAGCGGTGGCCCGTCGCCGCGTCCCACGTCCTGGTCGTCGCCGCCCGCAGGTCTGCGCTGAAGGTCATCTCGACACCGTAGGCCAGTGCACGCCCGGATAGGGGGAATCACGTTCGGCGGTGGCGGTGTCGATCTCACCGGCGGCGACGGCGGCGTGCAGCGCGGCGACCTCGGCCAGGAGGTCTCGCTGGTGGCCGACGAACGCGGTGTCGACCGGATCGCCGTGCCCGGGGACGATGGTGTGCGGGCACAGTGACAGCACCGCGGTGAGGGTGCCCGGCCAGTCGGCGACGACCGCGTCGCCGAAGTCGGGCGGGGCGCCCTGCTCGACGAGGTCGCCGGCGAACACGACGCCCGCGTCCGGCACCGCGGCGACGAGATCGTGATCGGTGTGGCCACGGCCGAGATGGCGCAGGTCGACGGTGCGCCCGCCGAGATCAAGGCTCACCGGGGCCGGGTGGTCGGGCAGTGGGGGATCGGTGGCGGTGAGGGCGTCGGCGGTGAGGTGGTCGCCGAGGTCCCGATAGTGGATGCTCCATTCGGAGCGTTGCGCGTCGACGGTGGCCCGGATCGTCGCCCTGCATCGGGGGTGGGCGTGCACCGGGCACGGCAGGAACGCGGCCGTGCCGAAGCAGTGGTCGAAATGCGCGTGGGTGATCGCGACGGCGAGCGGCAGCGCGGTGAGGGCGCGGACGGCGACCGCCAGCTCGGCACCCTGCCGTGTGTCACCCCGGGTGTCGATCACCAGGGCTCGCTCGGCGCCCAGCACCAGGCCGGTGGTCAGGTCCAGCTCGGCGTGCCGGCGTGCCAGCACCCCGTCCCCGACCTCGATCCACTGACCCTCCATCGACATCAGCATGGGGGGTGCGCCGTGCGGCGGCCGTCGGGCCAGCGCCGCCGCGAACAGCGTGGCGCCTCTGGTTCTCGTCGAGGGTGTCCAGGACGGTGGGGTGTGCGGAGCCAGTCCGTGCGCGGGTCACGGGAGGCGGTGTCAGCCATCGTCGTTCTCCTCGTTGCCGGAGTCGGGCACGGGGTGGGTCGGGATGGTTGCCGGTGCGAGCAGCAACTGCGGCCAGGTCGTGGTGTCACGGAGTAGCTGTCTGTCGTGGGTGGCGACCACGACCGCCGCCGGGGTGGCGGTCAGGGCCGCGGTGAGCTCGTCGACCAGTGTGATCGACAGGTGGTTGGTGGGTTCGTCCAGCAGCACGACGTGCGGCCGCGCGGCGAGCAGGAGGGCCAGGTCGAGCCGGCGCTGCTGGCCGATCGACAGCTCAGCGACCGGCCGGCGGGCATCTCGGGACCCGAGCAGCCCGAGCTGTGTGAGCGGCACCCGGTCGGCCTCGTCGAGCCTCCCCGTGCTGATGAGCCGTCCCACGGCGGCGTCGTAGACCTCGACGGTCCGACGTCGCGACGGGGCGGGTGCCTCCTGCGTGAGTAGCCCGATGCGGGTGTTCGGGTTGCGCCGTACCACCCCTGCGGTCGGGGCGAGGACGCCGGCGAGCACGGACAGCAACGTGGACTTGCCGGACCCGTTGGCACCGCGGACGACCAGGCGGGCGCCGGAGTACAGGGCCAGCGAGCACGGGCCGGCGAGCCGCCCGGCCACGGCCACCTCGTCGACCCGCAGCAGGGTGACCCCCGGGATCACGGCGAGCCGCGGAGCCTGGAACCTCAGCGGCGGCTCGGGAACGTCGACGACGTGCGCCTCCAGATCCTCCTGCCGTCGGTGGACCGCGCGGACCAGGCCGGGTGCTCGAGTGGCGCGAGTATGCTTCCCCGTGCCCTTGTCCGGCCGCCATCCCGTGGAGAGCCGGTTCTGCGCCGCGGAGAGGTCGTCTGCGAGCCGCTGCCGCTCGCTGCGCTGCGCGCGGTACTGGGTCTCCCAGCGTTCCCGCTCCGCGCGGCGTCCCTCCTGGTAACCGAGGTACCCGCCACCGTAGGTCCGGGGCCGTCCGTCGCTGCTCGGGTCGAGGTCGAGGACCGAGGTGACGACATCGGCCAGCAACGCCCGGTCGTGGGTGACGAGCACGATGACGCCCGGGTGGGCGTGCAGTCGGGACGTGAGGTGCTCCAGGCCGTGGCCGTCGAGGTGGTTGGTGGGCTCGTCGAGCAGGAGCAGGTCACGCCCCGCGCCGAGCAGGCAGGCGAGCCTGATCCGATAGCGCTGCCCGACCGACAGCGTGCCCAGCGGTCGGGTGCGGTCGTCGACCGCGCCGAGTGCGGCCAGTGAGATGGCGACGCGGCGGTCGGCATCCCAGGCCTCGAGCGACTCCGCGTCGGCCAGCGCGGCAGCGTAGTCCTCCGCGGCGCCGGGACGTTCCTCGGCGAACATCCGGGTCGCGGCCTCGAACCGGTTCAGTACGGCGCGGACCTCGGTGAGCTCGATGTCGATCAGGTCGCCGACCGTGCGATCGTCACCGATCGGCATCTCCTGGTCCGCGACGCCGACGGTGCCGGCGCGGCGTACGGAGCCGGAATCCGGGACGAGCCAGCCGGCCATGACCTGCAGCAGGGTGGTCTTACCCCGGCCGTTCTCCCCGACCACCCCCAACCTGGCACCAGCAGCGACGGTCAGATCGACACCGGTCAGGATCGGACGGCCACCGCGCGCAAGATGGACATCGGTGACGTTGAGGTGAGCCCGGGTGCGGGCGGACAGAGCAACAGCGGTGGACACGATTCCTCCGGAGCGGATCTCCGGACCGCCCCGGGACATACGTCAGGCCGGGGGCCGCTGGATCCGCGAAGTGCGATACGACGGCGGACATGCTCAATCACGGCTCGCATCGCTAAAGCAGGTGCGGCGGCCGCGGAGATCGACGCCGTCAGAGGAAGTAGTGGAATCGCACGTCATGACGGTAGCACGTGATCGTCTCGCTCAACGGTGATTTCTGGCCAGGCACGGCTTCCGCGCCTGCCCTCGGGTTCGTAGAAGTCACCTCGGACTCCGAGCACGGCGGTGAGATCGAGCTGAGCAAGGGATGGCTCGGTGCGACGGCCACCTCGAGATCCGAGACGGCGATACTTGCCGCACCTCAGCGAATCCGGCGCCCGGTCTCCGCGCAGGAGTACCCACCGAGCGCCTCCACCGCAGCGCGGAACTCGGCCCGCTCCAGCAGCCGCCACAGCGGCGCGAGCAGCTCGTCGTCCACCGTGGACACGCGGAGGACGAGATCGTAGGGCTCCTGGGCGACGGCTAGGAAGTCCAGCCCGAACGCCCGGGCGGCGGCGCGGATCCCCAGCCCGGTGTCGGCTCGCCCGGCGGCGACCGCGGCGGCCACGGCCAGGTGGGTGT
The DNA here is from genome assembly GCA_050701055.1 of Pseudonocardia sp. GTDB lineage: Bacteria > Actinomycetota > Actinomycetes > Mycobacteriales > Pseudonocardiaceae > Pseudonocardia. Next base: position 25,327 of record JBOHEO010000037.1, on the reverse strand, counting down.
GCTCCTCCCGGGAGTAGCCCGCGACCTTCGCCGTCCCGATGCCGCGGCGGGCCAGCTCGTGGTCGAGCAGTGCCCGGGTGCCGGCGCCGCGCTGCCGGTTGACGTAGCGCAGGTCGGGCCGGACGAGATCGTCCACGCCGGAGAGTCCCAGCGGGTTACCGGGCGCGACGATCAGGCCCTGGTCACGGTGCACGAGCCGGATGACGGCCACGTCGGAGCCGCCGAGCAGCTTGTCCAGGTAGGGCAGCGTGTACTCCCCGGTCGCCGGATCCAGCAGGTGCGAGCCCGCGACATGGCACAGCCCGTCACGCAGCGCGACCAGCCCGCCGAGCGAACCCACGTTCGACGATGCCAGCGTGACCAGCGGGTCGTCCGCGCGCAGTGCGGACGCCGCCATGTCGAGCACGAGATCGTGCGAGCCGATCGCGACGATCGCGTCCGATCTCGGCCAGCCCGCGCAGCAGCTGCACCTGAACCTGCTCCCCGGCGTGGTGGCCCTCCAGCCCCGCCGGCACGACGAGCAGCCCGTCGGCCCGACCAGCGAGGTGAGCACCCCGGCCCCGCGGGGCAGGGGAGTGGCCACGACCTCACCGCCGACGCGCCCGAGCCGCACCCGTACCCAGTCGTCCATCCCGATCGCGGAGGCGAGCTTGCGGGCCAGCCGCGCGGTGGTCGCCGGCCGCTCCCGGGGGGCGGCCCCCTCCAGCCCGGCCAGCAGCGGCGCGGCGAAGATGTCGAAGGTCAGCGCCGCGGAGACCGGGTACCCGGGTGCGCCGAGCACCGGGGTGCGGTCGACCGCGCCGAGCACGACCGGATGCCCCGGGCGGACCGTCACGCCGTGCACGGCCACCGTCCCGGCGCCGGCGACGACCCGCGCGGTGTGGTCGTCGCGCCCGGCGCTGGACCGGCCACCAGGATCACCAGGTCGGCGACGGCAGCGGCGCCGCGCAGGGCGGCGGTGATCGCGGCCGGGTCGTCGGCGATGATCGCGGTGACCCGTGCCGCGCAACCCAGCTCGCGGGCCTGCGCGGCGAGCATCAGCGAGTTCGTGTCGAGGATCTCGCCGGGAGCGGGGTCGGTGCCCACCGGGCGGATCTCGTCGCCGGTCGGGATGATCACCACCATCGGTGGGCGCCGGATGGCCAGCTCGTCGGCGCCCGCCGCGGCGGCAGCGGCCACGTCCACCGGGCGGAGCCGGTGCCCGGCCGGCAGCAGCAGCTCGGTGGCGCTGATGTCCTCACCGATCGACCGGACGTGCTGGTAGGGCGGCACCGCGGCGCGCAGCTCCGCGCGCCCGTCCGCGGTGTGGTGCACGTGCTCGCGCATGACGACGGCGTCGTAACCGGTCGGCAGCGGGTCGCCGGTGTCGACGACGTCGAACTCGGCCAGCAGCAGCGGGGTGGTCTCGGTCACCCCGAACGTCTCCGCGGCCCGCACGGCGATGCCGTCCATGCCGGCGGAGTCGAACGCCGGGGAGGAGCGGCGCGCCCACACCGGCTCGGCCGTGACCCGGCCGACGGCCTCGGCCACCGGCGTGTGCACCACGCTGACCCGGGTCGGGCAACCCGCGGCGGCGCAGGCGTCGCGCCAGGCGAGGAGGGCCTGAGCGGCGGGGACGTCGGAGACGAACGGGCTGTTCGCGGTCACGGGGGGACGCTAGTGCAGCGCCGCGGACGTTCTTCGGGGGTTCGGTTGGGTGACGATGAGTGTGGATGTGGTGGGGGGATCCGGTGGGCGGAGGTGCCGGGCGTTTGATCGTTGTCTGGGTACCGTCAGTCGTGCGGAGTGCGGTTCCGGGTTCCCTATCGATGGTCACGGCACCATCAGAGTCGCGGTGACCTGCCAAGGTCACCGTCTCGGTACGGGGAGCCGCACGGGATGAGGCTCTGCGTTCCCCTTCGGTGATCATAACGCTGACGGCGTGCTCCGCTCCTGCGCGTCAACCCCCTTCGTAGGAGCCGTCAGGCCGCGGGGACAGCCGGCAGTACAGGGCCACGTGTCGAGTCATGACCTGGACAATATGCTGTGTCTTGATTTTCAGTGCCCTCGGTCGACGATAACCGCACCCACCTGATCACCGCCCGGGCGTTCGATGACGGCATCTGGCAAGGGTCGGGCTGCTACCGCGCAGTCTGCGGCGTGACGGTCGTCGCCGATGCGATGGCGTCGCAGTTCGGCCCGAACTGCCTGGCCTGCCACGAGCACGCGCGGGCCATCGCGTGAACGCCCTCCATACCCGGCCCGCCGGAGGTCGCTCGTGATCTACCGACCGCCACCCGGCCGCGCCGTGCTGGCAGCCGCTGCGGCCGGATGCTCGATCTCGCCGACATGTACTACATTCTGAGATCTTGTAACGAAGGTCCTTTCGTTGCGATCATCCTGTGTGGACTATGACGTCTCCTCTGATCAGATCATGGACTGGGACTGGGACCTGCGTGCGGTGACCGGGCGGATCGCCGGGCCGTTGTTCGCCTGTCCCGAGCCGCGGGTCACCTTCGCCGACCTGGTACGGGGCGTGCTGGCCGAGGTGCCGTGGAAGAACTCCTGGCAGTTCGCAGACCACGTCGGGCACCGGTCCGCGTAGCGGCTGGAGTGGCTGCTTAACGGCGCCCAGTGGGACGCCGACACGCTGTGTGACGCGGTCCGCGACCACGTGGTGGTCGGCCTCGGTAGCGACGACGGGGTCCTGATCGCCGACGACACCCAGGTCATCAAGAAGGGGATCAAGTCGGTCGGGGTCGCCCCACAACGTCGCCCCACAACACTGCGGCGCGACGGGCCAAACGGAGAACTGCCAGGTCATGCCCATGCTGACCGACGCCTCCGACCGGGGCCACGCGTTCATCGACCGGGCGTTGTACCTGCCCCGGTGCCAGACCGAGGACCCGCAGCGGTGCGCTGAGGCGGGCGTGCCCGCCGACCGTGGTTTCGTGACCAAACCCCACCAGGTCATCGTCATGCTCGAGCGCACGATCGCAGCCGGGGTGCCGTTCCGGTACGTCGCCGCTGACCCCCGGCTACCGCCGTGACCCCAGGCTGCGGGCCTGGTGTCACGACCACACGGTGGCCTACGTGATGGCCGTGCCCGTGGACCTGCCCCTGCTCGACGCCCGCGGGCGACCCACCCGCCCCGACACGCTGCTGGCCGGCCTGAGCACGACGGTGTGGGAACACCGCTCCTGCGGCGAGGCCACCAAGGGCGAGCGCTGCTACGACTGGACAGCGGTCGCGGTCCGGGTCAAGAACCAGCCGCCTAGCGACGGCCACGCCCACACGCTGCTGGTCCGCCGCTCGGTGAGTACGCCCACCGAGATCGAGTACTTCCTCGCCCACGCCCCGCAACCCACCGCGGTCCCCGAGCTGATCGCCGTGGCCGGGATGCGCTGGAAGATCGAGGAGAACAACGAACAGGGCAAGGACCTGCTCGGCATGGGCGAGTCCCAGGTCCGCAAGTGGACCCCTGGCACCGGCACATGACCTGCGCGATGTTCACCCAGGCCTTCCTCGCCGTCACCCAAGCCGAAGCCGACCCGGGAAAAGACCACCAGCCCCAGGACGAACCAACCCGCCGACCCCGCCCACGCTGATCCGCCTGTCCCTCACCGAGATCCGCCGCCTCCTCAACCGCACCGTCCTGACCGCCGCCTCCAGCATCGACCACGTCCTACGCTGGTCACAGTTCCGCAGACTCCACCAGATCAGAGCCCTCATCAGCCACTACCGCACCCGAGGAGACCCCCTACCCCAATATCTCCGAATGTAGTACATGTACCGCCTCCGCCAGCTCAACCGGCCCGGCGAACGCGCTGGAACCATGATCGAACCCATCCTCTGCGGACGCTGTGCGGCGGCCCGAACGACACGTTGACCAAGTGAGTCTGACGATCGAGGAAGGCGCTTGTGATGAGAATTGATCCGCTGTTGCCGTCGGCGGCACTGCTTCCGCTGTGCGGTACCCGTAGTGGGGGGACGATCCCGCCGCCGCATCAGTCCGGCGCGCTCCGTCCGTTCTCGGCGACAATGGCCGTGGCGCCGCTGGAATGCGGCAAGCACGACACCACGGCGACGAAGTGGGACAAGGACCAGGCGACACAGACGGGCGGTGACGGCCAGGACAGTCCGCCGAAGCCGGATACCGTCAAGATCCCCCAGTACGACACATGATCGGCCGTCGGCCGTCGGTTCTTGTCGTGACAGGGTCGGACGATCCGACGGCCGACGCTGTCATTGACGAGCTACACAAGCGGCGCACCACGGTTCACCGGTTCGACCTCGGCGACTTCCCGATCGACACACGCATGGACGCGGTACACGACGGGCAGCGGTGGCGTGGAACGCTCCGCACCTGCAATGGCGCTCTCGTGGACCTCGACACCATTACGTCGATCTACTACCGACGGCCGTCCCGGTTCACCTTTCCCGTCGAGATGTCACCAACTGATCGGGCATTCGCCGACGAGGAAGCGCGCATCGGTGTCGGTGGTGTGCTGGCCGCGTTAGACGCGTTGTGGGTGTCGCATCCGCACGACGTTGCCCGCGCCGAGTGGAAGCCGCTACAGATCCAGACGGCCGCCGAGGTGGGCTTGGCTGTGCCGCGCACACTGATCGGTAACTCCTACCCTGCCGCGCAACGGTTCATCGCGTCGGCGGCCGGGCCCGTCGTGTGCAAATCGATGTCGTCGATCGTGTTCGCCGAGGGCGACGGCTACAAGATCCCGTACACGACTGTCGTCGATCAGACGTCGATCACGGAGCCAGAATTCGAGGCAAGCGCGCACCTCCTCCAGGAGTGGGTGCCGAAAGCTCGTGAAGCGCGTGTCACCATGGTCGGCGAGCAGGCGCTAGCGGTAGCGATCGACGCCGATTCCGACCGGGCCCGCGTTGACTGGCGCGCCGATTACGACAACCTGCGCTACGAGCCCATCACGGTGCCCGATGACGTGGTCGCTAAGATGGGCGATTACCTTGCCGTGTTCCGCTTACCGTTCGGAGCGTTCGACTTCGTCATCACCGCGGACGGCCGTTGGGTGATGCTCGAATGCAACCCAAACGGCCAATGGCTGTGGCTGCACCACCGTGCGGGACTGCCGATCCCGGCCGTAATAGCCGATCTCCTCGCCAGCACCACCACGGAAGGCGCCAATCCATGAACGACCGAGTTAATGCCGCGACATCGGGTGTGTGTGCGTTCGACGACTGGCGGTACGCGAACGCGCGCATGGTCGATGAGCTGTCGGCCGCCGGGTTGCTCGATGACCCGCGTTGGCACGATGCATTCTCCAGCGTCCCTCGACACGTGTTCGTTCCCCGGTTCCTCCACGACTCCGCGGTGATCAGTTGCTCAGATCCCGCGACGGCTGATCAGTGGCGCGCATCGATCTACACCGACACCACACTCATTACACAGACGGCGCCGGCCCCTCGATACGAGAGTGAACTACCCACCAGTTCGTCAACGCTGCCGAGCCTCATGGCGCACATGCTGAACCTGCTAGAGATCGACGACAACAGTGTCGTGCTCGAAATCGGCACCGCGACCGGATACAACACAGCCGTCCTGTGCCACGTCGTCGGCGACCACCACGTGACAACGGTCGAGCTGCATCCTGAACTGTCCGCCGAAGCGTCCAAGCGGCTGTCATCCCTCGGGATGCGGCCGACCGTCGCGAGCGGCGACGGCCGACACGGACACGCCGCGGAAGCGCCGTTCGGCCGAATCATCTCGACCTGTGCCGCCAACAGCGTCCCGGCCGAATGGGTCCAGCAGCTCGCCCCCGGCGGCCGGATCGTGACCGATCTCCGAACCGAGATGTCGAGCAGTCTCGCCGTACTCGACAAGATCGCGCCGGACCGCGTAGAGGGCCGCCTCCTCGACCACATCGGGAACTTCATGTGGCTGCGCCCCGATGCCGCTAGTCCGATGCTGAACCCGACCGCACCCGATCTCATCGTCTACCGCGATCACGAGTCGAACCACACCGCAGCAACCAGCATCGATCCGCGCATCCTCGGCGAACCAGGACTACGGATCGCGCTCGGTGTTCTCGAACCCACCTTGCGGATACCGCTGTGGCTGACCGACAAGCGGATCGCCGAGGAAGAGAGCTACTTCCTGTACGCCGATGACGGGTCCTGGTGTGACGCCATCCCCACCGACAACGGCGAGCACCTCGTCACCCAGGGCGGGCCCCGCCGCGTGTGGGACTCCGTACAACGCGCCGTCGACACATGGCACCGCATGGGCGAGCCCGACCGCGGACAATACGGCGTCACCATCACCACGGACGGCGCACATGCCTACTGGGTCGACGAACCCACGCGGCTGGTCTTCCCTCCCACGTAGACACACCGGTCCCGGGCTTTCTCGCATTCGACGATCACGTGACCAGCCACGACCTTCAGGCCAGGGTTACACGTGATCAGCCCGCGCTGGGCACGGAGCCGCCGGGCACCGAGGTAGTGCGCCGGGCTGCGAGTTCTCCCGTCTTGCTCGTCGAGCGCGGCCAGCGGTTGATGATCACCCATTCGACGAACATCCACAGCAACTCGCGTTGCTCGTCCAATGTCATCGCCGGCCATGCCGCCCGGGCACCTTCGATCCCGGCCAGCCGGGCCGGGGGAGCAGGCAGCCCGGCGAGTTCGGCTCGAAGCTTGTTCTCCTGGACATCGAACTCGGCGCGCGCGGCCTGCCACTCCGTTGTCTTCATGTCACCCGCGGCCCATAGTCCGGCGAGTTCGCCCCGCCGAGCGTCGAGCGCGGACAGCGCGCGGGTCAGCTCATCCCGACGGGTGGCGTGGTCGTCGGCGGCGACGGCTGCCAGGAACTCCGGTCGGTCCAGCTCGGTGAACAGCCGGTCCGCTACGTACGTCTCCACCGGGCCGATCTGCACGCCGATGCACCCCCGGCCGCCCTTGTTTCCGTGGCACAGCAGATAAGGGATGCTCGGCCGGCGCTGGTCGGGATGCTCGCCCTTGCGCAACCGAGCTTGCTTCAGTGACCCGACCAGCGGCGCGCCGCAGACGCCGCACACTGACAGACCCCCGGTCAGGAGGTAGCGGCGCACGGTCCGCTCACGGTGCTTGTGACGCTCGCTGATCACGAACGTGCCGCCGTCCGACCGCCGCATGGTCCGGGGCACGGCCAGCCGGGCGCGAACGGCTTGCCAGGTGTCCTCATCCAGGATCGCCGGCCAGTTGCCGGGATAGATCCTCTCGCGGTGGCGACGCTTGCCGGCCACGGCTGGCGCGACCAGCATCCGGCGCACCGCTTCGCCGATCATCTTCCCGCCGTGCGGCGCGGTCAGTCCTCGGCCAGCCAAGTCGGCGGCGATGGCACCGAGCGACCAGCCAGCGAGCACGCGCTCCGCGGCCTCGCGGATGACCTCGGCCTGCTCCGGCACCACGACGTACGTCTTGATCTTGACTGACTTGCCTGTCGTGGGGTTGGCTCCGTCTTTCGTATCGCGCAGGTAGCCGTAGGGCCGCGCCCCGGCTGGCTCGCCGTTGCGCGCTTTCTCTGCGAGCGAATCGAGCACCCGTCCGCGCAGCTTCCGGACCTCTCCAGCGGCCAACACCGCTTTGATACCGGCGACCTCATCGCGCACCCGCACGACGCCGTCGCGGTCGGTATGCAGCTCGGTGATCCCTGCGGCGTCGAGCTCGGCCGCGAGCTCGAACCACCCGATCTCTTTGCGCTCCAAGCGGGTCTGCTCGACCGCCCACAGGTACGCGATCCGGCCGGCGCTGATCCACTCTCGCAGCCGATCGAACTCCGGGCGCCGGTCGTCGCGCGCGGCGGAGATTCCCGCGTCGGCGAACACCTCCACCGGCACTCCTGTCCAGTGCTCAGCCGCGTACCGCAGTCCCCACCTCAGCGGCGCCCAGTGACGTCCTCCCGATGACCGCGGTGCTGGGCCGAGGTCGACCATCCCGGTGTCGACGTCACGGTCGTCATCGCGCTTGCGCGGCCCGCTGTTCCCGACACCGGCGCCGACACCGCCGCCGGTCCGCATCCACCGCCGGGCTGAGCGGGTGCTCTGGATGAATCGCTCCCAGCCCGCCGCGGGTCGCCGGCGATCTGCTCCTTGGCAGCTTTCTGTCGGTGCCTGGTGCTTGACTGTGCGCCGTCCGAACTTCGACCGAAGGTGTGAGAGTCATGCCCATCCGATCTGAGCCCTGGCCCGCCGGTACGCCCTGCTGGGTCGATCTCGCTGTGCCCGATATCGCCGCTGCCACCGCCTTCTACGGCGCCGTTCTGGGGTGGTCGGCCACCGACAGCGGGGAGGATTACGCCCATTACCACATCTGCAAGGTCGACGGTCGCGCCGCGGCCGGTATCGGTCCGCTGCAGAACGCCGACCAGCCGCCGGCATGGACGGTCTACCTGGCCAGCGATGACGTCGACGGCACCGCGAAGTCGGTCGGGGAGAGCGGTGGAACCGTGCTGGTCCCGCCGATGGACGTGGCCGGTGCCGGGCGGATGTGCATCGCCCTGGACGCACAGGGCGCGGCATTCGGGGTGTGGCAGGCCGCCGGAACGCCCGGTGCCGAGATCTATAACGAGCCCGGGGCGCTGGTCTGGACCGACGCCCGGCTCCCCGACCCGGACGCCGGTCGGCAGTTCTACACCGAGGTCTTCGGCTATCGCTACCATCCCATGGAGGGTGGCCCGGCAGACTACGCCACGTTCCACCTGGACGGTGATCCGGTCGGTGGAATGGGCGGCATGATGGGCGCGCCGCCCGGCACACCGGCGCACTGGCTCACCTACTTCGCGGTCGCGGATGCCGATGTGGCGGTGGCCGCGGCCCGGTCGGGTGGGGCCGCGCTGCTCGCCGAGCCGTGGGACACCCCGTTCGGTCGGATGGCATTCATCACCGACCCGCAGGGGGCCACCTTCGCGGTCATCGGTCCGGTGGCCGCAAGCTGAGCTGGCCGCTCACCGGTAGAGCGTCACCTCGACGTCGGAGCCCGCGTCCAGCCCGGTCGCGGGCTCCGGTACCACGATGCAGCCGTCGGCCCGGGTGAGCACGGAGAGCAGCGCGGACGGGCCGAAGATCGGCTCGGCCACCTTGCCGGGTAGCGCCGCTCGGTCGGGCGGGGCCGCTCGGTCGGGTAGGGCCGCTCGGTCGGGTAGGGCCGCTCGGTCGGGTAGGGCCGCTCGGTCGCGGATGGCCACCTGCACGACGTCGAGACGGCCCGCGGCCGAAGCCAGGTCGCGGGAGAGCCGGGCGCGCGTGGTGGGTTCCGGCGGCGGCACCGGGCATCCGCCCAGGTGCCACACCAGCGGCACTCCGACCAGGCGAAAGACCACGAGCGCGGAAAGGGGGTTGTCGGGCAGGCCGATCACGGGCACGGCGGCACCATCCGGGGCGGAGCATTCGGCGAGCAGCGTGGGCTTGCCGGGTTTCACCGCGAGGCCGTGACATCAGTTCTTCCCGAGCGCAGCGACGGCGCCGGCCGTCTCGTCGCGGGCACCGACCGAGGACCCTGCCGATACCACCACGAGGTCGGCGTCGCGCAGCGCCGCGGCCAGGGTCACCTCCAGCGCGCCGGTGTCGTCGGGCACGATCCCGGCGAGCACGGGCTCGCCACCGGCATCGGTGACGAGCCCGGCCAGTGCTGACGCCGTGGCATCGCGCACCTGACCGGCGCGAGCTCCCGCGTCGACGGTGGCACGACCTCGTCCCCCGTCGACACGATCGCGACCCGTGGCCGGGCGTGCACCACCACCTCGGTCACGCCGGCGGCGGCGAGCAGCCCGAGGTCCGGAGCGCGCAGCGGTCGCCCGGCCGGCACGAGCATGTCGTCCGCGGCCACGTCCTCGTCTGCCTGCACGAGCCCGCCGCCCGGGGCGACCGGCCGGGTCACCTCGATCGTGCCGGGCATCGTCTCGGCGGTGAACTCGACCATGACCACGGCGTCGGCACCGCCGGGGAGCACCGCGCCGGTCGGGATGGCGACGCAGCCACCCGGGGGCACGGTCACCTCCGGTGCCCGGCCCATTCGTACGGCGCCGGCGAGATCCAGGTAGGACGGCAGGCCCTCGGACGCGCCGTAGGTGTCGGCAGCCCGCACGGCGTAACCGTCCACGGTCGACCGGGCGAAGCCGGGTAGCTGGATCGGGATGTCGCGGATCGACTTGTTGGTCAACGCGCCGGTGGGACAGGCCTGCACGCATTCACCGCAGGTGACGCACGAGCTCGCGCCCATCGGGTCGTCGAGGTCGAACGCGATGCGGGTGGAGAAGCCCTTGCCGGACCGGCCGATCACGTCGTTGCCCTGGATGTCGTCACCCGCCCGGACGCACCGGTCGCAGAGGATGCAGGCGTCGTGGTCGACATCGATGACGGGGTTGGACGAGTCCTTGCCCCGACCCGAGCCGCAGGGTAGCTCCGTGGTCTCGCGCGCCACGCCGAAACCGTCGGCGAGCGCGAGCAGCAGGTTGTCGCCGGTGGTGGTCTGCTTGGGGTCCTCGGTGCGCGGGGGCTGGTCGGCGAGCAGGAGCTCGGTGAGGGTGGCCCGGTTGCGCTCCAACTCCGGGGTGGCGGTCCTGACCTCCATGCCGTCCTCGCACGGGCGCACGCACGCGGCCGCGAACTCCCGGCCACCGGTGTCGACCACGCACATCCGGCAGACCCCGACCGGGTCGTAGCGCTCGTCGTGGCAGAGCACCGGGATGTCGATGCCGGCCTGCTTGGCGGCGTCGTAGATCGACGTGCCGTCGGTGACGGTGACCTGGCGGCCGTCGATGGTCGCGGAGACGGTCTTCACCGTGGTGCGCGGCACCTGGGTTGCTGTCATGACGGGCCCGTCATCATAACTGGGCGATTGCCACGTCGGCTCGTTCAGCGGTGAGCAGGGTGAGATCGTCGGGATCGCTCGTCACGACGAGCACCGGCCCGGGCTGTCGGAGCGCCGTGCTCGCGACGATCGCGTCCACGGTGCAGTCGACGAGACCGGTTGCGCCGAGCAGCCTTCCGGCGTCCCGACCGATCTCGAGTGTGACGACAAGTTCGGTGACCCGGGACAGCACGCGATGTGTGGGGACGTCGCGTGCGGTGCCGCGGAGCACCTCGGCGAGCGTGGCCGCGCTGACCACGACCCGAGCGTCTCGGTTGCGAGCAGAGTGGAGTAGAGCCTGAGCGTGCCGATCGGCGGCGGCGGCTTTGCTCACACCGTCGGCGTCAAGAACGAGCGTGCCGTTCAGCTGGTGTCGGCGGCGTCCGGCCACAGCGCGTCCACCTCCGCGAGTAGCTCAGGCGAGACCGGCCCGTTGACAGCCTCCAGCTCGGCAAGCAGCGTATCGAGCTGGTCCCGTTCGAGCTGACGGCGCACCGCGGCAGTGACATAGCGGCTGAACTCCCGCCGCCCGACCCTGGCTCGGACGGCGGCGGACACCTCATCCGGCATCGAGACGCTCACCTTGTCGGCCACGGTATATATCCTACTCGAAGTAGCAATATGGGTCCAGGGCTACGTCCGGTAGCCCTGTGGTACCAGTTGACTGCGCGCAGATCGGTGCAGGGTGGCGGACGGGCTGCGGGTAAGTCCACACAGCCGTCAGGTGCGCGGCTATGGGAGACCCAGGACATATGAGACCCAGGACTATGTGAGACCCAGGACTACCCGGGTAGCCCTGTCGACCTCGAAGAGCTCCGCCGCCGACAGTCGTCCGGCGAAGTCACCCAAGCGGCCGAGATGGTCGACGGCGGTCATCTGGTCGACGACGATGCGGGTGACCGTCCCGTCGATGTCGATCGTCGGACGAAAGGAGCGTTCGGACGCCCTTGTCGAAGTGGGAGCGACGATCCACGTCGACAGGGCTGAGAGTTCGTCGGCCTGGAGGACGACGGCGAACCGCGCACCTTGCTGCTCATGGCCGCGCGCCTCGCGGGGTGCTCGCAAGCGGTAGACGTCACCACGCACCGATGACGTCCATCTCTGCGCGGATTGCCCGAACCTCGGCCAGGTCGGTGGGGTCGTTCGCTGCAGCCTCTGCCTCGGCGCGCAGTCGCGCTGCTCGCTCCTGTCGGTGGGCGAGAAGCAGCGCCGCCCGGACCGCGTCCGAGCGGCTGCGACCGCCCTCGGTAAGCACGAGAAGCGCTTCCGCGGTCTCCGCATCCAGCCGAATCGTGAGCGTCGTCATAAGCGCAATCGTAACACCGTCTGTCCTGCATATCAGCGTGCATTAATGTTCGTGTTTCCCCTTCATACACCCGCGACTGCCACCGCCTCGGCCGGCGACTGGTCGAACTGGGTGCGGTGCAACTCGGCGTAGCGCCCGCCGGCGTCGAGCAGCTCGATGTGCGTGCCCTGCTCGACGATGCGGCCGTCCTCGACCACCAGGATGAGGTCGGCGGCGCGGATGGTGGACAGGCGGTGCGCGATGACCACCGCGGTGCGCCCGGCCAACGCCTCGGCGAGCGCGGCCTGGACGGCGGCCTCGGAGGTGGAGTCGAGGTGTGCGGTGGCCTCGTCGAGCACCACGACCCGCGGTTGGGCCAGCAGCAACCGGGCGATGGTGAGCCGCTGGCGCTCGCCGCCGGAGAGCCGGTAGCCGCGTTCGCCGACGACGGTCTCCAGGCCGTCGGGCAGCGAGGCGACCAGATCGGCCAGCTGGGCGCGCCGCAGCACGTTCCACAGATCGTCCGCCGACGACTCGGGGCGGGCGAGCAGCAGGTTGGAGCGGATCGACTCGTGGAACAGGTGGCCGTCCTGGGTGACCAGGCCCAGGGTGGCGCGGAGCGTGTCGAAGGTGAGATCCCGCACGTCGACCCCACCGAGGCGGACCGCGCCGGCGTCGACGTCGTAGAGCCGGGGGAGCAGCTGCGCGATGGTGGACTTGCCGGCCCCGGACGTCCCGACGAGCGCGATCAGCTGCCCCGGCTCGGCCCGGAACGACACGTCGTGCAGTACCTCCACCCCGCCGCGGCCGTCGAGCCGGGCGACCTCCTCCAGCGATGCGAGCGACACCTTGTCGGCCGAGGGGTAGCCGAAGCTGACGCCGGAGAACTCGACCGACAGCGGCCCGACCGGTACGGGCTTCGGCGACTCGGGCTCGGCGATCAGCGGCGGCAGATCGAGGATCTCGAAGACCCGCTCGAAGCTGACCAGTGCCGTCATCACCTCGACCCGCGCGTTGGCCAGGGCCGTGAGCGGGGCGTAGAGCCGGGCGATCAGCAGCGACAGCGCGACCACCTGGCCCGCGTCCATCCGGCCGGTGAGCGCGAGGTAGCCGCCGAGGCCGTAGACCAGCGCCAGCGCGAGCGCGGAGACCAGCGTGAGGGCCGTGACGAAGATCCACTGTGCCATCGCGGTGCGCACGCCGATGTCGCGCACCCGCGCCGCCCTGGCGACGAACTCAACCGACTCGTCGGCGGGCCGACCGAACAGCTTGATGAGCGTGGCACCGGGCGCGGAGAACCTCTCGGTCATCTGCGTGCCCATGGCCGCGTCGTGGTCGGCCGCCTCGCGTTGCATCTGCGCCAGCCGCCGGCCCATCCGCCGCGCCGGCAGCACGAACACCGGGAGCAGCGCCAGGGCGAGCAGCGTGACCTGCCACGACAGGCTGAGCATCACCGCCAGGGTGAGCGCGAGGGTGACCAGGTTGCCCACGACCCCGGACAGCGTGTCGCTGAACGCGCGCTGGGCGCCGATCACGTCGTTGTTCAGGCGGCTGACCAGGGCACCGGTGCGGGTGCGGGTGAAGAAGGCGACCGGCATCCGCTGGACGTGGTCGAACACGGTGGCCCGCAGGTGCAGGATCAACCCCTCGCCGATGTTCGCCGACAGCCAGCGGGTGACGATCCCGAGCCCGGCCTCGGCGATCGCCAGCGCCGCGATCAGCCCGGCCAGGCCGACGACGACATCGACCGCTGAGCGCTCCACGATCGCGTTGATCACGCGGCCGGCCAGCACCGGCGTGGCCACGGCCAGCGCCGCTCCGACGACGCTGAGCACCAGGAACCAGGTGAGCCTGCGCCGGTGCGGGCGGGCGAAGCCCGCGATCCGGCGCATCGTGACCCAGGAGAACGGCTTGCGCTGCTCCTCGGCGTGCATCGCGTGGTACATCGCCATCCACGCCGACATCTCCATGCTCATGAGCTGCTCCTTCTGCCGGGCTCCAGTGTCACGCGCCGCACCGACAGTTTTGACCGGACAGCGATGACATGGACGGTAGGAGCTGAAGCGAGGTTGAGGTCAAGCGAGCAGCGGGGACTGCTCCGTCAGTGCTTGACGCCCACGCCTGGGGACGGCTCCTCCGGTCGACGCCGGCTTGCCGCGCCGCCGAGCCCCTGTTGGCCCCGGCAGGCGGATGTGGCGCCGCCGGCCCGCACCTTGTCGGCAGTACCGGTTCAACGCCCGCCGGGTGGACACGGCGCAGCTCCAGACCGGGCAGGCCGGCAACCCCCGGTCATCGTGCACGCGGGTCGGTCGAAGGGCGGCGTGGTCAGGGGGTGAGGGTGGCGAGGAAGGCTCGCCAGGCGGTCGCGGAGAAGGTGAGGGCGGGGGCGGTGCGGTCCTTGGAGTCGCGCACCAGCACCCGGTCGGTCACGACACCGTTCTCGTCGCTGTCGGTGTGCCGGCCGACCTCGACGCAGCCACCGTTGCTGGCGCTGTAGCTGCTCGTGTGCCAGCCCACCTCGACGCAGTCACCGTTGCCGGCGCTGTAGCTGCTCGTGTGCCAGACGATCCCGTCCGGCTCAGGCGCGGTCATCATGATCCTCTCGATTCGCGTAGAGCTCGGTTGCCAGGGTGGCAATCAGCTCTCTCGATTCTTCCACGCCCAGCGCGGCCTCCGCCAGCGCCCCCAGGATGCCCTGGTAAGCCTCGATCTCCTCGCCCGTCTCCAGGAACAGGGTGGAGGTCTCGCTCTCCAGGTAGGCCACCGGGTTGAACTCGGGAAACTCCATGAGTGTGAACGATCCGGCGGTGGCGGCGTGCCCGCCGAGCGCGACCGGCACCACCCGCAGCGTGAGATAGGGCCGCAGGGACATTCGGTGCAGATGGTGCAACTGGTCGGCCATCACCGCCGGGCCGCCGACCGGCAGTCGGAGCACGGACTCGTGGTGGTAGAAGGTGAACCTGGGAGGACGGTCGCGGCTGAACAGGCTCTGGCGGGCCAGCCGGGCCGCCACCCGGTCGTCGATCTCGTCGGCCGGCACCCGTCCCGCCTCGTTGAGCAACGCGCGGGCGTACTCGCCGGTCTGCAACAAACCCGACACCACGGTCGCCTGGAAGTCACCGATCGTCGCCGCCTTGGTCTCGTGGTCGATCAAGGTCACGAGCTGCTGGGGGAGCCGGGAGCCGTGCTGCTGGAACCAGCCCGGGACGTGCTGCTCGTCGCAGAGCTCGAGCAACCGGTCGCGCTCCGCGCCGGTCACCCGGCACACCGCGAGGAAGCTCGCCACCTGCAGCGCGCTAGCATGCCGTCGGCCGGACAGCAGTCGCGACACCCAGCTCGGTGACAGGCCGAGCTGGCGGGCGGCCTGCTTGCCGTTCAGCCCAGCGCGTTCCATCGCCTTGCGGAGTCCCTCGCCGAGCTCCCGGCTACGGATTGTCGGTTCACGGTCTTGCATGATCGCCTCCTGGCGCACACCTTAGCCGATCCGCAGGCAGGTTCCACAGCGGCTCCCAACTGGTCGGCGAATCTGGGCGTTGCGTGTCCCAAGGACAACCGGTTATCTGACCCGTGGGCGAGGAACGATCCTCGCCGAACCCCTCCAGGAGGTAACCGATGGACACGATCGCACCGATCGTCAACGACGCGTTCGCCCTGCTGCGCACCGATCTCTACCTCCATCTGGACGAGGCGGAGTTCCTGGCGAGCAAGACCGACTGGTGGTCGAGCCAGGACGTGGACGCGGCCCGCGAGCTGATCCCCGACCTGCTTCTCGTCATCCGTGGGCTGTGGACCGAACACGAGGCGACACCCGGTGGCGACTGCCGGACCTGCCGGTCGGTATGGCCCTGCCCGGTCGTGACCACGATCCACGCGCTGGTGAAGGACCCGGACCGCGCGTTCGTCGCCATCCTCCGCCGCGCGAACGATGATGAGTGATCGGCACTGCCTTCCGGGAGCGCCACCCCGGTCTGGAGGATCCGATGATCGGCGAGACGACCGGCATGCCACATCAGCACCGCAGAAGTTCTTCCGGGCTCGGTCGCGGTTCGGTCGGGCGAGGGCACTCGTGGAGGTGGTGCGGGGATCCGGTGGGCAGAGGTGTCGAGCGTTTGATCGTTGTTTGGAAACCGTCAGCTGTGCTGAGTGCGGTTCCGGGTTCCGCACCGATGGTCATGGCACCATCGGGGTCGCGGTGACCTGCCAAGGTCAGTGTTTCGGTACGGGGGGCCGCACGGGATGGGGCTCTGTGTTCCTGTTCGGTGATCATGAAGCTGGCGGTGTGATCCTGACCCCGATGAACCTATGCGGAGGTGGGGCCGGCGATCGTCAGCGCCGCTTCGGTCGGCGAGTGGGGGAGGAGGTCGCGATACACCGCCGCCGCCAGCGCGGAGCCGCCGTGGGAGCACTCCCCGCGGCCGGCGCGCTACGACGACCGATAGCCGACCGGGGTCAGGAGCCGAGGAGTAGGCCGGCAACGTCGGCGGGGGCGGGGCGGCCGTCGGTGTCCAGACCGCGGCCATCGTAGTACCCGTGCACCATCGACTGCAGCCGCTCGGCGGTGAGCGTCGCGGTGCGGCCCGAGCCCAGTTCCAGCGGCGTCGCGAGCATCCGCGGCGGCAGGGTGTCGTCCGCGGCCGTTGCTCCCTCGCGCAGGTTGAACACCCGCTTGGCCAGCACGATCCGTCGCGCGACCGCCTGCAGCTCGGCGGCGTCGATGTCCCAGCCGGTGACGGGGGCGAGCAGCGCTGCCCACTCCTGGAAGGGCGACTCGAACACCCCGCGCAGGAACTTGCAGAGGATCATCGAGTCCATCACCGCGGCCCGGTCCTCGGTGCCGATCGCCGCCGCGACGTGTGCCGTGCCACCGGCCAGCCGATCGAGCGAGCCGGACAGGTCGGCCTCGTAGGCCCCGGACCGGTTGTGGTCGGCGCCGCGGGCGTTGACGGCCAGCCCGAGTGCCATCGACTGCAGCGCCCGTGGCTCGTAGCCGGGTAGCTCCAGGCCCTTGACCTGCGGTGCGAAGTCGAGCGATCCCTGCCCGACGACGCCCGCCGCGCGCCGGGATCCGGATGCGAGCAGCTCGCCGAGGCCGGGGGAGCGGGCGCCGATCAGATCCAGCGCCGTCAGCAGCGCTGTCCCGTCGCCGAACCTCAGCCACGGCTCGTCGATCAGCCCCCGTTCGGCGCACTCCATCGCCCACGCGATCGTGCCGCCGGCCGAGATCGTGTCGATGCCGAGCTCGTCGCAGCGGGCGCTGGCGGCGAACACGTCGTCGGGGTCGGACACCCCGCACAGCGGTCCGAGTGCGAACACGTTCTCGTACTCCATGCGCTGGCGCCCGCCACCCTTGCGGGAGTAGATGTGCTCGCAGCCGATCGAGCACGACGCGCAGCTGTTGCGGGCGACGCCGCGCAGCTCGTGCAGCTCCTCGGCGGCCAGCCGCGGCGCGCCCTCGAAGGTGGCCGCGGTGAAGTTGCGCGTCGGCAGCGTCGAGACCGCGTTGAACGCCAGCAGGTTGGCCAGGGTGCCCAGCTCGCGGTACTTCGCGGTGGCCGGGCCGAAGCTGCGCTGGCGCAGGTCGCGCGCGATGGCGAGCACAGCGGGTGGATCGGCGACGTCGACCCGGGGGCCGGCCTTCACGAGCACGGCCTTGATGTTCTTCGCGCCCAGCACCGCGCCGAGCCCGCCGCGCCCGGCGTGCCGGCCGTCGTGGCTGATCGTGGCGTAGCGGACGCCGCATTCCCCGGCCGGACCGATCGCCGCGGTGCGCCAGCCGCGGCCGAAGCGCTCGCGGACCGCGGTCTCGGCCTCCGCGGCAGGCAGCCCGGCCAGCTCGGGAGCCGGTTCCAGGCGCACGCCGGACGGGTCGACCAGCAGCACCGACAGCTCGTCCGCCCGGCCCCGCACCACGATCGCGTCGTGCCCGGTGAGCTTGCCCGAGATCGCGAACTGGCTCGACGCCAGCGCGTCGGTGATCATCCCGGTCAACGGGGACTTCGCGACCACGGCGAACTTCGCACTGGTGGTGAGGGGGGTACCGACCAGCGGGGAGAACACGAACGCGAGCGGGGCCTCGGGGGCCAGCGGGTCGACCCGCGGCGGGGCGAGCCGGTGGAGCAGCCAGGTGCCGAGCCCGACGCCGCCGAGGTAAGCCCGCAGGACCCGCTCGTCGAGCTCCAGTGTCGTGCTGGTGGCGCCGCTGCCGGAGACGTCGACGACGAGCGCGCGTCCGAAGTAACCGCCTGCCGTCATACCCGTGACTGTAGGCCGGCGCGGCTCCGATCAGCCATCCGCGTCCGCCGACAGGAACGCCACGGTGTCGCCCGTGACCAGCGGCAAATCCGGGTCGCGGGTGATCTGGTCGCCGTTCAGCGCGGCGACGACGTGCCGATCCAGCCTGAGGTCGACGGCCGCCGCGGCGCCCCCGAGGGTGGCGGCCCGCACCCGGCCCGGCCCGCGGTGCCCGTTCGACGCCAGCGCGCCGTAGCGCTGCACGACGATCTCCGGGCCCGGCCGCCGCCGTGCTTCGGCGTAGTCGTCGGGCTCGTTGACGTTGAGCAGCGAGTCCAGAGCCGGGTCCGCCGCGGCCAGCGCGGCGTCGGCGAGCAGTGCGCCGCCATCCATGCGGTGCACCCGGACCTGGTCGAACAGCATTGCCGGGCGCATCCGCCCCTGCGCGATCAGCTCGACCACCCGCGGGGCGAGTGTTGTGCGGTAGGCCGCGGCCAGGGGTTGGGGGAAGCCGCGCGCCACCGGCAGCACGACATCGAGGTCCGGTGTCAGCTCGCGGAGCACCCGGCGGACGAACGTGGTGTGCAGGAAGGGCAGGTCGGTGGAACAGACGAACGCGACGGGCGCTCGCTCCGCGACCGCGGCCAACCCCGTGGCGATGCCCTGCATCGGGCCGCGGCCCTCCACCGGATCGGTGACCACCTCGACACCGGGTGGCAGGTCGGGTAGCTCCTGGCCGGGCGCAGCGACGACGACGATGGGTCCGGGGTCGGCGGGGTTGTCCCTGGCCCGCGCGAGCAGACCTGCCGTGCGCCGCAGCAGCGTGGAGCCGTGCCACTCCAGCGCGGCCTTTGACTCGCCCATCCGCGACGACCGCCCGCCGGCGAGCACGATGCCGGCCACGGGCCCGGTGGGTGAGGTCATGGCGGCGATCGTAGGCGCCCGCGGCTCGCCGGAGGGTCGATGCACCGCCGCCGCCGTCGGGATCTGCGAAGGTGGTGCCCGACCGATGATCGCCAGCGAGGAGACGTCGTGCACACTGAGGGAACCGAACCGGGGCGGGAGGACCGCACCGCGACAATCGCCCACGGCCTGAGCTGGATGGCGCGGTGGAGCCTGCGCGTGGTGCTGATCGCGCTCGGCGTCATCGTGCTGGGGATACTGGTCGCCCGGCTGTGGGTGATCGTCCTGCCCGTCCTGCTGGCCCTGCTGCTGGCCACCGTGCTGTGGCCGCCCGCCGCCTGGCTGCGCCGCCACGGATGGCCACCCGCCCTCGCCGCGGCCGCCGTGGTCGGTGGGGGCCTGCTGGGGCTGGTGGTCGTCGTCGCGCTGCTCGCCAGGTCGATCACCGGCGGGGTCGCGGACATCGCAGCCAGCGCGGGCGGTGGAATCGAGCAGATCCGGCAGTGGCTGGCGGGGCCACCGCTCGATCTGGCCCAGAGCCAGCTCGACGCGGCGCTGGAGGCCGCGACGATGCGGTTGCAGCAGAGCGTGTCCTCGATCGCATCCGGCCTGCTCACCGGCGTGGGAGCGCTGGCATCCGGGCTGGTCACCGGACTGCTGGCGCTGGTGCTGGCGTTCCTGTTCGTCAAGGACGGGCCCCGGTTCCTGCCGTGGTTGCGCGGCGCGGTCGGCGAGCGGGCCGGCGGGCACATCAGCGAGGTGCTCGGCCGGATCTGGGTGACGCTGGGCGGGTTCATCCGGACCCAGGCGGCCGTGGCGCTCATCGACGCGGTCCTGATCGGGATCGGTCTGGTGATCGTCGGGGTCCCGTTGGCGCTGACGCTCGCGGTGCTGACGTTCCTCGGCGGCTTCGTCCCGATCGTCGGCGCCCTCGTCGCGGGTGCGCTCGCCGTGCTCGTCGCGCTGGTCAGCAACGGGTTCATCGCCGCGCTGATCGTGCTGGGCATCGTCGTCGTGGTGCAGCAGATCGAGGGCAACGTCCTGCAGCCGATCCTGCAGTCGCGCAGCCTGCGGCTGCACGCAGCCGTCGTCCTGCTCGCCGTCACCGCGGGCAGCAGCCTCTACGGCATAGCCGGTGCGTTCCTGTCGGTCCCCGTGGTCGCCGCCGCCGCGGTGGTGCTGCGCTACCTCGGTGAGCGCGTCGACGCCCGGGCGGGCGGGCACACGGGACCGCCGACATGATTTCACCAAGGCCCGGAACGTCTCCTCCGGGTAGCGCGCCCCACCCCGTCCTCACCCCAGCCGTGCGGTGACCCGCTCGGTCGCCGCCCGGTGATCCAGCTTGGCCGGGTCGGCGTTGCGGCACTGCACCAGCGACGCCCCGGCGGCCAGCACCGCCAGCAGCCCATCGGCGAGGCCGTCGGCCGTGTTCCAGTCGAGCGTGGACAGCACGCGGTCGTCGTGGCCCAGGCCGAGCGCGCCCGCTCTCGACCGTGCCGCGGCCAGCACCTCGGCCACCGTCGCGCCGGCCAGCGCGGGGGCGGAGTCCGGTACCGGGACCCACGGGACGAAGTCGTCACCCTGCAACCGGACCTCCGTCGCGAAATCGAGCACCCCGTCGGGCAGCCCGGTGATGCCCGCGCCGAAGGCGTCCAGGGACAGCGCCACCACACTGGCGGCGGGTTTCGCCGCGAGCGCGAGGTCGACGCGCCCGGCGTCGCACAGCACCCAGTCGGCCGCCGCCGGCTCGGTGACCACCTCGGCGCCGCACCACCACGCTGCCAGCAGCACGGCGGCGGTCTGCCAGTGCGCGGGCAGCAGCACCGCGACCGGCGTGCCGGGCTCGACGTCGCACTCGTCGCGCAGCAGGTTGGCGGCCTTCGCGACCCAGTTCGCCGTGGTGACTGCGGAGAGTTCGATGCGCTCGCCGGTGGCGTCGTCGTAGAACGTGATCAGTGGCCGGGCGGCGGCGGGTCCGATGAGGGCCGGCTCGAGCAGGGCGGCGGTCAGGGTCACGAGGGTCCTTCGGATGTCGGGATCGGCGCACCGGTCAGTCGATGCACGGTACGCCCGCGGCGGCGCCCGGACCGGCGTCCGGAGCGGGCGCGCCGGCAACAGGCGCCGGTGCGGGGATCGACGGCCCGAAGTCGGCGCCCAGCACGACCTGGATGATCCCGGGGGCCATCCGGGCGTCTGCCTGCACCGGCATGCCACCGAGTTGCGCCGCCACCGCTCGCGCGCCGTCGGCGTCGGAATCGGCATGGAGCACCGCCGACGTCGGGTTGGACGTGGTGTTGTCCACGGTGATCGGGCCGAAACCCCGCTCCCGCAGCCGGTCGGCCACGCGGCTCGCCAGGCCGGTGATCCCGGTGGCGTTGCGCACCCGCAGCTCGTAGCGCGACGGCTCCGCCGGGGGTGGTGATGGCGCGGGCGCCGGTTCCGCCTCCTGTTCGGAGTCGGCCTGCGCCTCCTCGATCCGCAGCTCCACGAAGTCGCGGACCTCGGATCGGTCGACCAGGACGACGTCGCCGCGCGCGTTGCTCTCCGTTCCCCGCGTCGGGATGGTGCGGAACGTGAGGTTTCCGGCGGCGATGTCGGCGGCCTGCTGGGCGAACCCGAGCAGGTCCCAGTCGTCGTCGATGACGAGGGACTGCTCGGCGACGCCGACGAGCGCGCTGAGCGCCTCGGGGTCGGTCAACGTGCCGGCCGAGGTGATCCGGTCGGCCACCGCGGCGAGGAACACCTGCTGGCGGCGGATCCGGGACAGGTCACCTTCGGGTAGCTCGTGGCGCTGGCGAACGAAGGCCAGCGCGTCCCCACCGGAGATCAGCTGTGGCCCCGCCCGGAACCGTGCCCCGGAGAGCTCCTCGTTGACGGCCGCATTCAGGCAGACCTCGACGCCACCGATCGCCCGGGTCAGGTTGTAGAAGCCGAGCAGGTTGATCTCGGCGTAGTGGTCGACCTCGACACCGGTCAGGCTCTCGACGGTCCGGATCAGGGCGCTACGGCCCGCTCGGGCCGACTGGGCCTCGACCCGGCCGGGGTCGAGCTCCCCGTCGGCGACCAGCTCCTCGGCTGCCTGTGCCTTGGTCGCCGGGTACGCGGCATTGATCTTGTCGCTGCGGTAGCCGGGGATGTCGACGTACGAGTCGCGCGGGATCGAGATGGCCACGGCCGCGCCGCCGTCCTCCGGAACGTGCAGCAGCATGATCGTGTCCGCGTTGAGGACGCCGGTGTCGGGGCCGCTGCGCAGCGCGCGCTGGATCTCGCGGGGCAGGGGATTGCCCTGGGCGTCAGTCCGGCTGTCGATCCCGACCAGCAGGATGTTCTGCGGCCCGCTGTTGCGGCCACCGGTGATGACATCGGTGGTCGTGATGCCGGCGGTCACCTCCCGGTACCCGGCCCAGGCTGCGCCGGTGAGACCCACCACCAGCGCGGAGGCCACGACGAGCGCGATCCGCAACCGCCGGACGAGGTCCCGGCGCACACGGGAACGACCGGTGGCCGGCATCCGGGCTGACGGCCACGACGAGCGCGGATACGACCGTCGCGGTTCGCCCACGGTCCCTACCTCCCGTCCACCATGCACAGGCGACTCGACGCCGGCAGCCCGCCCGGCCCCCATAGGGTGCAGCATCGAGCGCCTCGGATCCGGGATGGTGGGGCGCGTGTCGGGTCGGCGTCGTCGTCAGAGGGGGTTGGCCGGTGTCGGAGAAACTGTCGCTGCTGCTGCCGGTGTGGGCCGGTGACCGGCCGGGATTCCTCACCGAGGCATTCAGGTCCACCGTGGACGCCCAGACCCACCGGCCGGATCAGGTCGTGATCGTGCGGGACGGGCCGGTCGATGCCCGGCTCGGCGCGTGCATCGACGCGTTGGCGGCCGGCAGCCCGGTGCCGGTCGAGGTGGTCGCGATCCCCCGCAACGTCGGGCTCGGCCCTGCCCTGGACGCCGGTCTCGAGGCCTGCCGCCACGACGTCGTGGCCCGGATGGACGCCGACGACATCAGCCTCCCGCACCGCTTCGCCGTCCAGATGCCGATCATGGAGTCGGGGATCGACCTCCTGGGCTCGGGCTTGCTGGAGATCGGCGCGCATTCCGGCGACGTCGTGGGTCGGCGCACCCCACCCGTCGACCCCGACCACATCCGCGCCCGCGCTCGCTTCGCCGACCCCTTCAACCACCCCACGGTGGTCTACCGTCGCGAGCTCGTGCGCGCGGTCGGTGGCTACACCGACTTCGCGCTGATGGAGGACTACCTCCTCTGGGCAAAAATGATCATGGCTGGGGCGCGGGTCGCGAACGTCGCCGAGCCGCTGGTCTACTACCGGGTGGGGGCCGGCGCCTACGCCCGCCGCGGCGGGTGGGGACAGCTGCGGGCCGAGCTGGCCGTCCAACGCCGGTTCCGGCAGCTGGGATTCACCACGGGTGCCCAGTTCGCGCGCAACGTCCTGGTGCGAGGCGGTTACCGGCTGGTTCCCGAACGCGTGCGGCGCCTGGCCTACCGCCGGGTGGTCGCACGGTACGGCGAGGGGCGCAACGCCCTATTCGGGTGACAACGCGCCGCTGAAGTGGAACGATTTTCTCACTCGATCGAGTGGGGGAACCGATGAGCATATCCGAACCGCTATCCACGGCAGGCACCGCGTTGCTCGAGGCGGGCCGGCCACTGGAAGCCGTGGAGGTGCTGCGCCGGGGTGTCGCGGCGCGAGAGCCGTCCGCGGCCGACCTGCTGGTGCGCGCCTACCTCGACAGCGGCAGCTGGCACGCGGCCGCGGATTGGCTCGAACCGCTCGTCGCGCAGGGGCACACCCGCTTCGCCGGGTGGCTGGGGGTTGCGCTGGCCCAGATCGGTGACGCGGAACGAGCCGAGGACGCGCTGCGGCTCGCGGTCGGTTCCGGCGAGGTTGCGGCGTCCAACGACCTGGCGATCCTGCTCCGGGGCCAGGGCAGGTTCGAGGAGGCGGTGGCACTGCTGGTCCGGGCGGCCGACGCGGAGGACCCGCAGGCCGCGGCGAACCTGATCACCATGCTGTACGAGGCCGGCGACGTGCGCACCGCGAACGAGATGGCGCAGCGGTACTGCGACGACGCGCGACCGGACACGCTGGTCGCACTGGCCGATGTCCGCGCGGCCCAGCGCCGCGACGACGAGGCCGAGGACCTCTACCGGCGGGCGGGTGAGCTGGGCGCCCTGCGCGCGCACACCGCATACGGGGTGTTCCTGCTGGTGGCCCGCGCCGATGGCGAGGCCGCGGAACGTGAGTTCCGGGAGGCCGGCCGGCACGAGGAGCCGGGCTGGGCGTACACGCTGGGCCGATTCCTGCTCGACGACGGTCGACCGGACGAGGCGCGCGGCTACCTGCAGCTCGCCCTCGACACCGGTGACCAGGCCGCAGTCGATGCCCTCGCCGAGCTCGACGACGAGGACCTGACCGATGACTGAGCAGCGTGGACGCGTTAGGCCCGGCCGGCGGCCGAGCGGCGTGGACCACGGTTAGGGTGGTCGGCCGTGGAGCCGGATCGGGTGGGTGCCGTGGCGCGCTCCGCTGATCCTGCGCGTGGTGAGCGCCGGCCGGGGCTCGCCGTGGTCACGGTGACGCGCTCTCCGGGTGCGGCGCTCGACCGGTTCCTGGATTCCGTGCAGGCAGCCACGACCTGGCCCGTGCGCGTCGTACTGGCCGACCTGGGCTCCACGGACGGCGCCCCCGAGCGGGCCGCGCAGCGCGACGGGGTTGCGTTGCTGCACCTGCGCGAGGACATCGGCCGCGCCGCCGGGGCCAACCGCGGCGTCGCTGAGCTCGGCCCCGACGTCGGGTGGATCGCGATCGCCGACCCGGACGTCGAGTACGGCGAGGGCAGCCTCGACGAGCTGCTCGCCGCCGCCGCCCGGCACCCGCGGGCCGGGGTGCTCGGCCCGCTCGTGCGCGATCCCGATGGCCCGGTGCGTCCGTCGGCGGGGGATCTGCCGGCCGGCCGGGTGCTGCCCGCGCTTGCCGGCACCCTCCTCGGGACAGCCCCGGCCGTTGCCCCGGCCGTGGAGGGTCCGGTCGGCTGGCTCGGCGGCT
>JBOHEO010000036.1:0-34313 GCA_050701055.1 Pseudonocardia sp. | reverse complement strand
AACGAACGGCACTTTCGTCCACACCTAGCGGACGAAAGTGCCGTTCGTTGCGGCGCGGGATCCAGACGAATCCTCATCAGGTATCGCGAGCGGGCAGGCAAGAAGATCACCGCCGCCGCCAAAGAGATCGGATGCTCGCCCGGGAAGATCAGTCACATGGAGTCGGGCCGCAACCAGCAGCAGCCTGCCGACGTGACCGCGCTCATGCGCTTCTACGGCGCCGACCAGGCCGACGTCGATTGCCTGGCGTCACTCGCCGGCAGTGCCGGGGAACAGACGTGGTGGGCGCCCTGGACCGACGTCGTGCCGGACTGGTTGAGCACCTTCGGCGGGCTGGAAGGCCTCGCCACGCGAGCGTTCTGGTACTCACCGCTGGTGCTGCCGGCCCTGCTGCAGACAGGTGGATACGCGCTCGGGGTGACCGCGGGCAACGTCCGGGTGCGACCTGACCACAACGAGCGCATGGTCAGCCTGCGCATGGAGCGCCAGAGCCGACTGTTCGACGAGGAGGAACCGATCAGCCTGACCGCGATCCTGGAAGAAGTCGTACTCCACCGCCCCATCGGCGGGCCGAGCGTCATGCGGGCACAGCTCGAGCACCTGGTCACGATCGCGGAGCGGGACAACATGGAGCTGCTCGTGCTGCCCACGGCGGTCGGTGCGCACGACGCGTTGGTCGGTCCGTTCACCGCGCTGGACTTCACCTCGGCGCAGTCGATCGCCTACGTGGAACTGGTCAACGGCGCGGTCTACGTCCAGGATCAAGATCAGGTCGCGGGTACACTCGCATCATCGACCGGCTACGCGCGGTCGCACTGTCATCCGCACGCAGTGTGGAGGTGACCCAGTCATGTCTCACCGCGATCCCCTGACCCGCCGGAGGACGCCGATGCCCACAGTCGCTCATCGCGCCGGGCGGCGGAAGTCGACCTACTCCGACCAAGGCAACGGATGCCTCGAGGTCGCCTTCACCGACAGCGGCATCGTCGAGTTGTCCGACAGCAAGCTCACCGACAGCCCAGTGATCCAGTTCACCGCCGACCAGTGGGCAAGCTGGCTCACCGAGCTCATCACCGGTGACTTCACCGACGCCGACGGAGCCGTTACCGTCGCTCCGCGACCGAACGCATGGACCGTGCGGGGGCTGACGACCGGTACCACGCTGATCTTCACCGATGTCGAGTGGACCGCGTTCCGGCTCGGCGCACAGGACGGAGAGTTCACCCCGCCGATCGCCCTCCGCTCGAGGGCCTGCTGAGCACGCGCCGGGTGCTGGGCGACATCGACGGCTACCTCGCCGACCGGATCACCGAGCTGGACGACCTCTACGGCGATCTCCCGCTTCCGCCGACCTGAGCACGCCCAGGCGGTGATCAGGTGGTGACGCCGACCCGTGCGGCGAGCGCTGCCAGGCCGGGGAGGCGTTGCTTGCGTCGGCGCGGCAGCAGTTCGGCGATGATCGTGTGCGCGATCGTCTGGTGCGGCAGCAGCTGCGGGGCCAGGTCTTCGGCCTTGCGCAGCGTGGTGACCGCATTGAGGGAACGCCAGTCGGTCATCTGTGCCCAGCGACGTTGAGGAGATAGCGGGCGTGCATACCCGGCGGGGTGTTCTCCGGGTGGGTGATCTGCTGGGCCAAGTTCAGGGCGTGGCGGGTCTTGCCGGCAAGGATCGCGTTGTCCACCCCGCGCATCGCGACGATGGTCGGTCCGAACGCCCGTGAGGCATACCGGGTGGGCTCGTCGCCGTTCATCCGGGCGGCAGCGGCCCGCATGAGGCCGAGCACGTCGCTGGTTTCGCTGTGCCGACCGGATCTCGCGAGGGCGACCGCACCGTAGCGCAGCAGATCACCCCACACGGCAACGTGATCGACCGATGCCGTGGACAGGGTGGGCTCGATCCCGGCGGCCGTGGTGAGGGCGAGGTGTTCGGCTTCGCTCCACAACCCTTGCCTGCTCAAGATCCAGGACCGGGTGGCCTGGCCGGCGGCGTGCAGCAACTCGTCCCCGGACTGCCCGGCCGCCGCCAGCGCGCTGTGCAGGGCGACATGGGCGAGATCCTCGTGAGCCAACTGCGTCAACAGCGATGCCGTCAATTGCAGCAGGATCGCCACGCTGGCCTGCGCCGACCGGACGTCGGCGCCGGTAGCGACGTGCGCGGTGGCGCGGGCGGTGGCCAATGCTGCGGGAAGCCGACGGGCCAGGTCCCCGTAGTGGGCGTGCCAGTAGCACTGCCACAACGCTTCGATACTGCTCTGGAGGTCGTCCTGACTGACCGCTTCGACGCTGGTCGGGGTGATACCCAGGACTGCCTGGCGCAGCCGCAGGACCTCGGAGTCCTCGGCACCCACCACGAGGCCGCGCGGGGTGCCGATCAACTCACCGAGGTCGGTGTCGAGGGCTTGGGCGATGACCACCAAGGTCGTCAGCAACGCCGAGGAACGCTGCCCTTGCTCCAGTTTGCGGATGACGTCCACGGAGATCCCGGCGGCATCGGCCAGCTCGCGTTGCGTCAATCCCCGGCGGCGACGGAGTTCGTAGAGACGTTTGGTCAAGGTCGAGGTGCTCGTCTTCGTCATCGGGGGGCTCTCAGGGAGAGAACTGGGTAGCGGGCGCGGTCTCTCCACCACACGCCCGCCTTGCCACCCACCGTAGAGGCTCCATCTGGCCGCTGGGTAGGACACGACGTCCCACCACCGGCTGCACGGCACCTGCGTGGGTCGCCCATCGCGGGCGACCACCCTCGGTCATTGCGTGTCTACGGTCACAACCATGACCCGAGATGGTGCTGCCACCCGCGTTGATCGGTGCGACACTGCTGGTGCTGGGCGTGCCGTGGTGGTGGGCTCGGCACGCGGAGCGGCGTCGGCTGCCCGCTGTCGCACCGCCGAGGATCGGCCGCCGGCTTCCGGTGGTGACCGGTGAGCACCGACGGCGCGGAGGTTGCGGAGGTTGCGGCGATGGCCGGGTTCTTCCGGCCGTTGCTGCACCTGGTGCCCACCACCACGGCGGCGAGCCTGTCGGCCACCGCCGGCCGCTACTTCATCGATTCCTGCGGGGCGCCGCGCCGACCACACCGTCCGGGCCTTACGCCTGGTGTTCCTGGCCGATCTGCATCAACTGCGCGGTGCTGCACCCGCACAAGAGCCTGGCCTGGCCCGCTGTTGACGCGCTCGATGTGAGCAGCTCCAGCGGTCCGGCTTCCCAGCCGGAAGGCGCCGCGGGCCTCCCGCAGCTCCCCGATTCCCGTGGTGCCCTCCGGCCACCCCATCGGCTGTTGACCACCGATCCCACAGCCGGGACGGTGCAGGAAACAAGGAGGAACGCGTCATGACCGTGCTGCACGTCGAACCCGCTACCGGCCTCACGGTGATGGAGGGCAATCCGATGTCCAGGGCAGTGCTCGATCAGTTCGCCGCCGACCCGCTGGCCTCCCACAGCGCACGGTTCCCCCTCGGGCGTAACGCTGGTCCGGTGGATCTCAGCGCGCCGTCGGCCCCTCGAGCTCGACCGTGGGGACTGGGTGGGATGCGTCCCTCTCGTCAGCAGGGCGACCCGCTTCGGGCGGTGTTCACCTACGACCATGACCGGCAGATCGCGCTGGACCCGGTCGGTAAGCCGTTGACGATGGCGGAGCCCACCGCGAACAAGGTCACCAGCAACGATGGCGACGAAGGTCCGTCGGAGGACTTCACCTATGACTACTGCCCCGACTCGCCGTTGCCGGCTTAGATGACTGTTCTGATCCTCGATGGCTGTTCTGATCCTCGCCGAGGACGTCGACGCGACCTGCGATTCCGTGGTCAATGCCTTGCTAGAACGTGGCACTGTCGTCCATCGTGTCAATACTGCCTGGTTCCCTGCGCAGCTCAGCGTGTCCGCTGAGCTGCGCAGGGGACGTTGGACCGGCCAGATCCGAACGCCGGGACGGGTGATCGACCTGGAGGAGATCACTGCGGTCTGGTACCGCACACCACGTGCCTACCAATTCCCCGGTACCCTCAGCGCGTCGGAGAAAGCTCACGCGAACCTGGAGGCCAAGTACGGGCTTGGTGGGGTCTTGAGCTCGTTGCCCGTGCTGTGGGCGAACCATCCAGGCAGGCTGGCCGATGCAGCCTACAAGCCTGTCCAGCTGGTGACCGCGTCCCGGTGCGGCTTGACCGTGCCGGACACCGTCATCACGAATGAGGCCGACACGGTGCGCGAGTTCGCCGCCGGCGGCAAGACCGTCACCAAGCTCTTCGGTTCCAACACGATCCTGGAGGAAGGCGTCCGCAAGATCAGTTTCACCCGGCTGCTCGACGACGCCGACCTCGCTGATCTCCGCGGAATTGAAACCACCACCCACCTGGTGCAGCGGTGGGCGCCGAAGTTGCACGAAGTCCGCATGGTGGTGATCGGCGAGAACATCACCGCCGCCGCCCTCCGTGCGGGCAGCCCGGAAGGCTACGTTGATTTTCGGTCCGATTACGACACTCTGTCCTACGAGCTGATCGAACCGCCGGCCGAGGTCTGCGACGGTGTCCGCCGGCTCATGACCGCGATGGACCTGGTCTACGGTGCGCTGGACTTTGTCGTTGGGCCCGATGGGACGTTCTCGTTCCTGGAAATCAACGCGGGTGGACAGTTCGGATTCATCGAGGACAAGACCGGTGCACCACTGACCGCCCAGTTCGCCGACCTTTCTCGCCAAGGGGACACAGTGACCTCAACGCTGGACACCGACTGGACCACCCACGCGCACCGACTCGCCGACACCCTGCAAGCCAGCGGTGACCTTCGATCGCCACAGTGGCACGCAGCGGTCTCGGCAGTACCTCGGCACCTGCTCGTTCCCCGCGCCTACCAGCAGGACGACACCGGGACCTGGAGCGGGTTCGAGACCGCCACGGCGTTGGAGCGGGTGTACTCGCCGGAGACGTTGGTGACCGCCCTGGAAACCGTCGGCGCCCACCGGCTGCCGATCTCCTCCAGCACCAAGCCTGACCTGATGGTGCGAATGCTGGAGATCCTCGATGTGCACGACGGGCATCGGGTCCTGGAGATCGGGACCGGCACCGGCTACAACGCCGCGCTGCTGGCGCACCGTCTGGGCGATGACCGGGTGTTCTCCGTGGACGTCGGCGACGACCTCGTCGGCCTCGCACGGCAGCGCCTGGCCACAGCAGGTTTCCATCCCACGCTGCTGGCCGTCGACGGCGTACACGGACTCGCCCGGCACGCGCCGTTCGACCGGATCATCGCGACCTGCTCAGTACCGGCCGTGCCGTGGCGATGGGCCGAGCAACTCGCACCCGACGGCACGATCCTGGTCGACCTCAAGCTCGCGAACAGCGCCGGGAACCTCGTGCACCTGCGCCATGCCGGTAACCGGTTGCAGGGCCGTTTCACCAGCCGGTGGGCCGCGTTCATGGCCATGCGCTCCGGACCCACACCCGTACCCGCCACTCGCGCCGAGTCAGCCCCCGGCGGCCAGCGCAGGAACACCGACGCCCCGGCCGAGCCGTGGAACAAGGCATCGGTGGCATGGTTCCTTGCCCAGCTTCGAGTGCCACCGGGCACGTCATTCACCTACATCCTCGACCCTGCCACCAGGGCGCCGGTCGCGACGACCTTCTCCGGCGCCGATGGCTCCTGGGCCCGGGTGCACCTCACCGACGGCACCGTGACCGAGGCCGGCGACACTCCGCTGTGGCCGCACGTCGAATGGGCCTATGAGCAGTGGACGGGCGCGGGCCGGCCGGCGTGGGACCGGTTGGGACTCACGGTCACCTCGGACGGCGTGCATCAGGTGTGGCTGGACGACCCGGACAGCAGCCACCGCTGGCTGCTACCCACCGCCGAATAGCCCGCATGCCGCTCGAAGCCCAAGCGCCAGCTACCAGTCAGTAAGTCTGCCCCTGGGCATAGCTTCCCAAGCGGTGGGCTTACCCGAACCAGCCACTTCGCCCACCTCGAACTCGCCCTGGCAGCCTGACCGAACTAACAAGCAGGGTCCGCGCACGGCTCAACCGCCTGCGGCCGGCGATGATCATCGGACCGGAACCGTGAGCCGCACTCGGCGCGGCGCAGGGTTCCCGAGCGCCGATCACTTCCCCACCCTGGTCAGCACCGGCGTCCGTCCGCTGGGCGGGCACAGATGCTTCCGTAGGGTGTGGGCGTGCTCCGCCGCCTCGCGCCCGTCCTGCTCGGCGCGCTTCTGATGACCGGCTGCGGCGTCGGGAGCCCACCGCGGGTCGTCTTCGCCGCGGGCGCGGACTCGATCACCGCCGATCCGGCCCAGTACTGCGACCTCGAGCTCACGGTCTGCGACGACGACGCCACCGCACCCGTCGAACTCCCCGTCCCGGCCGGGACGGCACTGCGGATCGAGGTGCCCGACGACATCGCCGAGACCCCCTGGCACGTGGTCTTCCGCTACCGGGACGCAGCGGGCGAGCAGATCGACTCCCGCTCCGCGGTGTTCCCGCCCGGCCAGCGCGCCGAGTACGTCCTCGAACTGCCGGCGCCGACCGACCGCCTGCTCGTCGCACAGGTGCAGCAGTTCGGCCCCCCGCCACGGCCGGACCCGACGACCGGCGAGCTGGACTTCCCCATCCGAGCCAGCTGGGTTCTTACCGCGGCCACCTGAACTCCACAGCCGGCATCGTGATCCGACAGGGTCAGCCGTCGAGGTCGCGGGCCACCGCCCGCACCACCTCGGCGGCCAGCTTGGACGCGCGCCGGTCGGGGTAACGGCCACGGCGCAGGTCGGGTTGCACCTTCGTCTCGAGCAGCCGGATCATGTCCTCGATCAGGCTGTGCAGGTCTTCAGCGGGGCGCCGGGCGGCCTCGACGACCGACGGCAGCGCATCCACCACCCGCACGGACAGAGCCTGCGGCCCCCGGCGCCCCTCGGCCATCCCGAACTCGACGCGCTGACCGGGCTTGAGCGCCGCCGTCCCGGCCGGCAGCGCGGCCTTGCGCACGTAGACATCCTCGCCGCCGTCCTGAGCGAGGAATCCGAAACCCTTGTCGGCGTCGTACCACTTGACCCTGCCGGTCGGCACCTTGCTCACCCGTTCCTCGATAGCCACGACGAACGCGCCCTGGTGCCTGGACCCGTCGCACTGGGCAAGTGGGGCTCGTCGAGCGACACCGGGACGCGCCCGCCCACCCTAGTCCGCGGCGCAGCCGAGCGCAGCCGGTTCAGGCGTTTTCGATCTTTGCCGACGCGCTCAGATCGAGCATCTCGATCGAGCGCTCGCGCATCTCGATCTTGCGCACCTTGCCGGTGACGGTCATCGGGAACCCGGTGACGACCAGGACGTAGCGCGGGATCTTGTAGTGCGCGAGCTTGCCGGAGGCGAACGCGCGCACCGACTCGGAGGTGAGCGTCGCGGCGCCCTCCCGCAGCGTCACCCAAGCGCACAGCTCCTCGCCGTACGTCACGTCGGGCACCCCGACGACCTGCGCGTCCAGCACGTCCGGGTGGGTGTGGAGAAACTCCTCGATCTCCCGGGGGTAGATGTTCTCCCCGCCCCGGATGACCATGTCCTTGATCCGACCGGTGATGGTGAGGTAGCCGTCGGAGTTCATGATCCCGATGTCACCGGTGTGCATCCAGCGAGCGGCATCAATGGCCTCGGCGGTCCGGTCGGCCTGCTCCCAGTACCCGAGCATCACCGAGTAGCCGCGGGTGCACAGCTCGCCGGGCTCGCCTCGCGACAGCGTCAGCCCCGTCTCCGGATCGACGATCTTGACCTCGACGTGCGGGTGCACCCGCCCCACCGTCGAGACCCGCCGCTCGAGCGAGTCGTCGACGCGGGTCTGGGTGGACACCGGCGAGGTCTCGGTCATGCCGTAGCAGATCGTCACCTCGGTCATCCCCATCCGGTCCACGACCTGCTTCATCACCTCCACCGGGCATGGCGAGCCGGCCATGATCCCGGTCCGGAGCGACGACAGGTCATAGGACGCGAAGTCCGGATCGTTGAGCTCGGCGATGAACATCGTCGGCACCCCGTAGAGCGACGTGCACCGCTCCTGCTCGACGGCGCGCAGGGTCGCTTTCGGGTCGAACCCGGGCCCGGGGATGACCATCGTGGCGCCATGGGTGGTGGCGCCGAGATTGCCCATCACCATGCCGAAGCAATGGTAGAAGGGCACCGGGATGCACACCCGGTCGTCGGGGGTGTAGCCGGTCGTCGGGGGTGTAGCCGCACAGCTTCCCGACGAGGTAGCCGTTGTTGCCGATGTTGTGGTGGGACAGCGTGGCGCCCTTGGGGAAGCCCGTGGTGCCCGAGGTGTACTGGATGTTGATCGGCTCGTCCGGGCTGAGCTGCGACTGCAACTGCGCGAGCTCCGCCCGGTCGCCGCCACGGCCCGACTCGACCAGCGCATCCCAGTCCGGCGTACCGATGAGGATCACCTGACGCAGCTCCGCGCAGCGCGGCCGCACCTCGGAGATCATCGCCGGGTAGTCTGAGTTCTTGACGCTCGTCACCGCGACCAGCACCGAGATCCCGGCCTGGTTGAGCACGTACTCCAGCTCGTGCGCGCGATACGCCGGGTTGATGGTGACGAGGATGCCGCCGAGCTTCGCCGTGGCGTACTGAACCAGCGTCCATTCGGCCAGGTTCGGGGCCCAGATGCCGAGCCGGTCGCCCTTCGTGAGGCCCGCGGCGAGCAGCCCGAGCGCGACGATATCGATCTCCTCGCGCAGCTGCCCGTAGGTCCACCGGCGGCCGGTCCGCACCTCCACCATCGCCTCCGCGTCGGGCTGGGCGGCCGCCACGCGATCGAAGTTGTCAGCGATCGTGTCGCCGAGCAGGGGCACGTCGGAGGTGCCGGAGGCGTAGGAGGGAACGGCAGGGGCGATGGTCACGACGGGGCTCCTCTGGCGGTCGCTGTGCTGCGAGGCACATCCTGCGACGGGATCGGGTGCCCCGCCACCTCCGACCAGGTCACCCGGAGTTGACCTGGCACAACGCGCGGTGTGCACGTCGATTGACCTGACGAAACGCCCTGTTTCAAGGTCAAGAGCGCCGAGGGTGCGCGCATCCGATCCGCCGATCCCCGCGACCCCCCGTTTCCGGGGTGCGAGCTGCGCAGACAGGCGCGAGTCATAATCACCTGTGAGTTGATCTTGAGACCGAGCGGCAGATCAACCGAATCAGCAGGTCATTCGGGGTGTACAGCGGGGAGCACGAACCGTGCACAACGGCCGGCGCAGCGCCCGCGGTGGCGATCATGAACCCGTGGGTGGTGACGTTCGTCGCGATGGCCACGATCACCGGGGTGACGGTGGGCGACCCTGTCAGACACCATTCGCTGTCGACATCGCAACGGCCGAACTGCACGACGACCTTGCCAGTTGGATCGGGCGGGATGAACCGGTGCTCGCGCCGCGGTGTTCTACTATCGGTCAGGCGTGAACCGGGCTCAACGCGCGGCCGGCGCTCGGCGCTGACCGGGACCTTCTTTCGTGCACCCTTGGCCTTGCCGCTGCTCACAGAGCTTCTGCGTCGACGCTGGTGAGGCTGTCGCAGTACTCGAAGATGCTCTCGGTCGAGATCACTTCGCCGCCGCGCTCGCGCTGGCTCATGCCCTCGCGGGCGCGCCGCCAGGGCTGTTAGCTGTGTGTCAGCTCGCTCAGCCAGTGCGCGGACTTGTCACCATAGGCGCCCAGCACGGCGTCGATCTTCTCCCGCTCGGTACTGTGTAGGCCGCCGCTGGCACAGCGATGACGGCGTTTGGCAGACCAGGCGGCGCGCGTAGCGGGCCTTCGGGTCCGCCGACAGGTCCGTCAGCGCAGCTCTTGAGCACAGGTGGGTGCTGCGCGGCGTTTCCGCTCCTCGGCGCTGGCGTGCCAGCGGTCCGAGTCGGCTTGCCCCCGATGCGCAGCTCGTCAGCATCGGCGCTGATGCGACGTCTAGATCCTCGAAGCGGCGAACAACCGTGTCCCAGTAGGGTCACCACACCACTGGCGTCACCCCCTGAGGAGCACGATTCATGGTGTCGAGTGCGTTCGATCCGCTCCGCATGAGCGCGACGCGGCCGGCGCTGAACCGGGTCAGCGGTACCCGTCGCGGCGAGGGTCGCTGTCGTCGTAACGTCACGCCTCGATGTCGTCGAAGCCGGTGAGGACCTGGGCAACGCACCCGGACGGGGAGGAGGCCGGAATCCCGTTCGCCTACCTGGATACCCTCGAACGATGCACGACCCCCGGGTCCTCCTCGATCCCGCCACCGACGCCGTGCGCAAGCTCGCCCGGCGCGGCTTCCACCTGGACGTGACATCGCTGGAGAAGCTGCTGAGCGGGCGCAACGCCGCGATCCAGCGTGGCGACGAAGCGCGGGCGGAGTCCAGGCGGCTCTCCACCTCCGTGCAGCGTGCCGGGCAGGCGGGAGACGACCCAGAGCGGCCGGCTCTCATGGCGAAGGCCCGCGAGCTCAAGAACGTGGTCGCCACCGCCGAGGAGGAGCACCGCTCGCTGGAGGCTGAGCTCCAGAACGTCCTGCTCGGCATCCCGAACCTGCCGGCCGACGAGCTCCCCGACGGCACCAGCGACGACGCCGCCGAACACGTCAGCAGCTGGGGCGAGGCGGTCATGCCGGACTTCCCGCCGATCGACCACGTCGACCTCGGCGAGCGCCTCGCCATCCTGGACCTGGGGCGGGCCACCAAGCTGTCCGGTCCCCGGTTCGCGGTCCTCAAGGGACGCGGCGCGGCGCTGGAACGGGCCCTCGCGCGGTTCTTCCTCGAGCTGCACACCGAGCGCCACGGCTACACCGAGTTCTCGCTGCCCGCGCTGGTCACCCGGTCGACGATGACGGGCACGGGGCAGCTGCCGAAGTTCGAGCAGGACCTGTTCAAGACCGAGGTGGCCGACCGGGAGCTGTTCCTCATCCCGACCGCCGAGGTGCCGCTCACCAACCTGCACGCGAAGGAGACCCTCGCCGTCGAGGACCTCCCGCTCGCCTACACCGCACACACCCCGTGCTTCCGCTCGGAGGCCGGCTCCTACGGCCGCGACACCCGCGGGTTGATCCGGATGCACGAGTTCGCGAAGGTCGAGCTCGTGCGGATCGTCGACGCCGACCGCTCACGTGCCGAGCTCGAGATCATGCGGGGTC
The DNA here is from genome assembly GCA_050701055.1 of Pseudonocardia sp. GTDB lineage: Bacteria > Actinomycetota > Actinomycetes > Mycobacteriales > Pseudonocardiaceae > Pseudonocardia. The sequence goes on along the minus strand of JBOHEO010000036.1, from coordinate 23,200 downwards.
ACGCCGAGCGCTGCCTCCGCGAGCTCGGGCTGGCCTACCGTGTGGTCAAGCTCGCCGCAGGCGACATCGGGTTCGCCGCGGAACTCACCTACGACATCGAGGTGTGGCTGCCCAGCCAGGGCCGCTACCGCGAGATCTCCTCGGTGTCGGACTGCGGCACGTTCCAGGCCCGCCGGGCCGGCATCCGGACCAAGACCAAGGACGGAAAGCGGGGCTTCCCCGCCACGCTCAACGGCTCCGGACTACCCATCGGTCGCACGCTGGTGGCGATCCTGGAGCAGGGCCAGCAAGCCGACGGGTCGGTGCGCATCCCCGACGCGCTGGTGCCGTACACGGGGTTCGAGGTGCTCACGCCGGGCTGACCGAGCACGCCCGCCGCGGCGTAGCTTCTACCACTGTCGGCGGGAGTACACCCGATTCACGAGGAGGCAGCGATGGCCAAGGTGCTGTGCGTTCTGTACGACGACCCGGTGGACGGCTTCCCACCCGCGTACGCCCGGGACGGGCTCCCTACCCTGGAGCGCTACCCGAACGGCCAGCTGCTCCCGACGCCGTCGGCGGTGGACTTCAGCCCCGGTGAGCTGCTCGGCAGCGTGTCCGGCGAGCTGGGACTGCGGGGGTTCCTGGAGGGGCTGGGCCACGAGCTGGTCGTGACCTCGGACAAGGAGGGGGCGGACTCGGAGCTCGACCGGCACCTCGCCGACGCCGAGATCGTCATCTCGCAGCCGTTCTGGCCCGCGTACCTGACCGCGGAACGGATCGCGAAGGCGCCGAACCTGAAGCTGGCGCTCACCGCGGGCATCGGCTCCGACCACGTCGACCTCGACGCCGCCATCGCGCACGGCGTGACGGTCGCCGAGGTGACCTACTGCAACAGCATCAGCGTCGCCGAGCATGTCGTGATGATGATCCTCTCGCTGGTGCGCAACTACCTGCCGGCCAACCAGTGGGTGCGCGACGGGGGCTGGAACATCGCCGATTGCGTCGCCCGCTCCTACGACCTGGAGGGCATGGACGTCGGCACGGTCGCGGCCGGACGGATCGGGCTGGCCGTGCTGCGGCGGCTGGCACCGTTCGACGTGCGGCTGCACTACACCGACCGGCACCGGCTCCCCACCTCCGTGGAGGAGGAGCTCGGCCTGACCTTCCACGCGACGACCCAGGAGATGGTGCCGCACTGCGATGTCGTCACGATCAACGCGCCACTGCACCCGCAGACCCAGGGCCTGTTCGACGACGCCCTGCTCGCGACGATGCGCCGGGGTACCTACCTGATCAACACCGCCCGCGGCCTGATCGTCGACCGCGACTCGGTCGTGCGCGCGCTGGAGAGCGGGCAGCTCGCCGGGTATGCCGGCGACGTCTGGTACCCGCAGCCCGCGCCGCCCGACCACCCGTGGCGGGTCATGCCGCACCACGGCATGACCCCGCACATCTCCGGGTCGTCGCTCTCGGCACAGACCCGCTACGCCGCCGGCACCCGCGAGATCCTTGAGTCGTACTTCGCCGGCACGCCGTTGCGCGACGATTACCTCATCGTCGACGGTGGCAAGCTCGCCGGAGCCGGAGCGCACGCCTACAGCACCCGCAGCTGACGGGCTGACCTTCGGAGGAGGCCCGACGTTGTCCGACGATCGATCCGGACGGCTGCACCTCCTGTTCTTCGGAGGAACGCCGCAGCAGCCTGAGGTTCAGCGCCCCACCTTCGGGTGGGAACCTGCTGGACCGTCCGGCCCGACTTCTCGGCTACCCCGCTGTCGTTCGTCGACACGTCGACAGCACTGACCGGCCGTCGTGGCCGTCAGTGGGTCGGCCCGGTACCCGATCGTGCGAGTGCCGGGAATCCGGACACTGTTCAGTTGAATCGCTGATCGCCGTGGATGATGCTGTGCATTGTCGCTGGTTGGCCCACACTCGCCTGATGGATCACAATGCAACCATGGCGGTGGACCTTCAGGCCCTGCGGCAGTCGCGTTGGGCGATCCTGGACATCGCAGCGCGTCGGGGCGCGCTCGGCGTGCGTGTGTTCGGCTCCGTTGCCCGCGGCGAAGTGACCGCTGCGAGTGACGTGGACCTCCTCGTGAATTTCGAGGCGGGCCGAGGGTGGTCTTTTCGAACGCGATGCCCACATTCTGGCTGAGGCGGTGCCGCTCTGACCCGCGGCGACGAGTACCGGCTCGCCGACATGGTCGACGCCAGCGAAGCTCGCGGCAAGGATCAGCGTCACTGACTTCGAGACCTGGGTCGTCGACAGAGGGCAATGCATGACCTCTGCGCTCCCTCAGGATCTGGAGCTGCACTGCGATGCTCAGCTGCCACGGTTCTCAGCCGGTGTGGATGATCGTGCCCACGCGCTCGCCGTGCAGCGTCTCGGTGATGCTGCCGGCGACGAGCCCGTTGACGACCTGGATCTCCTTGACTGCTTGGCGCGGGCCATCAACTCGAGAACCTTGACCTCGACCGGGGCGTTGGAAGGTTCCTGGCCAGCAGCTCGGCAGTGCCGATCTGCGGGATGAGTTCGGCGGCGGGCGCCGGAAAGTGTCGTTACTCGAATGCATGTTCGACTCATGCGGGAGTGCGGGGTTCCGGTCGGGTTGGCGGTGATGCCGCCGGGGCCCGAGCTCGCTGCTGTGCTGGCCAGGATCGATCTCGACCAGGCCGTGGCCGGTGACGCGGTGGAGCTTCTTCGCGCATCCGCCCGCCAGTTGGCCCATGATCAGGCCCGGTTCTTCGCGACGATGAACCGCCGTTCTGACGGAGCGGATGACGCTGGCCGCGTTGTCCGTCGCGGGCTACCGTTGCCGGCTGGTGGACCCCGGGTTCCGGCTGGCGGACTGCGAGCACGTTGGCCGGCCTCAGGTGCGAAACCAGCGACAGCTGTAGGGTTCGTCACCGACGTCGAGTCGCTGCGGTGCACCCAGAACATCACCGTCCCGAGAGGGAGCGGCGTAGAGCCGGACCAGCCCGGCGCTGGTCGGGATCGTCCGGCGCCTCCGACTTGGCGCGGCGGCGGCGGCGTTGATCCGCGGCACCACCGCGACCGTCCGCTCGGCCGCGGCCCAGTCCTCGGCCGGTCAGAGTCCGCCGGTGTTCAGCAGCAGGTTCGGAGTGCCGCCGACCTCGCCACCCTCGATGACTTCCGGTGTCGCGTTGTCGACGATCCACTGCTGCACGGCGCTGCTGGGCATGTCGCCGAAGGTCTCCAGGTAGAGCGCTGCCACCCCGGCGGCGTGCGGAGCAGCCATCGAGGTGCCGGAGTAGGGCAGGCTGCCACCGCCGGGAACCGTCGAGAAGATCGCCGTTCCCGGGGCGTAGAGGTCGACACACGGGCCGGTGCTCGAGTTGGTTGCACGCCGGTCGTCCAGTGTCGAGTTGGCCACTACCAACACGTCGTCGAACGCACGGGGGGCGGCGGAGCAGTCGTCGCCGCCGGTGTTGCCGGCCGAGGCCACCACGAAGATCCCCGCCTCGGTCAGCGTCGACAGCGCCACCATCAACGCGTCAGATGCACCGTAGCTCCAGGACATGATCGCCACCGCCGGACCGTTCGTGTTGCGAGCCACCCAGTCGATACCGCTGATCAGCGAGGACAGCGTCCCCGCGCCGGTACAGTCGAGGACCTTCACCGACTGCACCACCGCGTCTTTCGCCACGCCGTAGTCGGTCGATGCCGCGATTCCCGCCACGACGGTTCCGTGACCGTCACAGTCGCCATTGATGCTGTCGATGGTGTTGAGGACCTCGGTCGCACGCCCACCGAATTCCGGATGCTCGGTGTCCACCCCGGTATCCAGGACATAGATGGTGACGCCGGTGCCGGTGGCCGTAACGGTGTAGCTCCCCGACAGCGGGAGGGTGCGCTGGTCGATCCGGTCGAGCCCCCAGTTCCGCTGATCTGCAGGGGCACCCTTGATGAGCGGGACGGCCAGCCGCAGGGTGTGCGGCGGGAGCCGAGCGACCCGCCGGTCCTCTTCGACACCGAGCACCCCCGGGTACCGGAGCACGTCGTCGAGCTGCGCCGGGGTCAGTCGGGCGGCGAATCCGGCTATCGCGTCCTGGAAGGTCGCGGTCGGCTCGATGTCGACGGCCCGCGCAGCGGCGGCGGCCACCGCAGGACTGCCGGCGAGCACTACGTAGGCCGTCGGAAGATCGTTGCTACCGAGAGTCTGGTCCCGGGCTGCGGCACTGCCGGGCACGACCAGGGCCACGAGGACCTGGAGGGCGAACACGAGAGGACCGGCGCGCCCGAGCAGAGGAGTCACGTGAAGCGACGTTATGGACTCCTCCCTGCCGAGAACAGGGACACGATCGAGCTGGAGTGACGACAGTGACCATAGAGTGATCAGATGTCACTCACGGTGGAGTCGTTCATGCCGCGCGACGAGAATCGCCCCCCGCGGATCACCGTCGGGAAGCGCCCGGAGTAGCCGCTCGGTGAGCTCCGCGTCGTCGAGACCCTGCGGGCTCTCCGCCAGCGTCCATTGCGCCTCAATGTCCCCCCGGCCCAGAACGGCGTGCCGCAGCGTGGCCTGGAGGTACTCACGTTCCTCGCGAATCCCCGGACACTCCGATCGGGGCAGCAGCGGCCCCCGGTGAGCACGCGCAGCGTCGCGGATCCGGCCCTCGCGCAGTGCCCGCCGCACGGCGAGGAAGTCCGCGTCCACCCGGGCGTGCAGGCGGTAGGGCTTGGCACGAACGACAGCCGCACCGAGCTGGACGCGAAGCCGGTGCACCTCGGCGCGTGCCGTGATCGGGTTGCCGTCCTCCCCGTAGACCTCGGTGGCCAGCTGTTCGGCGGTCAGGCCGTCCGGGTGCAGCGCCAGCAGGGCGACCATCTCGGCGTGCCGCTGGCTCAGCGGGAGCTGCCGGCCACCGAGCTGAGCCCTCGGCCGAGCCGCGCCCAGGAAGGTGAGTGTCAGGCGCGGCACGTCCGACGTGCGTGGCCGCCCGCCAGTGAGCAGGTAGCCGTCCACCAGTGGTTCCAGGACCCCCTCGACGTCGCCGGCCAGCGGGACCCGCAGGCCCGGTGCGGGCCGGTCGACGCGGCCGGGCAACGTGTGGTCGGAGTCGAGATCCGGGGTGAGCACCCGACCGGTGGGGGTGACCAGGGCGCGGCCGGCCCCGGACAGGTGCTGGGCGTAGCACCGGAGCAGTCGCTCGTCGCGACGCACCATCTGGAGCTGCAGCTGACTCTCGGCCAGCTTGGCGGCCGCGGAGACCAGCATGATCGTGGCCGGGTGGAACGTGCGCATCGGGCCCGTCACGTCGACCACGCCGATGACGCACCCGGTGTCCGGATCGCGCACCGGACTCGCCGCGCAGGTCCAGGAGTGATAGGTACGGACCAGGTGCTCCGCGGAGTGGATCTGCACCGGCTTCCCGGATGCCAGCGCGGTGCCCATCGCGTTGGTCCCGATGGCGTTCTCGGCCCACCGGGTGCCCTCGGTCAGTCCGACCGGCTCGGCCAGCCGCAGCACGTCGGCCTGGCCCTCGCACCACAGGATGTGGCCGTCGGCGTCGGTCACGATCATCATGTGCATGGCCTCGTCGGCGACGTCGACCAGGGCATGGCGCAGCAGGGGTAGCGCCTCGGCGAGCGGGTGCGCGCGGCGGATCTCCCGGACCTCATCGTGACCGAAGACCTGGGGCGGGTCGGCGCGATCTGGATCGATGTGGGCCGCGAGGGAGCGACGCCAGGATTCCGACACCACCGGCCGGGGCGATCCTGATCTTGCCCCCGCCTCGCCTTCGAGCATGGCGTCCCGGATGCGGGCCAACAACCTGGCGCGCTCGACCGGATCGACGACGGCCTGCCCGTCGACGATCCCGACGGCAGATCGTTGCTGCCGGCCGTCTCCGGCGGCGAATGTCATCCGGACACCCCCTGGCGACGTTGGCAGTGGTGGCTTTGTCGGTGGCTGTCGTGCGTGGGCAACACCTCAGCATGCCGCGTCCATTTGGGAAAGGCAAACCTCAGCCGGATCCACTGATGCGGATCTTGTCGACTCCGCACGCCGTGCGCGTGCAACCCCAGTGCAACCCCGGCTGTTCTAGCGTCCGGGGACCAGACCCCACCAACCGCTGGAGGATGCAGATGGCTGTGTACGCAAAGCCGGGCGACGCGGGAAGCGTCGTCTCGTATCAGCCCCGCTACGACCACTTCATCGGCGGCGAGTACGTCGCGCCCACGAAGGGGCAGTACTTCGAGAACCCCACGCCGATCACCGGGCAGGCCTTCACCGAGGTCGCCCGCGGCACCGCTGAGGACATCGAGCTGGCCCTCGACGCCGCCCACGGCGCGGCGCCCGCGTGGGGCAAGACCTCGGCCGCCGAGCGCGCGAACATCCTCAACAAGATGGCCGACCGGATCGAGGCCAACCTCGAGATGATCGCCATCGCGGAGGCCTGGGAGAACGGCAAGGCGTGCCGGGAGACCCTCGCCGCCGACATCCCGCTGGCGATCGACCACCTGCGCTACTTCGCGGGGGCGATTCGCGCCCAGGAGGGCGGGATCTCCGAGATCGACAAGGACATGGTCGCCTACCACTTCCACGAGCCCCTCGGCGTGGTCGGGCAGATCATCCCCTGGAACTTCCCGATCCTGATGGCGATCTGGAAGCTGGCCCCCGCGCTGGCCGCGGGCAACGCGATCGTGCTCAAGCCGGCCGAGCAGACCCCGGCGTCGATCCTGCTCCTGAACGAGCTGATCGCCGACCTGCTGCCGCCGGGCGTGCTGAACATCGTCAACGGGTTCGGCGTAGAGGCCGGCAAGCCGCTCGCGTCCAACAAGCGGATCCGCAAGATCGCCTTCACCGGTGAGACCACCACCGGCCGGCTGATCATGCAGTACGCGTCGGAGAACCTGATCCCGGTCACCCTGGAGCTCGGCGGCAAGAGCCCCAACGTGTTCTTCGACGACGTCGCGAGCCAGCAGGACGCCTTCTACGACAAGGCGCTCGAGGGCTTCGCAATGTTCGCCCTCAACCAGGGCGAGGTGTGCACCTGCCCGTCGCGCGCGCTCATCCAGGGCGGCATGTACAGCGACTTCCTGTCCCAGTGCGTGAAGCGCACCGAGCAGATCAAGCAGGGCAACCCGCTCGACACCGACACCATGATCGGCGCCCAGGCGTCGAACGACCAGCTCGAGAAGATCCTGTCCTACATCGACATCGGCCGGCGGGAGGGCGCGAAGATCCTCACCGGTGGTGAGCGCTCCGACCTCGGCGGCGAGCTGTCGGGCGGCTACTACGTCCAGCCGACGATCTTCGAGGGCAACAACGCGATGCGGGTGTTCCAGGAGGAGATCTTCGGCCCGGTCGTCTCCGTCGCCCGATTCTCCGACTACGACGACGCCATCAAGATCGCCAACGACACGCTGTACGGCCTCGGTGCCGCGGTGTGGTCCCGGGACGGCAACACCGCCTACCGCGCCGGGCGCGACATCCAGGCCGGCCGGGTGTGGGTGAACAACTTCCACTCCTACCCCGCACACGCGGCGTTCGGCGGCTACAAGCAGTCCGGCGTCGGCCGGGAGAACCACAAGATGATGCTCGACCACTACCAGCAGACCAAGAACATGCTGGTCAGCTACTCGCAGAACGCGCAGGGCTTCTTCTGATGCGGGCCGATTCTGATGAGTAGCGAGACGGTGGACGCGCCGGTCCCGGAGGTACCGGACTCCGGCACCACCGCACGGGTGGCGCTGACACCGGCGGCCGCGGATCTGCTCGTCAAGCTGACCGACATCCACGGCCCGCTGATGTTCCACCAGTCCGGTGGGTGCTGCGACGGCAGCTCACCGATGTGCTACCCGGACGGCGATTTCAAGATCGGCGGCTCGGACGTGCACCTCGGTGACCTCGCCGTCGAGGGCATCGAGCCGATCGGTTTCTACATGTCGGAGTCGCAGTTCGAGTACTGGCGCCACACCCACCTCACCGTCGACGTGGTGCGGGGCCGGGGCAGCGGGTTCTCGGTCGAGGCGCCGGAGGGCGTCCGGTTCATGATCCGGTCGCGGTTGTTCACCGACGAGGAGTCGGCCCGACTGAACCCGGCGTGACGGACCCGGGAGCCAGTTCGACCGCAACGAACGGCACTTTCGTCCAGTAGGCGCGGACGAAAGTGCCGTTCGTTCATCATGGCCGGCGGATTGGGCGCGGTCACGCGTAGTTCCGTGACGTCGCCGGTTGCGTCTCGGGGGCCCCTGCCGGTCTGGAAGTTGACCTCGACGGCCTGCTGCGGCATCGCTGCCAGTTGCTGCTGCACGGTCAGCTCGCCGGAACTCTTCAGATCTCCGGTCAGGAGCACGATCCCGGGCGGTGACACGGGTGCATCGGGTCGTGGCCGGAGCTGTTGTCGGCACGGCTACCGGCTACCGGCGACCGCGCTACCGGCGCAACCCCCAGGAACACCAGCACCAGCCACCCGAGTCGGCCACGGATCGATCCGCATATTCTGTATGAAGTGACGATAAACTCCGCATCTACGGGTCATTAGCCGAGTTCGTCTCCTCGCCTGCGCTGAAGGGACTCGAATGAGCGATCAGCCCGATCTTTCCCCGGAGTGTCCGTCGCTGCGCAACGAGCACGAACAAGCGCGCCTGATCATGCTCCCGGAGTTCACCACGGGCCTCGACGGGCTCAGCGATTTCGACTACGCATGGCTGATCAGCTGGCTGCACCCCGGCGACCTGGACCTGGGTGCTCACCCTCCGCGGCAGGGCAGGAATCCTGGCTGGTGAAGGACTGATTCCTGCTGCGAGGCGGAGGGGCGCGCCGCTGATGGTGGACTGTGCCACCGCCGGGCCGGTGATCCGCGGGCCGGGGGTCAGCGTGCGGCCGGGTGGATGTCGACCTCCGTGGCCTTGACCGCGAACCACAGGGTCTGGCCGGGGTCGATGGCGAGATCGGCGACCGCGGCAGGGGTCACGTCGGCGGCCAGTCCGTCGATCCAATCGAACCCGCCCCGCGGTGCGACCACCCGAAGCCGGACGATGTCGCCCCGCGGCTCCATCGCCGCCAGCACCACCTCCACCACATTGCGAGGACTACCGTCCGGGCGCACGCGGAACACACCCACCGCCGACGGCGGGAACACCGCCACCGCCGGCGTATCCACCTCGCACGGATCACTGTGCCGTCCCGAGATGAGCGCTCCGGCAGCGGTGCGCAACCCGTCGGCGCACACCGTCCCCGAGATCAGGTTCAGCCCCGCCACCCGCGCGGCGAACGCGCTGCGCGGACGGGTCAGCACGTCACGGGTCGGGCCCTGCTCGACGACCAGGCCATCGGTCATCACCAGCACCCGATCGGCCAGCACCAGAGCGTCCAGGACATGGTGGGTGATCAGGATAGTGGTCCGGCCCGCATCGCGCACCACCCGGCGCAGCAGCGCCCGCATCGCCGGCCCGGAATTGACGTCCAACGCGGACAGCGGCTCGTCGAGCAGCAACAGGTCCGGCTCCCCGGCCAGCGCCCTGGCCAACGCCACCCGCTGCGCCTGCCCACCGGACAGCTGCGACGGCCTGCGATCGGCGAGCTCGGTGACGTCCACCTCGCTCAGCCAGCGCCGGGCGACCCGGTCAGCCTCCCATCGATCGACGCCGGCGCATCGCGGGCCGAACGCCACATTGGCCGCGGCACTCAGATGCGGGAACAGCAACGCCTGCTGGGCCAGCAGGCCGACCCGGCGCTGATGAGTCGGAATCTGCACCCCCTTCTCGGTGTCGATCAGCACCCGGCCACCTAGCTCCACGCGGCCCGACTCGGGTCGCAGCAAGCCCGCCAGTACCCCGAGCAAGGTCGATTTACCGGCCCCGTTCGGACCAAGAATCGCCAGCACCTCCCCGGACTCCACTCGCAGCTCGGCATCCAAGGTGAACTCCGGGCGCCGCAACGACATCACCGCGGTCAACGCCGCGCCGGCCGTCCGGCTCCGCGCCCGGACCTCCGCACTCAACGCAACCCCTCCGCCGCCCGCGGCCGGGCCACCGCGATCACGACCACCGCGACGATGACGAGCACGAGCGACAACGCGATCGCGCCGTCCACGTCGACCTCCCGCTCCTGGTAGACCAGCAGCGGAAGCGTGCGGGTGGTGCCCTGCAGGCTGCCGGCGAACGCGATCGTCGCCCCGAACTCGCCCAGCGCCCTGGCGAAGGCCAGCACCAGCCCGGAACCGAGCCCGGGCAGCACGAGGGGCAGCGTCACCCGCCGGAACACCGTGGTCGGCGACGCGCCGAGGGTCGCCGCGACCGACTCGTAACGCTCGCCGACGGTGCGCAGTGCCCCTTCCAGCGCCACCACCAGGAACGGCATCGCCACGAACGTCTGCGCCAGGACGACCGCCGCCGTGGTGAACGGGATCGTGATGCCGAACCCGAGGTCAAGAAGCTTGCCCGCGAACCCGGTGCGCCCCAGCGTGTACAGCAACGCCAATCCGCCCACCACGGGTGGCAACACCAGCGGCAGCAGCACCACCGGCCGGACCAGTCGCAACGCGCGCGCGGTGGAGCGCGCCAGCACCGCGGCAAGAGGGCCGCCAAGGACCAGGCAGAGCGCTGTCGACACGGCTGCGGTGCGCAGCGACAGGTCCAGCGCGGACAGCGCCTCCGGACTGGTCATCAACTCGGGGAAGCGCACCAGGTCCGCCCGGACGATCAGGCCCACGACCGGCAGCGCGATCAGTACGAACCCGACAACAGCGGGCACCCACAGAATGGCCGGAAGCCCGACCGGGACCACGTGCCGGTCGGGACCCCGCTCGACGCTCTGCCGCTTTCCCGTCCTCGGCCGCTTCGGCGGTGCCCCAGCCGTCACGACGTCCCGAAGCCAGCCGCCTCCAGCGCCTTCTGGCCATCCGGTCCGCGCACGAGCTCGACGAACGACATGGCCAGCTCGACCTGGGCAGAGTTCTTCAGCACGGCGATCGGGTAGTCGTTGATCGCCTGGTCCGCCTCCGGGAAGGTCACCCCGTCGATCATGGCATCGGCCTCCTTCACGTCGGTGACATAGACCACACCGGCGTCGGCGTTGCCCGAGGTTACCTTGCTGAGCACGGACTTGACGTCGGGCTCCTCGCTGGCAGGTGTCAGCGTGATCCCGGTGGCCTTCTCGATCTTCTCGGTCGCCGCTCCGCAGGGCACCTGTGCCGCGCACACGACCGTGATGATCCCGGGCTTGTTGAGATCGGCGAACCCGGTGATGCCCTTCGGGTTACCGGTGGCCACCACGATCTGCAGCCTGTTCGTGGTGAAGATCGGCTGCTCCCCGGTTGCCTGACCGGCGTCCGCCACGGTCTTCATCGTCGCGGGGCTGGCCGCGGCGAACACGTCGGCCGGTGCACCGTTGACGATCTGTTCTGCCAGGGTCGACGACGCGCCGAGGTTCAAGACCACATCGACGCCGGGGTTGTCGGTTTCGAACCGCTTCTCCAGCTCGCCGAACACATCGGTGAGGGAGGCCGCAGCCGACACGGTCAGCGTACGCGGCGGAGCCGACGGTGCGGCCGGCTCCGAGCCGCCGCCACAGCCGGCCAGCACCAAGGCCGCACCAGCGGCCAGAGCCGCGATCTTCTTCATGACGTTCCTCCGGGGGTTTCCACCACAACGGACGTGGACTTGATCACTGCGACGGCCAGCGAGCCGGGCTGGAGGCCCAGCTCCCGGACGGCTTCGCTGCTCATCAGGGAGACGACCCGGTGGGGCCCGCACTGCATCTCCACCTGCGCCATCACCTTGTCCGTGGTGACCGAGGTGACCAGCCCGACCAGCCGGTTGCGAGCGGAGCTCTGCACGTCGGAGGGATCGGGGGTGGAGTTGGCGTGCTCGCGGGCGAACGCGGCCAGCGCGGCCCCGTCGATCACCTTGCGGTTCGAGGCGTCGGGCTGTGCCGGGAGGGTCCCCGCGTCCACCCAGCGCCGGACGGTGTCGTCGCTGACACCGAGGAGTCGGGCTGCATCGGAGATCCTGAACTGCGGCACGGCGCGGATACTATGTTCGCAGTTGCGTGTTTGACCAGCGGCCGATGCGGGTGTGGTTGGGTGCAGGTCGTGGACTTCGAACCGAGTGCCGTCGCCGCTGACTACACGAAACGCATGCGCGCCTTCCTCGACGAAGCGGTCCTGCCGGCTGAGCCCGGCTACGAGGCCTGGCGCGCCGAGCGTCGCGGTACGGCGGCCGAGTGGGACCTGCCGCCGGTCATCGAGGAGCTCAAGGCGCAGGCGCGCTCGCGCGGGCTGTGGAACCTGTTCCTGCCCAGCGTCTCGGGGCTGTCCACCCTGGAGTACGCACCGGTTGCCGAGGTGTCCGGGTGGTCACCGGTGATCGCCCCCGAGGCGATCAACTGTCAGGCGCCGGACACCGGCAACATGGAGACGCTGCACCTGTTCGCCACCCCGGAGCAGAAACAGCTGTGGCTGGAGCCGCTGCTGGCCGGGGAGATCCGCTCGGCGTTCGCGATGACCGAGCCGGACGTCGCATCCTCCGACGCCACCAACGTGCAGACCACGATGCGGCGCTCGGGCGCCGGACGTGACGCCGAGTACGTCATCTCGGGCCGGAAATGGTGGATCTCCGGCACGGCCGACCAGCGCTGCAAGGTCTTCATCGTGATGGGCAAGACCGACCTGGACGCGCCCGCGTACCGCCAGCAGTCCATGGTGCTGGTGCCCCGCGACACCCCTGGCGTGGAGATCAAGCGGCACCTGCCGGTGTTCGGCTACCAGGACCAGCACGGGCATTCTGAGATCGAGTTCCACGACGTCCGGGTGCCGGTGGAGAACTTGCTCGGCGAGCAGGGTGGCGGGTTCGCGATCGCCCAGGCGCGACTGGGCCCGGGCCGGATCCACCACTGCATGCGGCTGATCGGGATGGCCGAGCGGGCCATCGACCTGATGGTGCGCCGGGCCCGGAGCCGGATCGCGTTCGGCCGGCCGCTGGCCGACCAGGGCGTGGTGCAGGAGCAGATCGCGCAGTCCCGGATCGAGGTGGAACAGGCGCGGCTGCTGGTGTTGAAGACCGCCTGGCTGATCGACCGGGCTGACGCCTCGGGTGCGGCCGCCGAGATCGCGGCGATCAAGGTCATCGTGCCGCGGATGGTCTGCGCGATCACCGACCGGGCGATCCAGATCCACGGCGGTGGCGGAATGAGCGACGACTTCCCGCTCGCGTACTTCTACAGCTGGGCCCGCTGCCTGCGCCTGGCCGACGGCCCCGACGAGGTGCACATGCGCACGGTGGCCCGTCAGGAGCTGGCCCGGCACAGCTCAATGATCGCCGCCACCGCACGCTGAGACAGGCGAGCACCTGCGTCAGCGTGCGTTCGTGGTGATCACCCGGTTATGGAGCAAGGTCACCGGTATGATTCCTGGCATGACCACCAAGCTTGCGATCACCCTGCCGGACGAATATGTCGCGGCCGCGAAGCAGGCGGTGGCCGACGGTCGCGCGACATCGGTCTCCGCCTATATCGCCGAGGCGCTCGCTCGCCGCTGCGCAGACGACGATCTCGTCGACATGCTCGCGGAGATGAAGGCTGAGCATGGTCACCCCAGCGACGCCGACTACACCTGGGCGGAACAGGCCCTCGGGCTGCGATGAACGGGACGACCCTGGACACGGGAGCGCTGATCGCGCTCGAGGCCGGCAGTCACCGGATGGTCGCTCTCGTCGAGACCGCGATCCGTACGCAAAGCCCGCTCGCGGTGCCGGCAGGAGTGTTGGCCCAGGCCTGGCGCGGCGGGGCACGGCAAGCTCGAATCGCCCGGTTGCTCCGCTCGTCGGTCACCGACATCGTCGTACTCGATCGATCGGAGGCACTGACGGTCGGGGCGCTGTGCTCACGTAGCGGCGCGACCGACGTCGTCGACGTATCAGTGTTGATTTGCGCGCGAGCCCGCCGCCAAGCCATCGTCACCAGCGATCCCGGCGACCTCTTGGCCATCGATCCGAAGGTTTCCTTACTGGCTCCGCGCTAGTAACACTCTCCTTTTGGAGAGCCATCCGGTCAGCAGGTACGGCGCTAATGGCCACTGCTGCACCGCAGGTGCGGAGCCTGCTTCCTCTACTACATCACAGCGCGATTAGTCAGCGATTTAGACGGTTATGCTCGGGGGGTGACGGCAACCGAGCTCGGCCTTCCCGCACTGCGGGGGCCATCCCGACGAAACCCAGCCCGGCCCGACGACCATCGTCTGATCGACAGTTTCGGCCGGGTCGCCACCGATCTGCGGATCTCCCTGACCGACCGGTGCAACCTGCGCTGCTCCTACTGCATGCCGGCCGAGGGCCTGGACTGGATGGACCGAGCCGAACAGCTCACCGACGACGAGCTCGTCCGGCTGATCGGCATCGCGGTCCGCCATCTGGGGGTGCACGAGCTGCGCTTCACCGGCGGCGAGCCGCTGCTCCGCCGCGGACTCGAAGGCATCATCGCCGCTTCGGCCGCACTCCACCCACGTCCCGACATCTCGTTGACCACCAATGGAGTGGGTCTGGCCCGCCGCGCCCAAGCCCTCGCCGACGCCGGCGTCAACCGGCTCAACATCTCGATGGACACCCTCCGGCCGGAGCGGTTCGCCACGATGACCCGGCGCGACCGGCTCTCCGACGTCCTCGACGGGTTAACCGCAGCCCGGGCCGCCGGACTCGACCCCATCAAGATCAACACAGTGCTGCTGCGGGGAATGAACGACGACGAGGCGGTCTCCTTGCTGCGGTTCGCCACGGCCGAAGGCTACGAGCTGCGGTTCATCGAGCAGATGCCGCTGGACGCCCAGCACGGCTGGGAGCGCACGGAGATGATCACCGCCGGAGAGATCATGGAGACGCTGCGCACCGGCTTCGAGCTCACCCCGGATCCCACCGAGCGCGGCGGTGCCCCGGCCGAGCGCTGGCTCGTCGACGGCGGCCCGGCGGTTGTCGGGGTGATCGCCTCGGTCACCCACCCGTTCTGCGGTGCATGCGACCGCACCCGACTCACCGCCGACGGCCAGGTTCGCTCCTGCCTCTTCGCCCGCACCGAGACCGACCTGCGGGCGATGCTGCGCGGTGGCGCCGGCGACAGCGAGATCGCCGGTACCTGGCGCGACGCCATGTGGGGCAAGCTAGCCGGTCACGGCATCGACGAACCCGGCTTCCTCCAGCCCGACCGGCCGATGAGCGCGATCGGGGGCTGAGGATGTCCAGGGTGAACACCTCGACCCAGGTCACCGTCCGGTACTTCGCGGCGGCCCGGGCGGCCGCGGGTGTCGAGAGCGAGCCCGTCACGGTGCCGGCGAACGCAACCGTCGCCGACCTCCTGGCCGCCGTCGGCACGCGTCGCGGAGCCGAGCTCATACAGATCCTGGAGCGGTGCAGCTTCCTGATCGACGAGGTGGCGGTCCGCGACCGCGCCACGCCGCTGCCCGATGGCGCCACGATCGACGTGCTGCCCCCGTTCGCCGGCGGCTGATCCATCACTGCATGATCAGTTGCTGCACCCTCCCCGGCATCCGGGTGCCGGATGTATCTGACAGGGGTCGAGCGGTCTCTTGGCGCAGAGACCGTGGAACTCAACCGCTGCGGAGATCTGTGGAGGCTGCAGATGACCATCTACGAGGACGCGACGACACCTCAACTCGCGCGCTATGCCCGACAGATCCGGATGGAGGGGTTCGGGTTAACCGCCCAGCGGCGGCTAAGGGACTCTCACGTGGCGATCTCACGCGGTGGCGGGGTGGGGGGCACCATCGCGATCCATCTGGCCCGAGCGGGAATCGGGAAGCTGACGATTGCCCACGGCGGGACGCTGGTGCCCGAGTATCTGAACCGGATGCCGTTGATCTTCACCGAGGACATCGGGCGGCCGTGCGTGGAGGCGTACGCGGACACCCTCGCCAAGGTCAATCCAGAGGTCGAGGTGCGGCTCGTGGCCGCACATGCCAGCACGGACAGCATCGACTCGATCGTGGAGGGCACAGATCTGATCGCCGATGGGGCTCCACTGTTCGAGGAGCGCTACATCCTCAACCAGGCTGCGGTGATGCGACGGTTGCCGTTGGTCAGCGGAGCGATGTACGACACCGAGGGTTACGTGACCACAGTGCGCCCAGGCAGCACGCCATGTCTAGCGTGCATCTACCCGGAGAAACCGGATTACTGGAACGACGTCAGCGTATTTCCCGCGATCGGGCCGGTGCCGACCATCGTGGGTGCGATGGCGGCGATGGAGGCCATCAAGGTCCTTACCGGTTTTGGCCAGTCGCTGGATTCGCAGATGTTTTTCTTCGACCTCCGTACTAACCTGACACGCATGCTGACGATCAAGCGAAATCCGGAGTGTGCGGTCTGCGGGTGACCGTGAAGACTGTTCAAGCTTTCTGACATACCGTCGTCGCCGGTACTACCGAGAGGAATTATCATGCCGAAACTGTACATACCGACAATTATGCGGAAGAACGTTGGTGGAAAAGCGATACTGGACGTGGCCGGTGTGACGGTCTCAGATGTCATCGCCACGCTGGTCGCGGATTACCCTGACCTAAAGCCCCAGTTGTTGAACGATGCGGGACACGTGCGTCCCCACATCAATGTCTTTGTCAACAGCGAGGACATCCGGGCGCTGGACGGCGAGGACACCAACCTCGCTGAGCGGGATGAGATTTATGTGATCACCGCGATGGCCGGCGGCTGACCGTATCGACGACGAAGGAGAGGTCGTGCATGTCGTGATCGGTTGCCGCCAGAGGATCGGCGCAGAGCTCACCTGGCCCTCAATGGGCGAGCCTGATCGGGGGCCCAGCGTCGGGTCTGGGCGTCGACGACGGCCACCGAGGTGGAGAGCTATCCGGCATGAGCGAGCATGACGCCGGACCGGGCGGGCGGATCCGCGAAGCGGCCACGGTCTTCCGGGTCTTCTTCACGGTCGGTGCACTGGCCTTCGGCGGACCCGCAGCCACCCAAGGCCTGGTGTACAGCAAGGCCGTCGTCCAGCTCAACTGGATCTCTGAGCGAGACTTCCTTGACCTGATGGGCGTGGTCAACCTTCTGCCGGGACCCAACGCGGTCGAGATGGCCATGCACATCGGCCGGATGCGTGCGGGCCGGCTCGGTTTCCTGGCGGGCGGGCTGGCGTTCATGCTGCCGGGCTCGGTGATTGCCGCGTTCCTGGCTGCCGCCTACGTGCGCTACGGCGACACTCCATCCGCTGAAGCCGTGCTGTACGGCGTGAAGCCGGTCGTCATTGCGGTGACGGCCTGGGCTGCATGGCGGCTCGCGCGCAGCGTCGGGCTGACCCTGCCTCGGGTGGTGGCGATGGTCGGCGCTCTGGGGCTGTACCTGGCGGGCATCAACGAGACCGTCGTGCTTCTCGGACTGGGAGTGATCGCTGCGCTCGTGTGCGTGGCACGCGAGCGCAGGCGCACCGACACCAAGAACGCATCGGTGGGAACGCTGCTGGGCCTGATACCTGGGTGGCCCGAGCGCGCGACCACTGCCGTCGCCGATCGCTCGGGGATCGGCATGGATCAGATCGCTCTGGTCTTCCTGAAGGCCGGGGCACTGATGTTCGGTGGCGGCACCGTCCTACTCGCCGTGCTGCGTACGGAAGTCGTCGTCAACCAGGGTTGGCTAACCGAGGCCGAACTGCTCGAGGCGATCACCATCGGTCAGGTGACACCAGGCCCGATCCTGACAACCGCGACGTTCGTCGGATACCTGCTCGCCGGTTCGGCAGGAGCGATAGTGGCGACCGTGGCCGCGTTGATCCCTTCCTTCGCGCTGATGACCCTCGCCAGGCCGCTGATCGTGCTGCTGCGCCGCTCACCACCGACCAAGGCGTTCCTGCAGGGAGTCACCATGGCCGCGGTGGGCGTGGTCGCCGCCGTCACCATCGAGCTCGGCGGCGACGCGCTCGTCGACCCGCTCACCATCGTGGAGGCCGTGCTCGCGATGACGGTCCTGTTGTGGCGGCCGAAGCTCGCCCTCGCGTTGATCTTCGCCGGTGCACTTGCCGGCGCAGCCACCGCGATCTGGGGCTGATGGTCCGGCCCATCTACTATCTTGTATAGTAGGGTTCTGCTTGGCGGAAGGGAGTGCCAACTCGTGAAGCTGCACCTGGTGGTCGCGGAGCTGCTGCATCGGCCGAAGCGGACCGTGGCCGCAGTGCTGTCGCTGGCGCTGGGTGTGGCCATCTTCCTGAGCCTGCAGGCCTACTCCAGTGGTTACCGCCAGGCCGCGCGCGCTCCACTGGAGCAGATCGGCGCGGATCTGGTGGCACAGCGAGAAGGCGACCGGCCCGAGTCCTTCGACGGCGTGGTGTTCCCGCACTCGACCGCGCCGATGAGCGCGGACGAGGTACGGCGGATACAGACGCTGAACGGCGTTCAGCAGGTTGCCCCCGCGCTGCTGTTCTGGTCCTTCCAGAACGACGATCTGATCGTCGCGCTCGGCGTCGACCCGACGGTCCCGATCGGTCCGGCCAGGCTGGCCACCGGAATCACCGAGGGCAGGTTCCTCGAGTCTGCGGACACCGGCAAGGCGGTACTGGATGCCAGCTTCGCCGCCGGTCGCGGGCTCGTGGTCGGTGATCGCGTCGATCTGGCCGGCGATGAGTTCGACGTGGTCGGCCTGGTCGACACCAGCCAGGCCGGGCAAGTCGCCAACGCGAATCTGTACCTACCGCTGGCCGATGCGCAAGGCATCGTCTCCGGTCCGGACGGTGTCACGTCGACGCGCACCGTCCTCCCCGATGACGTGAACATCGCCTTCGTGAAGGTGGATCCTGCGGTGGGCCCAGCCGTCGCGGAGGCGGTCTCCACGCAACTGGGGACGGGCGCAATCGTCACTACGCCACAGTCGTTCGACGGCGTGCTCGGCCAGACATTCTCGATGGTCGACCGGTTCGGTCAACTCATCGGCTTGGTCGCCCTGCTCGTCGCCGCACTCGGCCTGTTCCGGTCCGTGCAGTCCAACCTGCTGGAGCGACGACGAGACCTCGCAGTTCTGCGCGCCGTGGGATGGACCCGCCGGTCCTTGGGCATGCAGTTCATCGCCGAGTCGATCGTCCTGACCATGATCGGACTGATCGCCGGAATCGGGATCGCGCTCGGTGCCGGGGCAGCACTGAGCCGAACGCAGGTCACCGTCCCGGTGCCATGGGATCTCAGCCCGACCCCCCACTTCGTAGCGGGCGGTGCGAAGGATCTCGGGGTGCGCGTGTCACTCGACGCGAGCCTGGGAGCCTGGCCACTCATGGTGGTCATCGCGGTCGCAATGATCGTGGCCGTCGGCTGTGGCTCGGCCGCCACCCGGCGAGCCGCGCGGATCAAACCAGCGGAGGCGTGGCGTGTCGACTGACACCGAGTTGTTGCGGGCCGAGGGACTGCGTCGATCGTACGGACAGGTCACCGCGTTGAACGACACCAGTCTGACGATAGAATCGGGCGAGTTCGTCGCGATCGTGGGCCGGTCCGGATCGGGCAAGAGCACCCTGATCAACCTGCTCGCGGGGATCGACCATCCGGACGAGGGAACCGTCCGGTTCCGCGGGAATCCGCTGCCCTCGACCGATGAGGACGCGCTGGCTGCATGGCGAGCCGAGCACCTGGGGCTGGTCTTCCAGGCCTTTCACCTGCTGCCCACCCTGGACGCGACCGACAACGTGGCGATCCCGCTGTTGCCCCGCCGGCCGACGGCGGAGTGTCGGGAACTCGCCAGGCACCGGCTGGAGCAGGTCGGGCTCGGTCACCGCCTGAATCATCGACCCTCCCAGCTGTCCGGGGGGGAGCAGCAGCGGGTGGCCATCGCCCGGGCGCTGATCAACGATCCCGACCTGGTGCTTGCCGACGAACCAACGGGCAATCTCGACTCGAAGACCGGGACGGAAATCCTGGAACTGTTCGAGAAACTGCGCCTGGAAACGCGTGCGGCGATAGTCATCGTCACCCACGACGAGAGCATATCCAGGACCGCTGATCGTCGTATCCGGCTTCAGGATGGGCAGGTTGTGTCGTGAGGATGGGCGTATTCGCAGTCGCGGTCTCGGTCGTCTTGCTGGCCGCGCTGGCAGGTTGCACCGCGAGCGGGCCGGCTGGGGGCGCACCCGTTCCCACTGTCGGCGACGGCAATGTCACTGTTGATGTGGTGTATCTGAACCATCGTCCGATCCGCACCGTGCTCACGCAGATCGACGAGGTGCTCGGCAAGTACCAGGACGGCTTGGCCGTGCGCCGGCTGGACGCCGAGTCCGACGACGGTCGCATGCTGGCCGAGAAGAACAGTACTTCCGGGCACGTAGCCATCCTGTTGCTCATCAACGGCAAGCCGGAGGTTGATGTCGGCGGCCGGACCGTGCGTTTCGAGGGATTCCCCGAAGGCACCAGCCCGGTGCGGTCGGCGCAGGGAACATGGACCCTCGAGCTGCTGGACAGGGCATTGGCAGAGCAGATCGCACGCTCGTGAACATCTATCTGTGGTCGCAGCTGCGCCATCGCGCCAGGCGGTCGGTGATGGTGATGGCGGGCGTTGCGATCGGGTCGGCGCTGTTCGTAGCACTCACCGCGATGGGTGCCGGTTACCAAGAGGCCGCTCGGGCACCACTGGCCGACGTTGCGGCAGACCTGGTGCTGAGCAGGCAGGATCCCGACGGCGCCGCATCGACTCCGCAGAGCAACAGGGGGATCCGAGTACCGGACGGCGCCGCCACGTTCGATGCTGGCGAACTCACTCGGATATCCGATACTCGTGATGTGACCGGAGTATCCGGTGCTGTACAGCTATGGGATTTCGGGCCCCGGCAGACGATCGTGGTGACCGGCGTAGAGGCCGCGGACACCGGGTTGGGACCCGGCCGGATACTGCACGAGAATCTCATCGAGGGGGAGGCGTTCACACCTGATCAATCCAGCGTTGCCGTGTTGGACAGACACTTCGCTGCCTTCTACGACCTAGGGGTGGGCTCACCGGTCCAGGTCGGCGGCGAAACATTTCGGGCTGTCGGTGTGGTGGAGATCGCGGATTCCAGCCAAGCCGCCGCGGCCAACATCTACCTGCCTCTGCACGACGCGCAACGGCTGGGCGGACTCCAGACCGACCAGACCAACCAAGTACACGTTCGGCTGGCCGACGCGGGCCGGACCGATGAAGTCGTCGCCGATCTGACCAGTCAACTCGGTCCGGTACGGGCCCTCACCGAGAACGACGTTGTGCAGATCTTCGGCGCGGTCGGCGAGATCTCCAATCGATTCGCGACCATTGCAGCCTTGGTAGCACTCTTGGCGGGAGGTCTGCTCGCATGGCTGGCGCTGCGCGGGATGGTCAGCGAGCGCGCCACCGAGATCGGACTTCTGCGTGCGGTCGGCTGGCGACGTCGCGACGTCGTGCGCAGCTTCGTGTCCGAATCGTTCCTGCTCAGCGTGCTGGGCGCGGTGGCGGGTTTGCTGCTCGGCATCATCATCGCAAAGCTGCTGACCAACCTGCCGCTACCTGCCGTCGATCTATCCGGATCAGCCGGTCACACGAGCCTGCCCGATCTTGACAACACGACCGAACGCAACCTGCCCGCCAGTGTCAGCGTGAGCAGCGCGCTGATCGCGACGGTGGGTGCCATCGTCACCGGTACACTCGCCGGCCTGCAGGCCAGCGCCAAGATTGCCACCATCAGACCGGCGCAGAACCTGATCGGCCGGGCCTGATCAACCGTGCAGCGGCTGTTGCTCGGCTCCCGTGACTCCTCCTCAGTCCGGTAGTAGAGTTCGTGTCCATGGGCGAGCGCCGCGGGGTGGACACCCGACTGGGGGAGCTCGAAGCGGTGATCATGGACCGGGTATGGAACGGCGGCCCGTCGGCGACCGTTCGCGACATGCTCGAGCAGCTGCAGACGGAACGGTCCATCGCTTACACGACAGTGATGACCGTGATGGACAACCTGCACCGCAAGGGATGGCTTCTCCGTGAGCTCGACGGCCGCGCTTGGCGATACCGGCCCGCTGCCGATCGTGACGAGTACACCGCAACACTGTTGGCCGAGGTGCTCGCCTCCACTGATGACCAGGAGGGTGCCCTGCTGCGATTCGTCGAGCGGATGAGTGCCAGTGAGGCGACCGCTCTCCGGGAGGCGCTTCGACGCGTCAGCCGAAAGTCTTCGAACCGATGATCATCGTCGTGCTGGCGGTCGCTGTCCCGATAGCCGTGCTGGTCGTCGTCGTTCCTGCACTGCGCAGGATAACTGCCGGCGGGCACGCCCCTCGGCTGAGCGTTCTCGCCTGGCTCGGGATGTCCCTCACGGTGCTGGTGTCCTGGGCGCTCGTGGGTGTCGCCTTCATGTGGATGCCCCACGGCGGGCCGGTATGGTTCTCGTTGAAATCGTTCATCGTCAGCACGCTCGGCTCCGATTGGCCGCTGACGCTACTTCTCCATGCTGTCGGCGTCGCCCTGATCGTGCCCCTGTTGAGATTCGTCTTCTTTCTACTGACAGGACTGGTTCGGGCACACCGGCAGCGGGCTCGGCGGCACTCGGCGCTGCGCGTGCTCGGGCATACACCGCTCGACGCCGCCGATGTCGTACTGGTCGACTCCGAATTGCCGATGGTCTATTGCATGGCAGGTAAACCGGGTGTCATCGTGGCGACGACCGCGGCGCGAGACTCCCTGGACGACGATCAATTTAATGCGGTGCTCATGCACGAACGGGCTCACCTGACTGAGCGGCATCATCTGCTCGTCGCGCTTGGCCATGCGGTCGGCCGGGTGAGCGAGAGGCTGTGGCTGTTCCGGAACACAGATCATTTCGTGCGAATGCTCGTTGAGATGCGTGCTGACGATGTAGCCCTGCAATGGTTCGATCGGGAGGTGGTGGCCACCGCGATCGTCAGGCTCGCCACTCTTGGCGCGCCAGAGCCTGCATTAGGGGCGTCTGATGGATCGGTCGTTCCGCGGATTCTGCGGATGTCCGACCCACCGTCGAAGCGTCAGCGGGTCTTGGCTGGGCTGGGTTCCTGCTGGTGCGCAGGGTTGACTTGCATTCTTCAGGTGGCGATCATCGGAATTCCGGCGGGTGCCATGGCTCTCGGAAACATCTGCATTTATGCTTATCTGTGATCCTGGTTGATACTAACAAGAAATTAGGCTAGCGGACTCCGCGTTATCCTGCTACTGTTCTCTCATGAAGCAGAGCCGTCTTTCTCGTCGGGCGCTACCGGAGATCCGCGCTCAGTTTGCGCGGAT
>JBOHEO010000035.1:0-34350 GCA_050701055.1 Pseudonocardia sp. | reverse complement strand
CTCATCGCCACGACGACGCCCCGCCTCCACATGCGCCACAGCCGTCCGCTCATACCCCACCACCTGGCCAAGCTGCCGCTGCGTCACCTCCGCAGCCCTGCGCCACACCGACAGCTGCCGACCCAGATCACGCCACATCCCGGCCAGCTTCTCCCGCTCACCGGCCACATCACCCGCACCCGACACACCCACCAGATCACCCTATTCCCGGCCGTGACCACCACGTGACAGCAGGCCCACCACCTCGTGCACCCCCCACCCGCGCTGCTTGGCTACCGACAGCACCCGGCGCCGGACCTGACACCAGCACCCCCAGGCTGGTCAGGAGCGCCGAGCAACACCGAAGATTGCTTGCCGCTGACTCCATCCCCGGCGCCGGGTGCCCCCACATCAACACGTCACGGAGGTAGGACGTGAAACCCGAGAACCCGACACACCTCGACGGCACAGCCGAGAAGCCGGGTCCCGTACCCGACGGCGGCGGGGCCGCCCCTCGTCATGGTTGCCGGCCTCCGGTCGCTGTCCAAGAGTGGTTCTCGTGGATGTCGTGAGGGCGGAAACGACCGACCACATTCGTGTCCGGCTGGCCTACGAGCGCGTCCAGAACGCGCTGACGGACCTGGCGCACCGCTGGCCGGATTACCAGAACGATCCCATCGCCAGAGAGCTGGTGCGTTGGGGATACGTCGTCCTGGAGTCCTACCTCAACCACCCGGTCGATGAACACGGGCGATGCGCCCGCCGTGGATGTCGGCGCCGATGGGCGAGCGGAGGGCGGCGTCGATGCTCCACCCACCGCACGCTGTCGTGCGCTTCCGCAACGGACCTGAGCACGGTGTGGTGGCAGGTGCTCATCAAGCTTCCCGGTCAGCAGGTGCTCGACATGGTTCCCGGTCCCCATGCCAACAGACTGGCGACGACACGGGCGTGGCTGGCAAGATGCGCGACCGACGACGACTGACCATGCATGGGTCCCGCACCTCCGAGGCGGGTGCGGCACTCCTCTTCGCGATGATCATCGCCGAGATCGCGCGCGGGGGCACCGGTGTGGTCCGCGGCTGAGCCGGTACCGCCCACCCGGCTGGTGCCTTGAGTACATCTGAGCAGAAAGGAGACTCAAGGACATGTCGCTCGAACATATCGGCGTCGCGGACGCCAAACGGAGGTTCTCCGAGCTGACCGAGCGTGTCCGGAACGGTGAATCGTTCGTGATCGTCAATCGCGGACATCCTGTCGTCGCGCTCGTCCCTCCGCAGCGAGTCGCCGACGACGCAGGCAGGCCACCGATCGGCCTGGTTGCGATCAAACCGATGCCACCGCTGCACCTGCTCCGCCGGCTCGCCACAATGCCACCGCACTCACTCGCGACCTCATCCTGGTCACGCACAACGTCAAGCATCTCGGACAAGTGCCGGAGCTCACCGTCGAGAACTGGATCGACGACGGGTGAGCTGCCGGTCGACGTCACCGCCTGCGGTAGACCTCGGACCGGTGCCCTATTTCCACCACGAGAACGAGGAGCACAGCATCCTGAAACTCGACAAGGATGCGATAGTCGCCCACCCGGTACCGCCAGTACGGGACACCCACCAGAGGGTCACCCAGCAGCCGCGGGTCGTCGAGCACCCCCACCCGCTCGCGGAGGAACCTCTGTACGCGGATCGCCGCCTGCCGGTCGAGTTTGCGCAGGTCGCGGACCGCCTCGGGAGCGAGCTCAATCCTGTACGCCATACTCGTCCAGCACCGTGTCCAGCGGGACTGACGGCTCACCGGACTCCCGGAACTCGGTCGCGCGAACTTCGGCCAGGTAAGCGTCCTCGAGATCTTCCAGGTGGGTGAGGATGGCCTCGCGTGCGTAGAACGACTTGGTGCGGCCGGTCCTCCGGGCCAGCTCAGTCAGCCGGTTCTCGATGTCCTCGGGCAGGCGCAGAGCCAGCATGGCGATCTCCTCTCGAACGCTATACGAGTATAGCCCTCTGATCACAGGTTTTCCACCACCACCGGCTCGATCCCCTCCCCGCCGGCGACTCGAACCCGAGCACCTGTCCGTAGAAGCTCCGCTCCTGGTCGTGCCGGGATTGTGCCCGCCACCGGCCGTGGGCGACGTCACAGCACGGAGGGTAGGCAGGGATCGGCGCGATGGACGCCTCTCTCACCATTTACCCGGCAGCCCGGCCGGGCAGGCGGTCGCCACGGCAGCTACGCCGCCCCCGCCGACGAATACCACGCGAACCGGGGTGTAGAAACTCCCCACCAGCCGTGGACCTCCGCCCTGCCTACCCGTGTCTTTCCCCACCTCATGTGGGACCGGCGGACCGGTTCCCGTGTGGTGGAGCGACCCGTCCGGGATCTGCACCTCCCCGTCGGCGCCGAGCTCGTCCAACAACCTCACGACTACCGGGAGGCGGGCCGGCGCGGCCGGCGACATCGGTCCGGTTGCTACCGGACCAGTTGCGCACTACCTGAGTCGCCTGACTGACCGCCCCACACGACCGGCGACGGTGAGCTTCTCCGGGTTGCTGTCCGGGGCCAGCCGCGCTGCATGGATCGCGGTGTCGGTCAGGGGTCTCGGCGGGGTCGCCGCCGCATGTGCTGTCCTCACCCGACCGGCGGAAGAGCCAATGCTCCCCATCGGCCGACGAGTCCAGCCACACGATGTGGTGGTCTGCGGTCGCGGTGAGCCCGAACCGTTCACGCCGTGGCTGGCCGAGGTCGTCCCACAGTGCCTTGACCCGCTCGATGACGTCCCAGAGGCGTTGCGGCCCATCCTGGCGGACGTGAAGTGTGCCGTCTGGATCGGTGGTGTGGCATACCCATGAGCCGTTGCTCTGAGCAAGCCATGTTGTCCGCAGTGTTTCTGGGCTGGGCTTTCACGTCGTGTGCGTGTAAGTGACGTGGGGTGTAAGCGTGGCCGCTCGTGGTGTTACTGGTGGTCGGCATTGTCGAGCAGCTTGGCGTGGAACTCGAAGCTGGTGGGCCGCCAGTAGCAGATGCCGGCGACGTTGGTGAGGTCGGGGTGCGCCGGCTGGTCCGTACGTGGCCCGACCACTGTACGTTGGTCAGCTCCGCGCCCACTGACAACGTCGTGGGAACTCGCTGGTGTCGCAACGGAAAACCTGCACATCGCGCCGGTTCAAGTCCTCGACCACGTAGTAGTCCGCAGTGGGGTCGAAATGGTTGGTCAACACCAGCACGGACCGCTGGGCGGTCACGAGTCGGTCCTCCCGATGGTCGGTGTCGGTGTCCGCGTTAGTGCCCTATCCATTGCCCCCTGCGTGACGGTGCTGGCCTGGCCGTCCGTGTGTGGCATGACTGCGGTCGTCAGCCCGAACGGCCGCACGGGGGATGCTGATTCGAGCAGGCACCACGACGCCGTAGGTGCAGCCGAGCGGGAAGTGATCCGATAATGGGAACAGCCCGATTGCTCATAACGAGTTCGTGGGGGTGAGCATTCCGGCTAGGCGGTATGCATCCGTTGAAACGGGGACTATTGCCACACCAGTGGAGACCGGGATAGCGGCGTCGCGCCAGCCCATCGTCTCCGTGCAACGCATCAATACTTCAAATACTCCCCCGCCCGCACTAAGCAAGTCATCACCTGGCCAGTCGCGCAGGTCAAAGTGAAAGAGGTAGAGTCGAGGATCCGAGCGGCTAACGGACTCTGTTGCCAGAATAAGCGTGGTACCAACTGAAGCCGTGTCGCGTATCGCAAGTATCTCGGGATGGCGAGGTTTTTCGGCTTCTGGTTCGGGTGCACGCAGCGGGTGGTTCCGCGCTCTCTCAAGCTCGGATGCTGCCAACCGTGCCACATCGTCAGGCGTCATACCGCATCATTCACCTCGTCGGAGCATTTGGCAAGGCCGAGGCAGTATGCAGTGAGCATAGCATCCGCGATTAGGCTTTCTTCGAGATCGTGATCCACAAGCGCATGAACCAAGCCGAAGCCCGCAGCACCGGAGCGTCCTGACCTGAGAAGAACGTCATGACCAGATTGGTCGCGGTAAACGGCGACGCAACTCCAAGGCTGGAGCTCTCCCGTATAGCCTGTTGTTCCATTGGGACATGACAGGCGAGATGGTTGGGCGTATGCAGCGGTTGGCATGGCTACCGCCGACGCGAGGACTGTTCGAGCAGGTCGTCCGTCAGGCTTCGACGGTACTCCCGTTCGATATCCTCACTGCCCGACGTCTCGGGATGCTGAAGGCGGCGCTTGAACGCGTCGGGACACCGCTGGCCGAACCCGACCTCCGCATCGCGTCGATCGCACTCACCCGCGACCTCATCCTGGTCACGCAAAATGTGAAGCATTTCGGACGAGTGCCGGAGCTCACCGTCGAGAACTGGATCGACGACGGGTGAGCTGCCGGTGTCAGGGACGGACGGTTCGCCCGAGATCAGAGGTTCTCCACCGCCACCGGCTCGATCCCCTCCCCCGCCGGCAACTCGAACCCGAGCACCTGCCCGTAGAAGCTCAGCTCCGCATCCAACGCCCGACGGATGTTCTCCGCGCGCCGGAAACCGTGCTGCTCGCCGTCGAACAGCAGGTACGCCACCGGCACCCCCTTCGCCCGCAGCGCCTCGACGATCATCTCCGACTGGTTGGGCGGCACGACCTCGTCCTCGCTGCCCTGGAGCACGATCAGCGGACGGGTGAACCGGTCGACGTGGTGGATCGGGGAGCGCTCGACGTAGATCTCCCGCGCCTCCGGGTACGGGCCGACCAGCCCGTCGAGGTAGCGGCTCTCGAACTTGTGCGTCTCGGCCGCGAGCGCCGCGAGGTCGGCGACGCCGAAATGGTCTGCGCCCGCCGCGAACGGGGTGTCCTCCCGGGCGAGAGCGGCCAGAGTGGTGTAACCGCCGGCCGAGCCGCCCCGGATGCACAGCCGGGCGGCGTCGACCCGATCCTGGCGGGCGAGCCATTGGGCGGCGGCGAGGCAGTCGGCGACGTCGATCACCCCCCACTGGCCACGGAGCTGCTCACGGTAGGGCCGGCCGTAACCGGTGGAACCGCCGTAGTTGACGTCGACGACGGCGAACCCGCGGCTGGTCCAGTACTGCACGCCGAGCGACAACACCGGCATGGCCCGCGACGTCGGCCCACCGTGGATCTCCACCAGCAGCGGTGGGCGGTCGCCGTCGGGGGACCGGTGCTCCGGATTGGCCGGCGAGTAATAGAGCGCGTGCGCGGTGCGGGCCACACCGGCGGCGTCGACCGATCCGTATGACACGGCCTCGGGCACCGAAAAGTAACCCGGGTCGACATCGACGTTGCGCGGCGGGCGGAGCGTGGTCACCGAGGGCCCCTCGCCGAATCGGATGCGGTGCACGCCGGGCTCCTCGGTGGGCGTGCCGGCTACCACGACGACGGCGTCCGCGCCGGCCTCGCGGACCGTGGCCACCGCGGAAAACGGGAGGTCGAGGTCGGTAACGATGCCGTCGGGGGCCCGTACCGCGAGCCCGTCGAACCCCCGGCACCAGCGGGCGAACACCACCCGATCATCGGCGAGCACCGCATAGCGCGCCGAACCCAGCCCCCATCCCGGCACGCCGATCTCCGCGTCGATCCGCACGACCGGCTCGATGTCGGCGCCGGGCTGCCAGCGGTAGAGGTTCCACCAGTCCGACTGGTCGCTGAGGAACCATAGCGATCCGTCGGGGCGCCAACTCGGCTCGGACACCGACTCCGCCGAGCCGCCGGCGACGACGGTCTCCTCACCGCTGGCCAGGTCGCGGACGGTGAGCACGGTGGCGTCCCACGGCATCGCAGGGTGATTCCACTGGAGCCAGGCGAGCGTGCCGCCGTCGGCGCTCAGCCGGGGCGCGCCGACGAAGTCCGGGCCGCTGACCAGCACGTCCGGTTCGGACGGTCGGTGCGCATCGAGCCGGACGATCTCGTTGCGAACCTCGGCCGGGCCGCCGCCGGGCAGGTGCCGTTCGCGGATGCAGACGACCGTTGCCCCGTCCGGACTCAGATCGCCGTCGGCGAAGCGGTCACCGCGCGCGACGGCGGGCTCGGGGGTGAGGGCGATCAGCTCACCGCCCGGATCGAGCCGGTACAGCCGCTGGTCGGCCCAGTCGGTGAACCACGTGACGCCGTCGCGCACCCACCAGGCCGCGCCGCCGTACTCGTGCACGGCCGTGCGGGCGTTGCGCCCGTCGGGGAGCAGGTCGATCGTGGTTCCGTCGGCCGCGCGGCGGACCAGCTGGATGCGCCCGCCCTCGGCCGGCCGGCCCTCGGACCAGACGACCGCGTCCCCGTCCACGTGCACCTCGGAGAGTCGCACCGCGGCGGTCATCACGAGCTCGGACGTGATCGGGGTGGGCCAGGAGCCGAACGGCGTGATGGTCACGCCGACCACGCTAGCCCCGCTCAGCGGGCGGCGCGGAGTGCTGTCCCAGCGCGCGCGTGCTGCCCGCACCGCGACCACGCGTCAGGGTCGGGCGCCGGAACGCCTGAAGATCTTGCTCCCGAGCCAGACCAGCGGGTCGTACTTGCGGCTCACCACCCGTTCCTTCATCGGGATGAGCGCGTTATCAGTGATCTTGATGTGCTCGGGGCAGACCTCGGTGCAGCACTTGGTGATGTTGCAGTAGCCCAGGCCGTGCTCATCCTGGGCCTCGACCTGCCGGTCCGCCACGTCGAGGGGGTGCATGTCGAGCTCCGCGATCCGCATGAGGTAACGCGGGCCGGCGAAGTTCGTCTTGTTCTCCTCGTGGTCGCGCACCACGTGGCAGGTGTTCTGGCACAAGAAGCACTCGATGCACTTGCGGAACTCCTGGCTCCGCTCCACGTCGATCTGCTGCATCCGGTAGTCGCCCGGCTCGCTGTCGGGCGGCGGGGCGAAGGACGGGATCTCGCGGGCCTTCGTGTAGTTGAACGACACGTCGGTGACGAGGTCGCGGATCACCGGGAACGTCCGCAGCGGCGTGACCGTGATGATCTCGTCCTCACGATAAGTGGACATCCGGGTCATGCACATCAGCCGCGGCCTGCCGTTGATCTCCGCACTGCACGAGCCGCACTTGCCGGCCTTGCAGTTCCAGCGCACGGCCAGATCCTGCGCCTCGGTCTGCTGGAGCCGGTGGATGATGTCGAGGACGACCTCGCCCTCGTTCACCTCCGCCGGATAGTCGACGAGGTCGCCCTTGTTCGCATCCCCGCGCCAGACCCGGAAGTGCTGCCAGTGACTCATGCCTTCTCCCTTGTGCCGGCGCGGTGCCCACCCAGGTCCTCGCCGGTGTAGTACTTCTTCAGCTCGTCGAGCTCGAACAGGTCGAACAGGTCGGATCGCATCGGGACCTGCTCCCGGCGTACGAGATCGACGTTCTCCTCGCCCTGCGCGGACAGCACCAGCAGCACGCGGCGCCAGCCGGAGTCCATCACCGGGTAGTCGTCACGGGTGTGCCCGCCGCGGCTCTCCTGCCGCTCCAGCGCGGTCCTCGCCACGCAGAGCGAGACCAGCAGCATGTTGCGCAGGTCGAGCGCGAGGTGCCAGCCGGGGTTGAACTCGCGGTGGCCCTCGACCGTGACGTTGCGGGTGCGGGACGCGATGTCCTCCAGTGCCTTGAGCGCCAGCTCGATCTCGTCGGCCTTGCGGATGATGCCGACGAGATTGTTCATCGTCTTCTGCAGTTCCAGGTGGACGACGAACGGGTTCTCGCCGCCGTCGGTGGCGCTGGAGAACGGCAGCAACGCCCGCGCCTGCGCGGCCTGCACGTCAGCGTCGTCGACAACCGGCCACGTGCCCACCCGGCTCGTGCCGACTCCGTCGACGGTACCCGGCGTGTCGACGTACTCGGCTGCACCCAGCGTGTCGACGTACTCGACTGCGCCCATCCCGGCGCGGCGGCCGAAGACCAGCAGGTCCGACAGCGAGTTGCCACCCAGCCGGTTGGAGCCGTGCATGCCACCGGAGCACTCGCCCGCGGCGAACAGGCCGGGCACCGTCGACATCCCGGTGTCGGGGTCGACCTCGACCCCACCCATCACGTAATGGCAGGTCGGCCCGACCTCCATGGACTCCTGGGTGATGTCGACATCGGCCAGCTCCTTGAACTGGTGGTACATCGACGGGAGCTTGCGCCCGATCTCCTCGGGCGAGCGACGCGAGGCGATGTCGAGGAAGACCCCGCCGTGCGGCGAGCCGCGGCCGGCCTTGACCTCGGAGTTGATCGCCCGCGCCACCTCGTCCCTGGGCAGCAGCTCCGGGGGACGGCGGTTGTTCTCCTGGTCGTCGTACCAGCGGTCGCCCTCGTCCTCGGATGTGGCGTACTGATCCTTGAACACGTCCGGGATGTAGTCGAACATGAACCGCTTGCCCGCGGAATTGCGCAGCACGCCGCCGTCGCCGCGTACCGACTCGGTGACGAGGATCCCCTTCACCGACGGCGGCCAGACCATGCCCGTCGGGTGAAACTGCAGGAACTCCATGTTGATCAGCGTGGCGCCGGCACGCAGGGCCAGCGCGTGGCCGTCGCCGGTGTACTCCCAGGAGTTGCTGGTGACCTGGTAGCTCTTGCCGATTCCGCCGGTGGCCAGCACGATCGCCGGGGCGTCGAACCGGATGAACCGGCCGTCGTCGCGGAAGTAGCCGAACGCGCCCGCGATCCTTCTCGTGTCCTGTGGGGCGTCCGTACCGGGGTGTTCCAGAAGCAGTTCGGTGATCGTGCATTCATGGAAGACCCGGATGCGCGATTCGTAGTCGCCGGTCTCCCGGAAGTCCTCCTGCTGGAGCGAGACGATCTTCTGTTGCAGGGTGCGGATCAACTCCAGGCCGGTGCGGTCGCCCACGTGCGCGAGCCGCGGGTAGGTGTGGCCGCCGAAGTTGCGCTGGCTGATCCGGCCGTCGGGGGTGCGATCGAACAGCGCGCCGTAGGTTTCCAGCTCCCAGACCCGGTCCGGCGCCTCCTTGGCGTGCAGCTCGGCCATCCGCCAGTTGTTGAGGAACTTCCCGCCGCGCATGGTGTCGCGGTAGTGGACCTGCCAATTGTCGTGGGAATTGACGTTGCCCATGGCCGCCGCACAGCCGCCCTCGGCCATCACGGTGTGCGCCTTGCCGAACAGCGACTTGGAAATGATCGCGGTCCGCTTGCCCTGCATCCGGGCCTCGATCGCAGCCCGGAGCCCGGCTCCGCCCGCTCCGATCACGACGACGTCGTAATCGTGGCACTCTACGTCGGTCACGCTCATCACCTCAGTCGACCATCACCGTCAGTTGAACAGTCGCAGATCGGGGATCCAGCCCGCCGACACCGACATGACGTAGACGTCGGTCAGCGTCACGCTCACTAGAGATGCCCACGCGAACTGCATATGCTTGCCGTTGACCTTGGATATGGCGGTCCACATCCGATAGCGGATCGGGTTCTTGGAGAAATGCTTCAGCTTTCCGCCGACGATGTGCCGACAGGCGTGGCAGCCCAGCGTGTAGAGCCACAACAGCGTGACGTTGACAAGGATGATCAGCGATCCGAGGCCGACCCCGAAACCGCCGCTCTGCGGGAAGAACGCGAGCACGGCATCGTAGGTGTTGATCAGCAGCAGAGCGCTGGCCGCGTAGAAGAAGTAGCGGTGGTAGTTCATGATGCTGAACGGGAACCGGGTCTCACCGCTGTAGCGCTTCGCCGGCTCCGCGACCGCGCACGCCGCCGGGCTCGCCAACAGCGAACGGTAGGTGGCCTTGCGGTAGTAGTAGCAGGTGCCGCGGAAGCCCAGCAGGACCGGGAACACGATGATCGGCAACGGGATCCAGACCGGCAGGTCGCTCAAGATCGCGCCGAAGTGCGACGAACCCGGGGTGCAGGCACTGCTGATGCAGGGCGAGTAGAGCGGGGTCAGGTAGTTGTACTCGGCCGAGAAGTAGTTGTCCCGCATGAACAACCGGACGACGACGTAACCCAGAAGGACGACCAGCGTGGCGCCCTGGAAGGCGGGCGGGAGCCACCAGCGGTCCTGGCGAAGCGTCCGTACCGTGATCTGCGCCCGGCCTGCGGGCGCGTCTGTGGTGGATGACACGTCAAGGAACCCTCATCTTTGTGCCGCTGGTGCAGGACAAGGATGCGTACCACGTCTGGTTATGCGCAAATGTATCAAGGGTCAACTCGTCATGCTCGTAGACTATGGGCATGACACTGCAGCAGCTCGCGTACTTCGTGGCGGTTGCCGATGTGCGGAGCTTCACACACGCGGCCGACGCCGTCGGCATCGCTCAACCCACGCTGAGCCGGCAGCTCCGGAGCCTGGAGGAGAAACTCGGCGCTCCGCTGGTGGAGCGGGGTGGCCGCGACGGGCTGACGCTGACCCCTGCGGGTGAGGCGGTGTTGCCGCTGGCCCGGCGGATGCTGGCCGATATGGACAGTGCCCGCACCGCCGTCGCTGAGCTGGTCGGACTGCAACGGGGACGGGTACGGGTCGGAGCTACCCCGTCGCTGTGCATCGGGGTGTTGGCCGACGTGCTTCGGGTGTTCCACGAGCAGCATCCGGGCGTGCGGCTCGAGCTGGTGGAGAACGGCTCGCAGCCGCTGGTACGCGCCCTGGCGCGGGGCGAGCTCGACGTGGCGCTGGTGATCGTGCCGCCGGCCGGGCTCGACCCGGGTCTGGACGTCACCCCGCTGCTGCGCGAACGGTTGTCGGTGGCCTCACCCGCATCCGGTCCGGCGGCGCCGGGTCGCCGGGCAATGACGGTGACCGAACTGTCGCGCCAGGCGCTCGTGGTGCCACGCGAGGGGTACGACCTGCGCGAGGTGACGCTGCGGGCCTACGCGGCCGCCGGGGCGACACCCCGATTCGCGGTGGAGGGCGGTGAGATGGACGCGGTGCTGCGGATGGTGGAGGCGGGCACCGGGGTGGCGGTGGTGCCCGACCTGGTGTTCGCCGGACGGCCGCGGTTGCGGCGGACCGCACTCACCCCACCGCTGTACCGGACGGTGGCGCTGGCCCGTCGCGCCGATCTGGCTCCGACGCATGCCGTGCAGGCCTTTCGGGACACGCTACTCACGTTCCTCGGGAAGCTGGCGACGGGCGGCGGCCTCCCGGGGGATGTGCAGGTGCTGTGGCGGCCGGTTGAACACAGCAGCACCTGACAGACCGGTCACCCGGTCACCCCGGCATGGTCGCATGGCACTGGGCGACCGGCCCTGCGAACAGCGACATGTGGCCGGCCATGTCGCGTCAGTCGGCAGGCGGCAATCGTCAGTCGGCGTCAGGGAGTTCGTCGAGCTCCGCGCCGCGGGCGGCGAGGGCTTCCCGGACCACCCGGTAGGCCGTGCCGCCGCTGTATCCCTTACGGGCAAGCATCCCGACCAGCCTCCGCGCAGCCGTGACCCGCTGCTCATCGGTATCGGACGGAATCGTGCGCAGCTTGCGATCGACCAGCTCACGGGCGCGGCGATCCTCGGCCTCGGCGTCGACCCCGGCCAGTGCCTCGCCAGCGACGTCGTCGGCCACACCCTTGCGCTGCAGCTCGACGGCCAACGCCCTACTCCCGAGGCCGCGGACGGTGTGACGGGAACGGACCCACTGCTCGGCGAACGCGCCGTCGTCGATCAGGCCGACATCGTCGAGCCGCTCCAACGCAGCGCCTGCGGCCTCGTCCGGGACGCCCTTGCGGCGCAGCGCCTGGGCGAGTTCCCGGCGGGTGCGGGCGCGGACGGTGAGCAGCCGAAGGCAGATCGCTCGGGCGACGGCCTCCGGGTCCGGGTCGGGTGGCTCGATCGGCTCACCTCGCTCGGCTGACTCACCGCCGCGAGCCCGTGACTTTCGCGCTGCCGTAACCCTGGTTCGGTCGGACCTTCGACGCGGCTCGGCAGCTGCTCCGGCGGACGCGATCCGCTGCTCCGGTTGATCCTCAGTGCCATCCCCTGCCGCAGTCTCGTATCTGGCACTGCGATCCCGCGTCACGCTGGACCGTCGTAAGCCGTTGCCGGCGGCTGTCACCACGCTGACGTCCAGTGCGGCGACGGCGTCACGACGGGGACCGGCCTCCCGAACCTGATCCAGTTCAGCCATTCGCGCCGGTCCCGCTCCGGTAACGGCGAGAGCCGCATCGCTGAACCGGGCCGTGGGCTCTCTGTCGACTTCCGGTGAGTCCAGATTCTCGAATTCCGCAATCACTACCGAAGCCGCTCCGGTGGCCGGACCCAGGTCCTCGAACCGCGCTACTGCTGGGGCGGGATCAATCGTGTCCAACTCCTCGGATCCTGCGACCCAGGCCACTCTCGGGCCGGTCCGGCACCACGTCGGCACATCGTGCGCCGACGTGGGTTGGTCGGTCTGGTCGTGCAGGATTCGAGTCATACTCAGAAGTCGACCGGTGCCGGAAGGGGCTCGGCGTCGGCATCGACCTGCGCCCCGATGCCGAGCTTCTCTTTGATCTTCTTCTCGATTTCAGCGGCGACGTCGGGGTTCTCTTTCAGGAACTTGCGGGCGTTTTCCTTACCCTGCCCCATCTGGTCACCCTCATAGGTGTACCAGGCGCCGGATTTGCGAACAATTCCCTGTTCTACCCCGACATCGACCAACGATCCCTCTCGACTAATTCCAATTCCGTATAGAATATCGAATTCTGCTTGCTTGAACGGGGGCGCGCACTTATTTTTCACCACTTTGACCCGAGTTCTGTTTCCCACCATATCAGTCCCGTCCTTTAAGGTCTCAATACGGCGAATGTCGAGGCGAACCGAGGCATAGAATTTCAGCGCCTTACCGCCGGTAGTGGTCTCGGGCGAATTATGCACGATCACCCCGTCGGCGAGATAATTGTGGGTACCTTCGACCTCGATGTCGAAGCGATGCATCGAGCGTGTCGGCGGCTTGATCCGCACATCTAGCACAGGAGCGGGGACCGGCAGCAGCGTCGGCTCGACGAACTCCGGCTCGACCGCGAATCGCCCGTGGAAGCGCTTCAACAGCTTGTACCCCATCGAGGGATGCACATAGGGGGCGACGAGTTCGTGCAGCTTGGCCGTCTCGTCCTTCCCGAAGACCAGCACCGGGATCTGCCGGACACCGCGAATAGTCAGCTTCGGGTGCAGATCGAACGTGCCAGCCAGATGCTGTAACAGTCGCTCTCGCGAGCCCGGACTCAGCGCCTTCACACAGATCTCCGACCGACCACTACCGTCTAGAGTGCGTTTCTGCACACCCTTCGCGCGGACTTGAAACTTGCCATCATCGCAGTACCAGACGGCTAGTGCCAGGGGAGTTAATGCTTTTAGGTACTCCCACGAGAGGTGCTTGTGTCCATCGCCGAGATACACCGCCTCACGCACGTCGGCCAACTCCGGGAGCGGAGTGAGATCTACGAAACCGGCTCCTTTGGAGTTGTTGCTGCGGGACTGATCGATGTTGCCGAGCAGCGATGCCTTCCAATCCAGGTAATCGATCTGCTTGACCCCGTGGCCCATGCGGAACCGGGTACCCAGGCTTCCTGGAATGCGGCTAGGAGACAGCGCAGCGTCACCCATCAGGCCACCGAGCACCACCTGCCACTGCTGCGGCCCGAGTCGGTGGTGCTGCGACAGCAGTACCCGATCGCCCGCGAGCAGCTCGCCAGCTTCGCGCCATCCACCCGGCGTGTGCACCAGGTGGTTCGCAGTGAGCCCCATCTGAGCTCGTCCGTTGCCACCGGGGCGAGCCACCGCAATCTGCAGGAACTGCTCGGCTGGACCGTTGTCGAACCAGTTCACGACCTTCTTCGGCACAATCTTACCGAGCTCCGGGTCGTACGATAGAACCTCAACAGGCAGCTTCTGGTTGACGATTTTTCCGATTTTCTCTTGACTGCCGTCAGCTAATGTGACTCGAGTAGAATAGGAAAGGCATCCAAACATTACTCCGATTTTTTCCCGGAGCTGATTGATGAAGATCATCGTGGTGCCGGAGTTGCTCAGCGCACCGGTGATCTTCCGCAGCGCCTGGCTCATCAGCCGCGCCTGCAAGCCGACGTGGCTGTCGCCCATCTCCCCCTCGATCTCCGCCCGCGGCACCAGCGCCGCCACCGAGTCGATGACGATGACGTCGAGTGCGCCGGAGCGGATGAGCATGTCGGCGATCTCGAGTGCCTGCTCACCGGTGTCGGGCTGGGAGACCAACAGTTCATCGGTGTCGACCCCGAGCGCCTTGGCGTAATCCGGATCGAGCGCATGCTCGGCGTCGATGAACGCGGCGATGCCACCGGCCGCCTGCGCACTGGCCACCGCGTGCAGGGCAACGGTCGTTTTCCCTGAACTCTCCGGTCCGTATATCTCCACCACCCGCCCGCGCGGCAGCCCACCCACGCCGAGGGCGACGTCGAGGGCGATGGAGCCGGTGGGGATGACCCCGATCGGCGGGCGGGTGTCGTCGCCGAGGCGCATCACCGAGCCCTTGCCGTGGTTCTTCTCGATCTGGGCGAGGGCCAGTGCCAACGCCTTCTCACGGTCCGGTGCAGTCATCGACGGTCTCCACCTCAGGTACTCGGAACGGTGTGGTCTTCTCGGGATCGACGGTAGGGGGTGCCACCGACAATTTTCGGGCGACGTCCAGACCTGTGGACAACCACCACGCCATGTGGACAGCAGCGTAGCGAACGCCTGTTCGAAAGCGTAGCCGACCCGCCCGTCGGCTACTATCCCGCGCTCGGTGGCAGTTCAGCGCCGGTTCGGGGGGACGTCGTAGGCGTCACAGACCGCGCGCCACACCTCCCGCGGGTCGACGCCGACCTCCAGTGCGACCTCGATGGTGCGCCCGCCGAGCTCGGCGAACACGTGGTCGCGTACCAGCGACGCGGCCCGCACCGGGCCGAACTCGTCTTCCATCAGCGCGCGGAACTGGGTGAGTCGCACCGGGCCACCGTAACCACCCGGAACGAGGCTCAACCGGTGACGGCATCCACGGTGGCGGCAGGATCGCGGATGGCGGCCGGGACTCCCCACCGCCGGCTCCGGCCCTCGGCGCGGCCCGAGCGAAATGGAAAGACGGTAACCTGCTCGCCATGCCGGTATTTCTGGCGCAGACCGACCCGACGGGGTTCTCCTCCCCGCTGGGGCAGATCGTCGTCCTGCTCGCGCTGCTGTCCTCGCTCGTCGTGCTGCTGCGCTGGTGGTGGCAGCGCAAGCGTTGACGGCCTCCGATACGGTCGGTCCGACCCGAGGGGAGTGCGCGATGGCGCGATCAGAGAAGCGGTCCGGTCCCGAGGACCTGCCGCTCGAGGCGGCTGAGATCTTCGAGCTCGTCGCCAACGATCTCGAAGGCACAGTTCGGCAGACCTTGGCGGACCGCTCGCACGAACCGGCCCGGGCCACGATCGCCGCGCTCACCCGACTCGACGACGAGTTCTCCGCTACCGGCGAGTCCCCACCGGGATGGACGTTGTCCTTCCTGACGCTGGCGGGTTGGCTCCTGGCGGTCGGCACGGCGGTCGCCGACCGTCCGGAGCGGGACGACGAGGTGTTGGCGTGGATCGAGACCAACCTCGGGCGGCGGTACCGCGCCCGGTCTCGATACACCATCGGCGCCTTCCACGGGGACGAGGAGCTCGCCAGCTACGTCGAGGCACTCGGCGAGGATTTCCTGCCGACCCTGGTGTGGCTCCTGGCGGCGGCCGTAGAGCTGTACGGGGACGATGATCCCGGCTGGCCACGGCGCCTGGCCGACGAGGCGAGAGCTCAGACGGCAGCCGCACGCGACGCACGCAGCGCGAACGCACCGGTGGCGAGCAGGTAGAGCGCGACGAGCCCGGCAGTCGCGACTCCGAGCACCGCATACGAGGCGCCGGCCACCACCACCCCCGCGGCGATCGCACCGATCGCGCCGCTCGCGTTCATCGCGGCGTCCGACAGGCCCTGCGCCCTCGTGCGCACGTCCAGCGGCAGCGAGTCGGTCAGCAGCGCCGAGCCCGCGACCAGGCCCGCCGACCAGCCGAGCCCCAGCAATACCAACCCGGAGGTCAGCACCGCCGTCTCCCGCGGGCCTGCTATCGCGCACAGCGCGGCGGCGGCCAGCAACAGCGCGGCGGCCAGGGCCAGTACGCGGGTGCGTCCGGCGCGATCGGCCAACCAGCCGAACACCGGGGTGAGCGCGTACATCCCGGCGACGTGCAGGCTGATCACCAGTCCAACCAGCTGCAGATCAGCCCCACCGTGATCCATGTGCACCGGCGTCAGCGCCATCAATGAGATCATCACCACCTGGCTGAGCACGATCCCGCCCACGCCCAACAGCGCCGGTGGCGACGCGAGCAGCGCCGCTCGGACGTCCGCACCGCTCGCCGCCGGACCGGGAACGCCGCCGCCTGCCTCCCGGACGCGGGCCAGCAGCAGTGGGTCGGGCCGCAGTCCCCACCAGGTGCCGGCGGTGGCCAGACCGAGCGCCACCAGACAGAGCAGGTACGGGCCCGTCGTAGGCTCCAGCCCGGCGCGGCCGGCCAGGTCCTGCACGGGGTTCGCCAGGTTCGGGCCAGCGATTGCTCCCACGGTGGTCGCCCAGACCACCAGCGCCAACGCCCGGGCCCGACGTCGCGGTTCGGCGAGGTCGGTGGCCGCGAACCGCGCGGCCAGGCTCGCCGCCATGGCCGACCCGACCAGCAGCAGCGCGCCGAGCAGCGCCGGCACACTCCCGGCGGTCACCGCGGCCACAGCGACGGCCGCACCGAGCGCACCGACCCCGTAGCCGAGGGTGAGCGCGGGCCGGCGTCCGGCCCGGGATGCGACGCGGGAGACCACCAGCGCCGCGCCGGCCGCACCGAGCACCACCGCGGTCAACGCGGCCCCGCCGACGACGTCGGATCCAGACAGCCGGGCGGCGATGAGCGTGCTCACCGAAAACGCGGTGGCGATGCCCACACCCAGGAGTACCTGGGCGCCGGCCAGCACCGCAAGGATCCGGCGCTGGACGCCGGCGTCCGCGAGGATGGACTCGGTCATGGATCTCATGCTGCGCCCCGCCGAGCCGGAGGTACACCGCCATAGGGCCCGGTATCGCAGCGGGCGGACCTCCTACGCTGACCGGCACGGGACGAGGAGGCGACGTGGCGGACGCGGGCGGGCTGCACCTGGGCACGGCGGCCGGACGATGGGTGTTGCTCACTACAGTGCTCGGATCCGGTCTCGTCATGATCGACAGCACGGTCGTCAACGTGGCACTGGAGCGGATCGGCAGCGACCTGGGCGCCGGGTTCACCGGCCTGCAGTGGACGGTCAACGCCTACACCCTGACCCTCGCCTCGCTGATCCTGCTGGGCGGCTCGCTCGGCGACCGGTTCGGGCGCCGGTGGGTGTTCCTGGTCGGTGTGGTGTGGTTCGCCCTGGCCTCCCTGGTGTGCGGGCTCGCGCCGAACATCGAGGCGCTGATCGCGGGGCGAGCCCTGCAGGGAGTCGGGGGTGCACTGCTCACCCCGGGCAGCCTCGCGTTGATCTCCGCATCGTTCCGCGGTCCCGACCGCGCGACCGCGGTGGGCGCCTGGTCCGGGCTGGGCGGGATCGCCGGCGCCGTCGGACCGTTCCTCGGCGGCTGGCTGGTGGAGTGGAGCTGGCGGGCGGTGTTCCTGATCAACCTGCCGCTGGCGGCGCTGATCGTCGTCGTCGCGGTGCGGCACGTCCCGGAGAGCCGCGACCCCGACGCCGTCGCCGGGCTGGACGTCACCGGCACGGTGCTCGCCGTGCTCGGCCTCGCGGCGCTGACCTGGTCACTCACCGCAATGGCAGCCACCGGATCCGAGCCAGGGTTGCTGGTCGGGCTCGCCGTCGGGGTGGCGGCACTCGTCGGGTTCGTGCTGGTGGAACGCCGTTCGCCACACCCGCTGGTGCCACCGAGCCTGTTCGCGAGCACGTCGTTCAGCGCGGCGAACGCGGTCACGCTCCTGATCTACGGCGCGCTCGGCGTGGTGTTCCTGCTGCTGGTGCTGCACCTACAGACCGTCGCGGGGTTCAGCCCCCTGGCCGCCGGCATCGGACTGCTGCCGGTCACCGTGATCATGCTGGTGTTCTCCGCGCGGGCCGGGACGCTGGCCCAGCGGATCGGCCCGCGGCTGCCGCTGACAGTCGGCCCGCTGGTCAGTGCCACCGGCCTGTTGCTCATGCACCGGATCGGGGCGGACGCGTCCTGGCCGTTCGACGTGCTACCCGCGGTGCTCGTCTTCGGCGCCGGGCTGGCGCTCACCGTCGCTCCGCTGACCGCCACCGTGCTCGACTCGGCGCCGGATCGGTACGCCGGTGCCGCGTCCGGGGTGAACAACGCGGTGGCCCGGGCCGCCGGACTGCTCGCGGTGGCGGTGATACCCGGTCTCGCCGGAATCAGCGGGGGTGACTACACCGACCCGATCACCTTCGACTCGGGATTCTCCACGGCCATGCTGATCGGCGCGGGACTGCTGGCCCTGGCGTCGGTCGTCGCGTTCGCGCTGGTCCGCAGGCCCCTCGTCACCGTCGCGCCCGCTGCGTCCGAGGAGGAGACCCGGGTGCCGCTCGAGCGCTGCCTCCATTGCGGCACCATCGGCCCCCAGATCCACCCGCCCGCCGCGGTACCCGGCCGCCCCTGACGCCGGCCCGGCAGCGCGGCACGCCGCGGATCGCGCTCCGTACCCGGTCCCCGGGCGCTGCGCGGAACACGATCTGCGCGGATCCGGAGTCACTCCCGGGAAAATGTCGGACCCGACTCCTACGCTGCCCCTGTGCGCACCATCGACTCGCGGGCTGCCCCGCTCCGGATGCGGCCCCGGCTGCTCGTCGCCGCCGATCCGGCGTTGCCCCGCGGTGCGCCCGCGGGCACCGAGGCCGTGGTGGTCGGTGCGGGCGTGGCCGGGGTCAGCGCGGCCGTGGTACTCGCCGAGCGGAGCGTCGCGGTCACCCTGCTGGAGGCCGCTCCCACTCTCGGCGGACGGCTCGGCGCCTGGCCGCACACGCTGCCCGACGGCACCGAGCAGGTCGTCGAGCACGGGTTCCACGCGTTCTTCCGGCACTACTACACGTGGCGCGCGGTGCTCCGCCGGATCGACCCGGCGCTCGGGTTCCTCCGCCGGATCGGCGGCTATCCGGTGATCTCCCGCACCTGGCCGGCGGAGGACCTCACCGGGCTCCCGGCGGCGCCCCCGCTCAACCTGCTCGCGCTGTTCGCCCGCTCCCCCAGCCTCGGTCTGCGCGACCTGTTCGGCTCCGACGCCACGCTCGCCTCCGAGCTACTCGCCTACGACCGGGTGCGCACCACGGCCGCGTTCGACGCGCTGCCCGCGGCGGATTTCCTGGCCGCACTGGGCATGTCCGACCGCGCGCAGGCGATGCTGTTCGAGGCGTTCGCCCGGTCGTTCTTCTGCGACCCGGCCGGACTCTCGGCCGGCGAGCTCATCGCGATGTTCCACTACTACTTCCTCGGCAACCCCGAAGGCATCGGCTTCGACGCACCCGACACCGACTACCTCACCTGCCTATGGCAGCCGTTCGCCTCGTACCTGATCACCCATGGATCGCAGGTACGGACGGGCGTCGCGGCCCGGTCGATCACCCCGGCGGGCGGGCATCGCTGGCGGGTCGAGCTCTCCGACGGCACGCCACTGGAGACCCACCACCTGGTACTGGCCACCGAGCCCGGAGCGTTGCGCGACCTGCTCGCGGCCTCCCCCGAGGCCGGCGCGGTGGCCCCACGGCTCGCCGCCAAGGCGGCTACCCTCGTCGTCGCACCACCGTTCGCGGTGAGCAGGCTGTGGCTCGACCGCGACGTCGCGCCCGAGCGGGCCACCTTCAACGCCGTCAGCCGCGAACCCACGCTCGACTCCGTCACGGTCTACTCGCGCCTGGAGCGCCCGTCGGTGCAGTGGGCCACCCGCACCGGGGGGTCGGTGGTGGAGCTGCACTCCTACGCGTGCACCGCACCGGACGTCGATGCGGCCACCGCGCGGATGCGGGCCGAGCTCGCGGCACTGTGGCCGGAGACGGCCGCCGCCGAGGTCGTCCACCTCCAGCAGCGCTTGGAGGCCACCGCACCCGCGTTCCCGCCAGGTGGTGCCGGCACCCGGCCCGCGGTGAGCGGTGAAGCTCGCGGAGTCCACGTTGCCGGCGACTACGTCGAGCTGCCCTATCTCGCCGGGCTGATGGAACGGGCGTCGATGTCCGGGGTGCTGGCCGCCAACGATGTGCTCGCCGAGGTCGGGGCCGGGCCGGAGGAGATCTGCGGGGTTCCGCAACGGGGCCTGCTGGCCGGGCTGCTGCCGGGGTCGCGCGCCGCGCGCCGAACGGGTGACCGAAGGTGACAGCGGGCGGCGTCAGGTCCGTAAATCGCGGTCGCCCCGGGGCTCGAGTCGCACTAGTCTTCTACCATACGTAGAAAGAAGGTGTGCCGTGCGGGTCATCGTCGTGGGAGCAGGGCTCGGAGGGCTGGCTGCGGCGGTCGCGCTGCGCCGGGCCGGGCACGGGGTGACGGTCCTGGAACGGGCCGAGGCGTTGCGCGATTCCGGCGCCGGTATCGCCGTCCTGCCCAACGGGGTGCTGGCGCTCGACGCGCTCGGGGTGGGCGGGCCGGTGCGTGCCATGGCCGGGCCCCCGGCCGTCGACAATGGCCTGCGCGACCGGGGTGGCGCGTCGCTGCTGACCGTCAGCCAGGCCACCGTCACCGCATACACCGGTGCGCCGATCGCGGTGGTCCGGCGAGCCTGGCTGCACCGGCTGCTGAGCGCGGAGCTGGAACCGGGCGTGGTGCGCACCGGCACTGCCGTGCGGGCGCTGCACGAGCAGGACGGGCTGGTGAACCTGGCGGCCGACCCGGCGATCGAACCCGCCGACGCGGTCGTCGTCGCCGACGGCGCGGCGAGCCCGATCCGCACCGCGCTGTTCCCCGCACATCCGGGGCTGGCGGGTTCGGGGGAGTACGCGGCCCGCGGCGTCGCATCTGGTGAAGTGCCCGGTGTCGAACAGATCGCCGGTGAGCTGCTCGACCACCGCACCGGCGATCGCTTCGGGTGCATGCCGATGGCGAATGGTGAGGTGTACTGGTATTCGGCTTGGCGGGATTCGGCGCCGATCAACCCGATCGAGCGGCACCGCTGGCTCCTGGAGCGCCGGACCGACTGGCACCCGTCCGTCCCGATGCTGATCGCGGCCACGGCGCCGGCCGAGGTGCACGTCGTCGAGACCGCGCAGCTGGCCAAGCCACTGCCCGCGCTCGCCGTCGGCCGGATAGCCCTGCTCGGCGACGCCGCGCACGCCATGACCCCCGACCTCGGCCAGGGCGCGTGCCAGGCGTTCGAGGACGCCGTGGAGCTCGGGGCGGTGCTGGCCGGCACCGGACCGGACGACGTCGAGGCCGCGCTTCGCCGCTATGACACCAGGCGCCGGCCGCGCACATCCGCCCTGCAACGACAGGCCCGGCTGATGAACCGGATGCTGGGGCTCACCGGCTCACCCGCCCGAGCCCGCAACACCGCATTCCGGCTGGTTCCCCGGTCGCTGGCGACCCGGGCGATGGCACGGCAGTTCCGCTTCAGTCCCGTCACCCCGGAGCTCATGCCGCGGGGGTGAGCCCCACCTCGTCCACCAGCACCTCACCGACCGCACCCGCGATCGCCGTCATGCCCAGTGCGTTGGGATGCAGCGGGGCCGCCGGCGAGGTGGGCACCAGGCCCTCGATCCACCTGCGCCCGGGCCGCTGGCAGATGTCGTGCCCGATGGTCGGATCGTAGGTGTCGACGTAGTCGGCGTCGGCGTCGTCGGCCTCGTCGGCGAGCATCGCGTTGAGCCGCTTCTCCGTGTCCCGCAGGTACGCCACGTCGCCGGGGCTGAACGGCACCAGCGG
Source organism: Pseudonocardia sp. (assembly GCA_050701055.1). Classification (GTDB taxonomy): domain Bacteria; phylum Actinomycetota; class Actinomycetes; order Mycobacteriales; family Pseudonocardiaceae; genus Pseudonocardia. Next base: position 12,593 of record JBOHEO010000035.1, on the reverse strand, counting down.
GAAGCAGCCGGGACCCTCGTCGGGCAGGATCGCCGGATAGCCGACGAGCAGCACCTGGGCGTCGGGCGAGCGCCGCTCGATCTCGGCCAGGGCGGCGGCGATCTTCGGTGCGGTCGCGTCGATCCGCTCGGCGAGCTGGTCGGTACCGCCGGAGGTGTAGAAGTCCTGGCAGGCCGCCCCCGCGGGTTTGCGCGGTGAACGCTTCGCGCAGTTGTTGATGATCTGGCCGAAGCCGATGTCGTTGCCACCGATGCCGAGGCTGACCAGCTCGACGTCCTCGTCGAGCGCGTCGAACTGCGGCGGGTTGACCCCGAGCGTGACGCGCTGCGGGTCACTTAGATCCGTCGTGGTCGCGCCGTTGCAGCTGACGTCACGGAAGTCAGGCACCCCGAAGGTCTGCGCGATGAGCGACGGGTAGTTGCGGTTGGAGCGCAGGCAACCCGGCGGCAGCCCCCTTTGCACCGGAATGAGCGGGCCCGACGTGTACGAGTCGCCTAGCGCGACGTAGCTCTGCAGTCCGCCCGAGGACGGCTGGGCCATCGCCGGGGTCGCCGCCGCCAACGGGATGGCGAGCGCGAGCGCGGCGACCACACCGATCCGGCGCGGGGTACGACAGGACCGGAGCGAGCGGGACAGGGGGAAGTGGGCCACGGATACCTCCGCGTCGGGGATCACGGCGTCTAAGATCACGGTCAGGTGAAGGTTAGCGGCCGCCCGCCCGCCCGGACGTACGCATCGCCGAACGGCGGGACTACCGACCCGACAGTGACGATCCGTACCGTCACCGCGACCGGCACCGACGCCGTGCGCCAGCAGGTCGACGCCGGGGTGGACGTGGTCACCGCCGGTGAGCTGAGCCAGGTCGGCTTCCTGACCTGTGTGGAGGACCGCCTCGCCGGCGATCGACGCCATCCCCGAGACACCGAGTTCGGCTGGGACGAGTCCGATCAACCCACAGCTGCGTCCGGTACCCGGTCAGGAACCGAGGTAGAGCCGCTCCAGGTCGATCAGCTCGACATCGGTCCGATCACGCGCTGACGCCCTGAGGTCCCGATCGAACCCGGACCTCGAGAACACCATCAACCGGGTCGACGCAACATCGTGGCCACGGCCGGCCAGCAGCGCACGAATCCGTTCCAGGCGGGCCAGGTCGGCTGTGCCTCGCGCGCGCTTGGTCGCCTTGGCCTCGCCGAGCACCTGAACTCGCGCACCGCGACGGTGCAGCGTCTCGCCGTCGGCCAGGCCGACGACATCGATTTCGTGCCGGGCCCGCCCTGCCGGATCGTTCAGCACCGCTGTACCCACTGTCGCCGCCTCGAACACGACACGCCGGTCACGGACGATTTGCTGTAACCGCTGTACTTCCCGTTCTTCCGTGTCTTTCTCAACATCTTTCTCAACGGTCGTCAGCCGCACGTCGATCACGCTCCTTGAGCTCACTCGCTGGACACCAGACCGAGAGCAAAACGGCCGGATCCGTGACATCCGATGCGGGCTGACTCAAACAAGCAGGTCACGCTGGGCCACACAGGAGGCTGCGTGGGTTGCTGTCGGTGGGAGATCCCGACTCGGAGAATGCGTGGGGCATGGATGGAAGCGCCGGACCGCGCAGAACCTCACCTTGGTGCAGGCCGGGAAACGGTGTGGCTATTCCGCCTCGACGATGTCGCGCCTGGAGACCGGTCGCCAACCGCTGAGCGACGTGACGTTGCTCCGGCACTTCGCTGAGGTGTTCAGCATCCCGTTAGGTCTCTTCGGTTTGGCCCCCGCGCGGACCGAATCCTCGCCGATCGGTACGGCTTCCACCTCCTCGGCGGGCCTGGGCGCTACGGTCTCCGGCAAGACAGCGCGGGAAGGCGGTGAGGACCCAGTGCGACGACGGCGAGCGCTGACCGGTCTGGCCGGTCTCACCGGCGCCACGCTGCTCGGGATACCTGACCACGCCGGGGCGCGGGACGACTCCGTGCTGGTGCCGTCCGCACCCGTCGGACTCGTCCCGGCTGAGCTGGGTGATGCGGATCAGCTCTGGCAGGGTGGTGGCCAGGTCGGCGTAGCGGCAGCGCTGAAACAACGAGCGCGCGGCGGCGAGGGTGGCGCGCAGTTCCCGCACGAAGAGGTGCACTGCGGCCGCGGTCGGGGGTCAGGACGTCGGTGGCGCGCAGGATGAGCAGGGTGGCGGCGACGTTGCCGACCTCGAACGCGGTGAACCCGGCGAGCACGCGCCCGAGCCGGCCACGCAGCACCGGGCGGACCTGGAAGCGCAGCTTCTTGCGTTCGGCGATCTTCGGGAGCCTGGCCTGGCGGATCGCGTAGCCGATCGCCGCCGCTGCCAGCAGCCCGGGAACGACGGAGATCAGGATCGCGGTGCGCACGCTGAACAGGGCGACGAGGCCGAGCGCGAGCAGCGGGCCGACGATGGCGCCGAGGTTATCCATGGTGCGCTCGAACCCGTAGGCACCCCGTAGGCCTCGGCGGGCACCACGTCGGCGAGCAGGGCGTTGCGAGCCGGGACCCGCAGCCCCCTGGCGGCCCAGGCCGCGCCGCGCAGCACTCCGGCCTGCACCACCGACGTGGTCGTGCCGATCAGCGCGGACAGGACGGCGGTGGCGGTGTAGCCGCCGACGGCCACCGTCCGGCGGCGCTGTGGATCATCGGCCAGCGCGCCCCCGACGAACCGGCCCGCACCGGCCAGACCCTCCGAGATTCCCTCGATCAACCCGAGCGCGGCCGCCGGCGCGCCCAGGGTGGCGGTCACGAAGCTGGCCATCAGCGAGGTCGGCACCTCGTGGCCGACGTCGGCCAGGAAGCTCGCGGTCCCGATCCCGCCGACCCCCGGGGTCATCCACGGTCGGCGACTGGAACTCGATGGGGTTACCTCGTTAGTCACCTTCGTGAGTGAAACGGATCCCTCTCTGCAATTACAGACTGCAACTTTGGCGCCGACTCACGTACAATGATCATTGATTCGGTCTGCACCGGTTCTGTTCCGATCACTTCCGACCACCTGCCCAGCTTCTATCGGGCGGCGGATTTCTTGCTGTCCGCCTCTCGGTGGGAAGGATTCGGCCTGGCCATCGGCGAAGCCTTGGCGTTCGGTGGAGATCGAGAGCTTGTCCTAAAGACGCCGCTGGTCAACAGCGCCACCGCGCAGCCCGGCGAAGCCAGCATCACGCCGCAGCGCGCCCTGCTGGCGCGACGGTGTCGGGACCTGCGCGCAGCCGCCTTCCCCTCCGGGAGCGCCGTGGCCCGCTGGCTCGACCGGCGCCCCGGCGCGACGGTTGCCAGTGCGGATGCTGGACGGGTGCCAGCCGCATTGGCCGGTGCCCCGGCTGGTGGCCGTGGTGCTCTCGCAGCGGCTGGGCCGTGAGGTCACTATCACCGAGTGTGGGTTTGCCGACCGTACTCCCGTGCCGGACGATCGCTATGAAGGGCTGGGCTGGGCTGGGCAGGCACACTGGATGGCACGGTTCGCACGGTGGTCGAGTTATCGGGACGAGATATGCGCCGGCGGAGGTTCCTGCTGGGCTCGGCGTTCAGCGCGGGTGCGTTCGCCGAGCCGACGCTCTACGCGTTACCCGCACCACCCGCCGCCAGCAACAGGAAAACAACCTCTGACGGCCGTCCAGCGAAAGCGCGAATTCGCCCAGAAGCAGGCCGAAGCGGCACGCTCACTCCACCAGACGCTGACCGAATGTGATCATACCGTCATCAGCCGCCGGATCAAGGAGCCTCCCGAGAGGAACATCATGCCTGCTGAGCGCGATAGCCAGTATGCCGTCCAGTAGCGCGCAGGGCTCGGCCCTTGTCGCCCCAGCCTGGATTTTTCATGGGGGTGGCGGCTGTCCCTCCTGAACTACAGCCGTGTAATTTTGATCATGGTTTCCTGTTTGTGGGTAGGTTCGGGGTCCGACTGTCGCGTCGGTGCGCCGGGTTCCACGCTCCGGACGGGGTTCCTTCCTTGATCGTCGGGGGGTTCGTGGTGGTGGTCAGGTCGGTGCCGGGAGCGCCTTGACCGCGTTCCAGGCGTTGATCACCTCGTCGACCCAGGGCCAGTCCGCGCGCAGGTGCAGCCACCGTTTGCGTTGCCCGCGGGTCAGGCGGGCGGGTAGGTGCAACAGCTGGTAGCGCAGCAGTTTGGGGGCGGCGTCGCGCAGCTCACCGGTGGGCAGGGCGAGCAGGCGGAAGCAGGCCAGCAGGTTGCCGGCCAGGGCGACGATCTGGGTCCAGGCCACGTTGATCGACCAGTGCCGTGAGGGCCAGCGGTTAAGGCCGAGGTCTTTGGCCTGTTTGACGTCGTTCTCCACGTGGACATGGGAGCGGTGTCGGGCGTCGAGCCAGGCGAGCTGCCCGAGGGTCGCGTTGATGGCGATCAGCTGGTAGCGGCGTCCGAGCTGTTTTTCCCGGTCGGTGGCCCGTTTGCGGTAGCGGGGGTGCAGCGGCTCGTCGCGCACGATGATCCGCAGGTCCGGGATCTTGTGCCAGGAGCCCAGGTCGAGCAGGCCGGTCAGGTCGGCGACGAAGGTGTCCTCGACCGGGTCGCCGTTCTGGTCGATCCCGCCGGTCCACGCGTGCTTGGGTAGCTGCTCGATCGCGTCCATCTCCCTGTCGGTGCACGCCCAGCCCACCGAGAACTCCCACTGCCGGGCCTTGACCCCGCCGCCGGCGGCGATATGTTCGAGCAGGTCGTGGGAGAACCCGGCCCCGTCCAGTCGGACCAGCACCCGACACCGGTAGCGCCCCGGCAGCCGCGACACCGCCAGATCCAGCAGGGCGATGTTGTCCGCGGCGCAGTTCGACGTCGCCCCGCCGGGGCGGGGGTCAATGGCCAGCATGTCGTCGGTGTTGTCGCAGGTGGCCAAGTTGGGGCAAAACCTGATACCGCCCTTGTAGGTGGGCGCGGCGTTCTCCTTGTCCGACCCGGCGAACACGATCGAGGCATCCAGGTCCACCACCGTGATCCCGGTCAGCTCCCGCCCGGCCACCCGCAACCACGGGAACCCCTCCGGGCGGTCGGCGAGCAGTCCCCACCAGTGCCGCCGGAACGAGGTCACCGCCGTGTTCAGCCGGGTCAGCTGCAGGTCCCCGACCTCGTTGAGCACCCGCCACACCGTCGGGTTCGACGGGACCGGCCCGATCACCGGGGCCAGGTGTCGCAGGCCCTGGAAGTCGCTGATCGCCTCCCCGCCCAGAACCTGCGCCACGGCCAGGTCGATCAGGACCTGGCCCCGGTCATAGACCGGGTTGAATCCGCGGCGTGCCATCGCCGCCGACAGCCCGGCGCGCAGCCCGGTCCGCTCGGCCAGCAGCCGCAACGGCAACGCCCCCGCGAACCCGACCAGGCGATCATCATCGCCGACCAGTTCCAGCTGGTCAGCCCATGAAGTAGCTTGCACGGAAGAGGTGCACCTGCCTCGGTCAGACTACGATCTCGACAATCGCATTCTGCCTGGTCAGGTGCACCTCGCCTCACTTTCTCGAGAGATCACACCCGGCGTGTCATCACCCGGTGAAAGACGGAGGCCAGTGGGAGGACTACCGGCCGTTGGGTTCGTCGCTGGTGCGGTCGGCCGGGACGAGCCGGGGCAGGGTGCGCAGGCGCTCGCGGAGTTCGCGGGCTTCGTGGCCGGGATCGGCCGCGGCGAAGAGGTCGTGGTCGAGGTCGCGGAGGCGTACCCGGAGGGTCTCCCGCAGGGCTGGGGCGGCGAGAGTATCGAGGACGTGGTGGGCCAGCGCGGTGGCATCGCCGTGGTGCCCCCGGGCGGCCTCCCCCCGGGCCTGCACCAGCACAGCGGCGGCCCAGCCGGGACGACCGTGCGGGATGTGCCGCTGGGATGCCTCGGCGTGGGCGCGGGCTTGGGCGTGGTCACCGAGCAGGAGGCCGGCCTCGGCGAAGTGCAGGTGCAGCTCAGCGGTGTCGAAACCGAAGCGGCCGGGCTGATCCCCGTACGGGTCGGCCGCCATCTGGTCCTGGGCCGCAGCCATGACGTCCTCGGCTTCGCTGCGACGAGCCTCACCGAATGCGGCAAGGGCACGTAGCTCACCCCAGGCAAGGATTTGCGCTCGGCGTAATGGCGTGTTGGCGTACTCGCCGGCCTGATGAGCCAGGTCGAGTGCTTCGGGGTGGCGGCGTTGGGTGTAGGCGGTCATGGACTGGGCGCCCAGGGACCAGCAGATTAAATGAGGGTGTCCAACTGCGGTGCCCAGCCGGGCGGCGGTGCTGAAGTGGATCGCCGCCGCCGGGTAATCGCCGAGGTGGAAGGCGAGGTTGCCGACCAGCGCAGAGAGCCATCCGGCGAGCAGCCGTAGTTCGGCACGGCTGACGTCGTCCTGGGGCTGGCGCAGCATCGCGCCGACCAGGGATCGGGTGCGATGCACTTCGCCGGCCAGCTGAGCAGGCGGGAACGATGAATAGCGCAGAGCGTAATAGGAGACGGCTTCGGCAAGGTGTTCGCGGGTCAACGGCCCCCCGGCGGGGCCTTCGACCTCCAGGGCGAGCTCGATCGATTCCCGCAGCGCGGCCAAGGCGGAATTGTCGTCGGCCGTCACTGGGTATCCGTTTCGTGGCGTGGCATGGCCTCCATCGACGGCACCGTACCCCACCGGGCGGCCCGTCACCGTGAGCGACGCGATGCCACCGGGCAGACCGAGTTGGTGCGGCGTGACCTGGTAGAGCCGACACAGGGCCAGACCGTACTCACCGCTGACCGTAACGTCGCCATGTTCCCACCGGCACAGCATGCTGGGGGTCACCGGCGGGGCGGCCAGGCTCTCCCCGGTGTACAAGGTGGAGAGCCCCGCGACCACATGGGGCCGGGTCCACCCGTAAGCCAGTCGCCACGCTTCCAAACTCAGCAGCTCAGGTAGCTCAGCCCGGATATCCGCCGCGATCCGCGCCACATCCGACCCGGAGCGCTGACCTTGTCGGCGGATCTCGTGAGCTCGCCGCTGAAGCTCGGCACGACGGGCCCGGCTGATCTTGCGCATCATCGCCTACCTCTGGTGTGCACGGATGAGTCGAAGCGTAACCCTGCCTCGATGCGCGCGGCATTGACTTCCCCGGCAATACCGCGCGCACACGGCGGCATTGATCCGCACAACCGCTCAGGAGGACCGTCTGACTCACCACCCCCGACCAAGGAGGAACCGACATGACAACCACCACCACCGCTGAGCCCGCTCCGACTGCAGGAGCGGACTGCCCGATCGACGTCAGCGAGCTGATCGCTGATCTTGGCGACGCCGCCGCAATGACCCAAGGTCCGAGCGGCAGCGGTAGCGACGGCAAGCGCTACGTCTACCAATAGTCCGCACGGTGTGGCTGAGTGTCGCAAGGGATCCCTCGCGACACTCAGCCCTGGCATCCAGAAAGAGGCGTATCCGAATGCGATGGTTCGGTGGGCACACCGGCGGCCTCACCGTCGTTCCAGCGGAGGCTCGCATACTGTGGAAGGGACCACTCCCTGTCTGGCTCGTCGGCGACTGGCCCGACGACCACGTCCGCGTCGCCCATGGGCAGGGCCGCGCGGTGGCAGTGCTTGGGCCCTGCGGCGCCAGCCACCGCGAGGTCCAGGCGCTGCTGATCGAAACACCCACTGAACCTTCCGTGACCTGGCCAGGCTGCTACACCATTGTGCTCGTCCGGACCGACACACTGGCAAACACCGTGTCAGTGTGGACTGATGTGGGCGGGGCCTGCCCGATCTACAGCATGTCGCACGACGGCGGCACAGTATGGGGATCTAGCTCCCGCGCCCTGGCAGCACTGACCGGCACCCAGATCGATAATGACTGGCTCGCCACCCACCTAGCCGCACCAGCAGCGACCCCCATGCCAGGCTGGTCAGCGTTTGCCGGGATAAGTCTGGTGGAAGGTGGACACCGACTCACCCTGCAGACCGGACGGGAACCACAGGTGACGACGGCATGGGGGCCGCGACGATCATCTTGGTCAGAAGCGGTCAGAGGGCTGCGAACAGCGCTGGAAGGTGGAGTCACAGCACGGGTGGCAACAGCGCGGGCGGTTACGGCTGACTGCTCGGGTGGACTGGACTCCACGTCGCTGTGCCTGCTCGCCGGGCGGCATGCTCCGATTACCGCGATCACGATGCACCCCGCAGGGATCGATCGTGGCGGGGATCTGAACTACGCCCGCACTACCGTCACGGGGTCTGCGACGATCACGCACCGGATGATGCCTCTGGACGAACGGCACCTCCCCTATGCGGATATCACCGCGCTTGCGGCAACCGACGAACCCGCGCCATCCACGATCACCCTGGCAATGTTCACAGCGCAGCTACAACTGCTCGACAATCTTGGCTCCGACTGTCACCTCACCGGAGACGGTGGCGACACTCTGCTCTGGACCTCTCCGTCCTACCTCGCCGATCTTGCCAGGTCAGGCCGACTCTTCCAGTTGGCCATCCACGCTCAGAGTTGGGCACGGTTGCTGCGGGTCAATCCCTGGGTGCTACTCGCCCACGCCTTTCGGCCTTCGGCGCCGCACCTGCCGCCGTGGCTGTGTGACCAGAGACACCCACCGGCACGCGGTCAGTCCACCTCCGCTGAGCTCAGCCTGCCAGCCGCCGACTACCAGGTGCTGACCGAGATCCGGGGGGTGGGACGGACCGCCCACGCGGACGCCCAGATCGCCCGCACCTATGGCGTCAACCTGCACAACCCCTTTTGCGATGGGCAGGTCATCAGTGCCGCGCTGGCTGTCCCCGCCTGGGAACGAAGCTCTGCACGACAGTACAAGCCGTTGCTGACTGCCGCCTTGCGACAGGTCATCCCACGTGTCCTGGCCGCCCGCACCACCAAGGGGATGTTCGAGGCCGATCACCACCGTGGCCTGCGCACCCACCTCAGCCACGTTCTTGCCCTGGTGGACGGAGAACTGGCCGCACGAGGACTGATCGACGTTGCCGCGCTGCGGCACGCGGTCAGTCAAGCAGCAGCGGGTCTGCCCACCCATTTCGGCTTCCTGGAAACAACGCTTGCCTGCGAGGCGTGGCTGCGCGCCCTGCCGGTTGCCCCGCCGGTTATGTGGGTCACCGAACAGCCGGAGGCCACAGAATGAGGCCGGTAGCACCACCGGACTGGGTCCGTGCGGCCGATCTGGGGCACGTGATCGTCATCGTGAATTACCTCACTGGAGGCCACTACACCCTGTCGGGGCAAGCCTGCGATCTCTGGCGTGCGCTTGCCGCCACGGGAGATGCCGACACCGTGACCCTGAGGATCGACGCCCTGAGGATCGACATTGTGGATCAGATGATGTGCCGTGGGTTGCTGACTGAGACCCCGACCGCGCACCCCTGGCTCCCGCCTCCCGTGACGTCCTCCACCGCAAGCTGGGGCACCGTCGAACGGGACGCGTGCCTGCTCCGATTGCCACCGACTGCACGCCGATGGCGGATACGCGGAGCACTCGCTCTACTTGCCACGCTCACCGTACGGGGAGCCGGACGATCGGGCCGCTGCCTCGCACGCCTTCTCACCTGGCTACGCTTCGCCACACGCCACGGTCAAGCAGCGAGCGTCGAGCAAGCACTGTCCGCTCTGAACGGAGTCCGGCACGCCAGCCGTTTCTTCCCTGCTCGCGTCGCTTGCCTGGAAGAGTCCGTCGCTGCCGCGCTCACCCTGACTCTGGCTGGCTACCAGGCGACCTGGTGTCATGGTGTTGCCGCCGACCCGATTCGGCTGCACGCTTGGATCGAGGTTAAGGGCAAGCGGGTGGGCGAACCGGCTTCCACCGAGATGTTCACCCCGATCATGCGCATCCCGTCCAGCGGGGACGACGCGGCAAGGAGATCGATATGACTTCTGAATCGGTGCTGTGGCTACATGGAGAGCAGGTAGCTCTCGGGCCGACCCACGCCGAGCTCATTGAGGAGTACTGGCGCTGGGAGAATGACCCGGTGACCGTCAATGGCTACGGACGCCAAGTCCCTGAATCCCTCGAAACCCGCCGAGAAGGCTACGGCCACCAGGCACGCGGATCACTGAATCAGGTCCGATTCACGATCCATGACCTCAAGAACGATGCGGCACCCTGTGGGCTGACCAGCCTGACGGTCGACCATCAGGTCCGCACAGCCGAATTTCTCATCCTGCTGGCTCCGGAAGCACGTGGCCGAGGTATGGCCACTGAAGCCACCCGTCTCACCCTCGACTACGCCTTCCACCTCACCGCACTCGCCCAGGTCTGGCTGAAAGTCCTCGAACCCAACACCGCCGCGATCCACGCCTACCAGCGCGCGGGTTTCCAGCTAGCGGGTCGCCTCCGCCAAGCGGGCTACTGGTACGGCCAGCGCTGTGACGAACTGCTTATGGACGCCCTTTCCACCGATTTCCCCGGTCCCTCCGCATTCACCGACGTTTCGCCCCCGTCACCACCATCCGCACACTAATAGGAAGGGTCGTCAGGGGTGACGGTGACGATGGCGACGTGCGATTCGCGCAGGGCTTCATAGGCTGCGTCTTCGGCGGCTTGTGGGTTTGCGGTCAGGGCAGCTGACCCGGTGGGTATCTCACGTCGTCCGGTGATCAGCAGAAGTTGTCGGCTATTGAGGGTGCCTGCTTCCACGCGGCGTAGCGGCCGTCTGCGATCCCCTCGACGGCGTGATAGCCAGCGATGAAGCTGAGATCGCGGTCGACACCTGGGCGGTGCAAGTCGACGTCGGTATCGGTGATGTGCGCGACCATGCCATGCGCTTGAGGGATCGCCGCGAAACTGCGGAAAGGGAATAAGCCGAAGGCCTCGGGTCCGCCGTGCCGGTTGAACTCCCAGATCGGTAGGTAGGCGATCGGCAGCGGTTGGGAGTACATTCCGGGTAGACCTCTGCATCGCGCCGGAATGCCGGCCTCATGGTTGACCAGCTCCACCGTGGCTTCCAACAGGGCCGCCAGCGCTGGCTGGTAAGCCGCCGACGACCGACACGGCGCCGCCGAGGGTGCTCGTCGCGGCGTACCGCTGCGTCCAGTATCGCGCCAGTTCCTCGAAGTGGGGGCCCAGGATCCGGCTGCTGAACACGTCTTGGGACGCAACCCACGCCTGGGCGGCGCGGCGCTCCTCATACATCGCCTGCCGCGGCCGCACGACCAACAGCCCGAACCGGATCATCGGGTCGGTCACCGAGTAGACGGGCTTGCGCCGGGTCAGCGTGTCCTCGCAGCGCTGGACGAATCCGGCGGCCTTGAGCACGTCGAGTGGGTGCCAGAGGCTGCGTGCGTCGCGACCGAGCACGTTCGCCATGGCTCCGGGTGTCGTCTCACCTGCTGCAATGGCCACCAGCACGGACTGATAGAGCGCCCGGTCGGTGATCCGGGGATCCTCATGCAGCAGGTGGTCGGCCTCGGCGAACAACGCGTGCGAGGGGCTGAGGACATGGCTCTCCAGCCAGCTGTCGAGCTCGGCGAGGGACTGCGGCCCGTCGTCGGTGAGGTCCCGATAGCCCGGTGTGCCGCCGACGACGGCATGCAACCGCAACGCCACCTCCAGGTCCTCCACACCCCAGAATCGGCGGGCCGCCCGGAAGTCGAAGGGACGCACAAGCAGGTTCAGCCGGGCCCTGCCGCGCAACGGCCGCGCACCGGAGAGCAGCTCGGACATGACGGAGAACGCCGAGCCGCAGACGATCAGCTTTGCACCCCGGCCGGACGGGTCCTCGCGCGCCTCGTCATAGATCGCCTGGATCACGGACTGGATCTCCGGCGCACCGCGCAGGAGATACGGTAACTCGTCGAGCACCACGAGCCGACCCGGGCCAGGACCGTCAAGACCGAGCGCGAGCCTCAGCCCATGCGTCCAGTCGTCGAGGGCGATCTCCCCGGGTAGACCCAGCGCGCCGGCGACGGCGCGGCCGAACCGGCGCAACGCCGGGCGTCGCTCCTCTTCCAGGGCCAGGGCGTAGACGCCCTGATGCGCAGCAATGATTCGGCGGAGCAGGAAGCTCTTGCCCTGCCGCCTGCGGCCGAGTACCACGCCGATCTGCAGCCCGGCGCCCTGACCGGACGCGAATGAGTCGAGATCGGCCCATTCCGTCTCGCGGTCGAAAAGATCCACAGGTCGCTGCCTCGCGTCATACTAACTGTACTTGGACCAACTGTGGCTGGTTTGGCAGGTTCTGCCCACCTTCGACCGATCCGGTACGGCCCTCACGATCACCGTGTCGTACCGAGGAACGTGGGCAGGTCGCCACGCTGTGGCTTACGGAGCGCCGGTCAGACGCTGTGTCCTACGGAGCGCCGGTCAGCAGGGGCCACAGGCCGTCCGGGCCTTCCCCCAGCACCCGCACCCCCAGCTCGGCCTGCCATTCCGCCTCGGCACCGTCCTCGTCACGCCACGCCCACAACCGGGTGGTCAGCAACCGCAGTGCATGTTCGCGGGTGAAACCGATGGCGCCGTGCACCTGATGGGCGATCCGCGCGACGACACCGCCCGCCTCGCTGGTGCGGGCCTTCGCCGCGGCGACCGCGAACGACGTGGAACCGGCACCGAAGCCGTCCCGCTCGGCCACCCCGGCGGCGGCCTGCACCGCCATCCCGGCCGCGGCCACCTCCGCCGCCGCCAGCGCGAGCTGCTGCTGCAC
>JBOHEO010000034.1:0-34398 GCA_050701055.1 Pseudonocardia sp. | reverse complement strand
GTGTGGCTGCAGCCACCCCGACCCTCGTCGGCGTTGTACGGTCCGGTACTGACCGTCATCCCCCGCCGACGCGAGCCGGCGGGGCACGCAGCAAGCGCGGCAGGGCCAGCGCGAGCAGCACGCCGAAGACCGCCAGCAGGGGTACCTCGCCGAGCACCCAGGCGCCGTAGAGCCCGAACGTCGCGAGTTCTGCGCCCAGTCCGGCCACTGACGTGACCGTTGCTCGCGACCGGCTGTCGATGCGGTCCTGCAGACGCGCGTCCACGACCACCAGCACCGCCCTGTGTGTGCCGTAGAACACGGCGACCGCGGCGATCCCGGCCGGTTGCGCGACTAGACCGGCAGCTCCGAACAGCACCATCGCGACGCCGAGGAGGATCGCCAGTGACCCCGGCCGCAGCCGGTTCGCGCTGCCGGCCATGGCCGCCCCGAGCACACCGGCCAGCACGATGGGCAGGGCCGCCAGCGGGATGATCGCCGTTGGCAGACCCCAGTCGGCGAGGATCAACGGGAAGTACTCCTCGACAGCGTCGAAGCCGCCGATCAGGGCTGCGGCGACGAGGAGGGCCGGCACCCCGGGTCGGGACGAGGCCTCGACGAGCCCGGCACGGAGCGTCGCGAGGTAGCCGAGCTCGTCGTCGGGGTCGGTGTCGTCGGGGTCGGTGTCGTTGGGAACGGTGTCGTCGGGAACGGTGTCGTTGGGAACAGCGGTGTCGGGAACAGCGGTGCGCGGGGGCTCCGGCAGCCGGGCCGCGAAGAGCGCCGCGGCGAGGCAGACACCGACGCTCACCCACCCGACCAGCGGGAACCCGCCGGCCGCGTACAGCGCGGTGGCGGCGAGCGCGACCGGGAACTGCCCGACCAGCCCGCCCGCGGAGACCCAGCCGTTGATCCGGGCGTACTGCTCCTGCTCACCGACCGCGGCGAGGCCGTCGTAGAGCAGCGCCTCCTGCGCGCCGGACACGAGCGCGCCACCGAGGCCCCAGAGCACGAAGCCGACCGCGAACCCGGGGAAACCCGGCAGCAGGATCCAGCCGACGTAGCCGATTGCCTGCAGCAGCCCTGCAGCGACGAGGCAGCCGCGCCGGGAGAACCGATCCGCCAGCACCCCGGACGGCACCTCGGCGAGCACCCCGACGGCCGACCAGATCGCGAACAGGGCAGAGATCTGCGCGACGGACAGTCCGGTGTCGGCGAACAGCAGCGCATAGAGCGGATAGATCGGGACGGAGTCGGCCAGCACCGCCCACCCGACCATGCGGCGGGCAAGCGGACGGGCCTGAGGCGGGACCGAGCGTCAACCGGGCATGCGCCAGAATGTAGCGGGACCACCCGACGCCGCCCACTGCGTTTCACCCGACACCATCAGTCCAGGTCGCCGCGGCGCATCAGCTGCCGGCCGGCCTCGGTGATCGAGCCGGACAGCGACGGGTAGACCGAGAACGTGTAGGCCAGATCGTCGACGGTGAGGCCGTGCCGGACGGCCAACGCGATGGGCAGGATCAGCTCGCTGGCCACCGGCGCCACCACCACACCGCCGATGACCACGCCGGTCGCCGGGCGGCAGAACAGCTTGACGAAGCCCCGGCCCAGTCCCTGCATCTTCGCCCGCGGATTGGTGGCCAGCGGCAACATGATCGTGCGGGCCGGCACGTCGCCGGCGTCGATCGCGCGCTGGCTGATGCCGACGGTCGCGATCTCCGGGCGGGTGAAGATCGCGGCCGCCACCGTCTTGAGCTTGATCGGCGCGACCCCTTCGCCCAGCGCGTGCCACATCGCGATCCGGCCCTGCATGGCCGCAACGGAGGCGAGCATCAGCACACCCGTACAGTCGCCCGCGGCGTACACACCGGGCACACTCGTGCGGGAAACGCGATCGACCGGGATGAACCCGCCGCGGTCGGTCTCGATTCCGATCTTCGCCAGCCCCAGATCGGCCGTGTTGGGCACCGAGCCGACGGTCATCAACGCGTGCGAACCGCGCACCGTGCGGCCGTCGGCGAGGGTGACGAGCACTCCGCCGGCCGCCGAGTCGTCGCGACCCACCGACTCGGCGCGGGCCTGGGCAAGAATGCGGACCCCGCGCTCGGCGAACACGTCCCGCAGAACTGCGGAGGCGTCAACGTCCTCGCCGGGGAGCACGCGGTCGCGGCTGGAGATGAGCGTCACAGCGGCCCCGAGCTCGACGTAGGCCGACACGAACTCCGCGCCCGTGACTCCGGAGCCGATCACGACGAGGTGCTCGGGCAGCTCGTCGAGGGCGTAGAGCTGACGCCAGGTGAGGATGCGCTCGCCGTCGGGCCTGGCGTCGTCGAGGATGCGCGGGGTGGCGCCGGTGGCGATAAGCACGACGTCGGCGGGCAGGCCCTCGCGGCCACCGTCGGGCGTCCGGACCTCGACGAGATGCGCCGCCCGGCCGCGCGGCCGGTCCGTGCAGGCCGCGGTGCCCCGGATGATCCGGACACCTTCCCGCTCCAGGTGCTCCCGCACGTCGGTGGACTGGGCGAGCGCGAGCCCCCTGACTCGCCCGTGAACGGTCGGGAGGTCGACCACCGCCACCTCGCGATCGGCGATCAACCGTAGATCCGCGGCACGGTGCAGGTCGACCCGAATGGCGGCCGAGGAGATGAACGTCTTGGACGGGACGCAGTCGTCGAGCACGCACGCACCGCCCATGCCGTCGCGCTCGACGACCACGACATCGCTGCCGTGCTGGGCCGCGACCAGTGCCGCTTCGTAACCAGCCGGGCCCCCACCCATGATCACGATCCGGGTCACGTCGCTCCTCGCCGGCACTCGTCCGCGCCGGGGTGGGTGGGACATCGACATGGTGGTGAACCATGGTGACCGCACAAACCCGATCACGCCACCACGCTACGCGGGCGATACGCCGAGGTCCCCCGGCAGGGCGTTCGGGCTCCGCACTAGTCTGAGCGGGTGCCGTTGTACGCCGCTTATGGGTCGAACATGGATCCGGCCCAGATGAAAGAGCGCGCCCCACACTCGCCGATGGCGGGTACCGGGTGGCTGGTGGGATGGCGGCTGACGTTCGGTGGCGAGGACTTCGCCTGGGAGGGCGCGCTCGCCACGGTCGTCGAGCATCCCAGCTCGCAGGTGTTCGTCGTGCTCTATGACGTGCCGGACCACGATGCCACGCAGCTCGACCGCTGGGAAGGCGGCGAGCTCGGCCTGCACAAGAAGCTGCGGCTGCGGGTACACACCCTGGAGAGCGACGTGCTGGCGTGGATCTACGTCGTGGACGCCTACGAAGGCGGCGAGCCGTCAGCGCGGTACCTGGGCGTGCTGGCCGACGCGGCGGAACAAGCCGGCGCCCCCGACGACTACGTGGCCGCCCTCCGCAGCCGCCCCAGCCGCAAATCCCTCTGACCGCGAGTTGCGCAAACCAGCACGGCGAGTTTGCCGATCCAGCACCGCGAGTTTGCCGATCCGGTACGAGCCGGCTCAGCGGTTGGTCACCACACGTAGCCACGCGCGGCAAACGCTTCCTTCAACTCCTGCTCTACACGGCTCAGATCGGCGAGATCGGCGACCCGGACGTGGACGACGATCCAGCCCCTCCGCCGAAGATCGGCGTCGCGTGCTTCATCCTCCTCCTCGCGACCGGCATGTGTCGCGTAGCCGTCGTACTCGACAGCGATCCTCACGGACGGCCAGGCAAGGTCGAGCCGGTAGATCTCCTGTCCCGCCGGCGATCGGATACGCCAGTTCACTTCCGGCAGCGGAAAGCCATGGTCCACCAGCATCAGCCGGAGCCAACTCTCCGGCACAGACTCGGCTCGCGGTGTCGCGAGGTCGAGCAGATGTGGTCCACTCACTGTCCCTCGCGGGTCCTGCCTGCCGTGGATTCGCTGCATGATCCGCGTCCTCAACTCCTCGTGGTGTTCGCCCGCGAGTCGCAGGGCCTCGTCCGCGAGTGCGATCGCATCCCGAGGTTCGCTCGTGCAGATCTCGTTGGCGATCACGCGGTCCAGCGAGAGGACGCGCAGGCCCTCGAGATCGACGGTGTCGTTCGCGAGGAAGCTGCCGTGATGCACGACGAGACCCGCCCGGCTGCGGACGCCATGTCCGTAGGGCAGCACCAGGTGGGTCTGCGCCGTATCCACCGACGCGCACCCGTGCAGGAACGCGGCTGTCGAGCCGGTGAGAACCGCGCGCGGCCCGGCTGATAGCTGGGCCGCAGCCGCCCGAGTGTGCGGGTCGAGCAGCCGCGCGGCCTGGACGACGACGCCAGTCCACAGCGGCCGTACCTCACCGGTTCTGTTGCATTAGCGAGGCGACGACGCCCGCACTGCTCGATGAAGTCACGCCTGAGGTACGCGCCATGCAGGCTGGTCGAAGGAAGTCGCATACGCACGACAATCAATCATTCGGACGACACCGCGCGAACGAGATGTCCAGCTGTGGATAGCCGCAGCCGCTTGTGGACAACTCAGGCGTGCCTGATCGGCGAACTCACCGTGCCCGATCGGACAACTCGCGCGTACCGATCGGCGAACTCACCGTGCCCGATCGGACAACTCGCGGGACTGGGTCAGGGTGGTCAGGGCGGCTTGGGTGAGGATACGGACGCCGAAGGGGATGGCGCGCTCGTCCAGGTCGAAGGTGGGCTGGTGAATGTCGCGCATCGGGCCGTGGCCGGGCCAGACGCCGAGGCGAGCCATCGCGCCCGGGACGTGTTCGAGGTACCAGGCGAAGTCCTCGCCGCCGCTTGACTGCGCGGTGCCGCATGCGGCATCAGGCCCGAGGATGAGCACCGCGGAGTCGGCCAGGATGCCCGCGCTGACCTCCTCGTTCACGACCGGCGGCACCCCGCGGACGTGCTCAAGGACATAGTCGACGCCGGTGGGCGCGAGCAGCGCCGCGACCAGCGTGCGGATCTTGCCTTCCAACTCCCCCCACGTGGCGTGGTCGGCGGTGCGCAGGGTGCCGCGCAGGACACCGTGCTGGGGAATCGCGTTCGCCGCCTCACCGGCCTGCACCGCGCCCCAGACCAGGACGGTTCCCGAGCGCGGGTCGACCTGGCGGGTGAGCAGCAGTGGGAGCTGGGTGATGAGCAGCCCGAGAGCCTGCACGAGGTCGGCGGTGAGGTGCGGGCGCGAGGTGTGCCCGCCCGGTGACGTCAGCCGGATCTTCAGCAGGTCGCAGGCCGAGGTGATCGGCCCGACCTTGGTGCCGAGCTTGCCGACCTCCAGACGCGGGTCGCAGTGCAACGAGAAGATCCGCTCCACCCCGTCCATGACACCGTCGGCGACGGCGTCCAGCGCCCCGCCCGGCTGCACCTCCTCGGCCGGCTGGAAGATCAGCCGCACCCGGCCGGGGAGCGCCGGTGCGGAGGCCATCGCCAGCCCGGCCCCAAGCAGCATGGCGGTGTGGGCATCGTGCCCGCAGGCGTGCATCACACCCTCGACCGTCGAGGCGAAGGGCAGGCCGGTGTCCTCGTTCAGGGGCAGCGCGTCCAGGTCGGCGCGCAGCGCGACGCAGCGGTCGCCGAAGCCCACGTCGCAGACCAGGCCGGTGCCGCAGGGGAGGGTGCGGGGCTCCAGACCCGCGGCCATCAGCTGCCGCGACACGAGCGCCGTGGAACGGTGTTCGGTGCGGGCCAGCTCCGGGATCGCATGCAGCGAACGACGCCAGGACACGACGCTGCCGCTGTGTGCCGACAGCCAGGAATCCAGCCAGGCCGGTCCGGTGCCGACCCCGAGATCGACCACCACGGGGACGGTCGGCACGACGTCGCTGTGCCACTCCAGCAGGGTCACCGGTCACCACCGTCTTTCACGAGCCCTCGGGTCACCGGGTGACCCGCTGCTTCAACGAGCATGGCCACATAGTCCTGATACGAAAGGCGGTGCACCATTTGATAGCGGCCTTCCGGCCGGCATCCGCGCCAAGGGGTCCCCGGCTTGCTGCGGACGGGCGGAATACCGGTGACCCACGACGGCCGCGGGGTGCGCCGAGCGAGTCTCGCGCCGCTCGTCGCCGTGCTGCGATCTCCACATCGGACACGTTCGGTGAGTACCCGATCCGCTCAGCACGACACAGTGGGACGATCCCGGATCCGGCGGGCTCCGAACGTCGGGGGTGACCGCACTACGCATCGGCGAACAGTCAGAATGAGCTCGTGCCGACGCCCGAGGATGGCCAGCAGCGCCGGATCGGCGGCCGGTACCGGCCCGGCGGCCAACTCGGGGCCGGCGCCATGGGCACCGTCTGGTCGGCCTTCGACGAGGTGTTGCGCCGGCACGTCGCCGTCAAGGAGCTCACGGTGATTCTGGAGATGGTGCCGTCCCGCAACCTCGCGACGATGATCGTCGAACAGGGGGTGCTGACCGCCCGGCAGGCCGCGGTCGTCGGGTTCACCACGGCAGCCGCGCTGCGGGCCGCGTTCGCTCAGGCAGCGG
The DNA here is from genome assembly GCA_050701055.1 of Pseudonocardia sp. Classification (GTDB taxonomy): domain Bacteria; phylum Actinomycetota; class Actinomycetes; order Mycobacteriales; family Pseudonocardiaceae; genus Pseudonocardia. The sequence goes on along the minus strand of JBOHEO010000034.1, from coordinate 27,976 downwards.
CGCGGACCTGTCGTTCGATGTTCCCCCCCCCCCCGACAGGACGCACATGTCGCGTCTGCTCGGGGACGACAGGACGCGAGTGTGCGCAAGGCACCTAAGCTGCCGCGCATGAGTGCGCCCGTTGCGGACGTTTCCACGCTCGAGTCCGAAGCCGCCGCCGTGCTGGCCGGAGCCACCGGGGTGCCGGCCCACGACGTCGCCGTCGTGCTCGGGTCCGGTTGGCGCCCGGCCGCCGACCTCATCGGCGAGCCGGCCCACGAGATCGCGATGACCGACCTGCCGGGTTTCGTGTCACCGGCCGTCATCGGGCACGGCGGGACGATCCGTTCGGTACCCGTCGGCGATCGGCGGGTGCTGGTGCTGCTCGGCCGCACGCACCTCTACGAGGGCCACGGGGTGGACGCGGTCGTGCACGGCGTGCGCACCGCCGCCGCGGCCGGCTGCCGCATCGTGGTGCTCACCAATGCCGCGGGCGGGATCCGGGAGGGCATGTCGGTGGGGCAGCCCGTGCTCGTCTGCGACCACCTCAACCTGACGGCGACGTCGTCGCTGGTCGGGCCGCGCTTCACCGACCTCACCGATCTCTACTCCCCGCGGCTGCGCGCCCTGGCCCGGGAGATCGACCCGACGCTCACCGAGGGTGTGTACGCCGGGCTGCCCGGCCCGCACTTCGAGACGCCGGCCGAGATCCGGATGCTCCGCGGGCTCGGCGCGGACCTGGTCGGCATGTCCACCGTGCTCGAGGCGATCACCGCGCGCGCCGGGGGGATGGAGGTGTTCGGGCTGTCGTTGGTGACCAACCTGGCCGCCGGCATGACCGGGGAGCCCCTGGATCACCACGAGGTGCTCGCCGCCGGGTTCGCCGCGGCCGGCCGAATGGGCGCCTTGTTGCGCGAACTGGTCACGCGCAGCGCCGGCGGAGCGCACGTCGACCCGGCGCGCAGCGCCTCCGGAGTGCATGTCGACCCGGCGCGGTCGTGAACCTCACCCCCGACCTGCGGGAGGCGGCGCTGCGCTGGGTCGCCGACGATCCCGACCCCGGCACCCGCGCGGAGCTCCAGCGCGTGGTGGCCGCGGCGATGTTCGGCGAACCCGCAGCCGTCGCCGACCTCGCCGACCGGATGACCGGGTTGCGCTTCGGCACCGCCGGGTTGCGCGGGCCGGTCCGGGCGGGTCCGACCGGGATGAACGTCGCGGTGGTGCGCCGGACGACGGCGGGGCTCGCGGCGTGGCTGCACACCCAGGGTCGCGGTGGCGGAACCGTGGTGCTCGGCCGCGACACCCGGCACGGCTCGGCGGTGTTCTGCGAGACCGCGGCACAGGTGCTCGCGGCGGCCGGGTTCGCCGCCACGGTGCTGCCGGAGCCGCTGCCCACCCCGGTGCTCGCGTTCGCCGTCCGCCGGCTCGGCGCGGTGGCCGGAGTGCAGATCACAGCCTCCCACAACCCGGCCGGGGACAACGGTTACAAGGTCTACCTCCACGACGGCGCCCAGCTCGCGCCGCCGTCGGACCGCGAGATCGAAGCGGCGATCACCGCGGCCCCCGCCGCGGCGGCGATCCCGGTCAGCAGCACGGTCCGGGTGGCCGGCGACGACCTGCTGGAGGCCTACCTGGATCGCGCCGGCACGCTCCCCCGGGGCACCGCCCGGACGTTGCGGGTGGCGCTCACCCCGCTGCACGGCGTCGGCGGCGCCCCGGCGGTGCACGCGCTGCACCGTGCCGGGTTCACCGACGTGCACGTCGTCGGCAAGCAGGCCGTGCCCGACCCGGACTTCCCGACCGTCACCTTCCCCAACCCGGAGGAGCCCGGTACCTCCGACGCACTGCTCGCCCTGGCCGCTGAGGTCAGCGCGGACCTGGCCGTCGCGCTGGATCCGGACGCCGACCGGTGCGCCCTGGGAGTCGCGCTGCCGGACGGGACGTGGCGGATGCTCTCCGGCGACGAGACCGGAGTGCTGCTCGGGGACCACCTGCTGCGATCGGGCTATCCCCACGATCCGCTGGTGGCGACCACGGTGGTCTCGTCGTCGATGCTCGCCGCGGTCGCGGCGCATCACGGGGCGCGGTACGCCGAGACACTGACCGGCTTCAAGTGGATCGTCCGCTGCGGACCCGGACTGGTGTACGGGTACGAGGAGGCGCTGGGCTACTGCGTCGACCCGGACGCGGTGCGCGACAAGGACGGGATAGCCGCCGCGGTGGTGGCCTGCGACCTCGCCGCAGGGCTGCGGGCCTCCGGAAACACGTTGCTCGACCGGCTCGACGAGCTCGCCACCGCCCACGGCGTGCACCGCACCGAGGGGTTCGCGTTGCGTCTCGGCACCACCGCTCGAGCCGCCGCCGTCGAGCGGCTGCGCGCCGCGCCACTGTCGGGCTGGACCGTCGAGCGGCCTGCACCGGACGTGCTGGTGTTGCGCCGGGCCGGCGAGCGCGTCGTGGTGCGACCCTCGGGCACCGAGCCGAAGCTCAAGGCGTACCTGGAGGTCGTCGAGGCGGTCGACGGCGACCTGACCGGCGCGCGAGCCGTGGCCCAACAGCGGCTGGACGCACTGCGGGCCGAGGTGCGGGAGATGCTGGCATGTCCCGGTTGTTGATCGTCCATCACCCGCCGTCCCCTGCGACGGCGAAGCTGCTCGACGCCGTGCTGCGCGGGGCCGGGGGGCGGGGCCTCGGCGCTACGGCGGGCCGAACTGGCGGTCACCCGCGTCACCCAGACCGGGCACGATGAACGCGGAGTCGTTGAGCCGCTCGTCGATGCTCGCCGTGACCACCCGCACGGGCAGCCCACTCGCATGCAGGTGGTCAAGCCCCTCGGGAGCAGCCAGCACGCAGATCGCTGTGACGTCGGTTGCACCGCGCTCGACGAGCAACCTGATGGTGTAGGCCATCGATCCGCCGGTGGCGAGCATCGGGTCCAGCACGAACACCGGCCGGCCGGCAAGCGACTCGGGCAGCGACTCCAGGTACGGCACCGGCAGGTGGGTCTGCTCGTCGCGGGCCAAGCCGACGAACCCCGTCTGGGCCTCGGGCATCAGCGCCTGGGCGGCGTCGATCATGCCCAACCCGGCGCGCAGCACCGGCACCAGCAGCGGCGGATTCGCGAGCCGGTATCCCAGCGTGCGGGCCACCGGGGTGTGCAGCGGGGCGGTGGCCACCGGGGCGTCCCGGGTGGCCTCGTAAATCAGCATGATGGTCAGGTCGCGCAGCGCGGCGCGGAATGCCGCGTTGTCGGTGCGGGCGTCGCGCAGGGTGGAGAGGCGCGCCTTGGCCAGCGGGTGGTCCACGACCGTGTCGACGTTGACGCTCCGCGCCGGGGTGTCCATGGCCGGATACGCTAGCGTGAGCGCCGTGGTCGACACGATCTACGACGACGCGGCAGCGGATCTGCGACATCGCCGCCGACCTGTCGCCCGAGCAGCTTGACAGTACGGTGCCTGCCACCCCGGAATGGACCGCTCGCCAGGTCGTCGCGCACCTGACCGGCGTCGCGTCGGATTCGGTGCACGGGCGTTCCGAGGGTGCCCCGAGCCCTGGGTGGACGGCGCCGCAGGTGGCCCGACGCGAGGGACGGTCACTCGACGAGGTCGTCGCGGAGTGGGCGCAGGCCGCGCCCGACGTGTGCGAGGGGATCGCGCAGCGGCGGATCCCGGTGCCGATCGTGCACGACGCACTCACCCACGAGGCCGACCTGCGCGAGGCGTTCGGCCTCGGAGCACTGCCCGCGGAGATCGTGGACGTAGCGCTGCCCAACGTGGCGAAACCGATCGTCGCGCGGGTGGCCCGCGACGGGGTGTTGGTCGTCCGGGCGGGCGAGCACGAGTGGCGGGGCGGCGAGCGCGAGCGGCAAGGTGGCGAGCGCGAGACCACCGTGCTGACCGTCGAGCCCTACGAGCTGTACCGGGGCCTGATCAGCCGCCGCAGCCGGGCGCAGATGCGGGCCTGGGACTGGTCGGGCGACATCGAGGGTTACGTCGACGCGCTGCCGGTGTTCGGCCCGCGGGACGACGACCAGCCCGTGGCGTAGCCGGACGCCGATGACTTTTCCGCACCGCTCCCGTCCTACCTCTGAGGGGCACATCCCGGTGCCCGTCGACGGAGGAGGAACCATGACCCAGGCCACGACCGCCCTTCCCCCGGTGGTGTCCCGTAGCGAGTGGCTGGCCGCGCGCAAGGCCCTGCTCGCGAAGGAGAAGGAGGCCACCCGGATTCGTGACGCCGTCAACGCCGAGCGCCGCAGGCTGCCGATGGTGGCGATCGAGGAGGACTACGTCTTCACGGGTCCGGACGGCTCGCGGAGCCTGCTCGACCTGTTCGAGGGCCGCCGGCAGCTCTACGTCCACCACTTCATGTGGGTCGACGATCGGGACGAGGGCTGCCCGGCCTGTTCCATGGCAGCCGAGCTGAACTTCACGCCGCCGCTGCTCACCCGCCTGCACGAGCTCGACGTCGCCTTCGCGGCTATCTCACGCGCACCGCTGGCGTCCATCACGCGGTTTAAGCAGCGCCGCGGGTGGAGCTTCCCCTGGTACTCCTCGCACGGGACCTCCTTCAACCACGACTTCCAGGTGACGCTGGACGAGTCCGTCACTCCCGTCGCGTACAACTACCGCAACCGCGAGGAGCTGCTGGCGGCCGGCTTCCCCCCGGAGGTCCTCACCGGCGACTGGACCGGCAACAGCGTGTTCCTGCGCGACGGCGACACCGTCTTCCACACCTACTCCGCCTATGCCCGCGGCCTGGACCAGCTGGCCACGCCCTACAACTTCCTCGACCTCACCCCGTTCGGCCGGCAGGAGGACTGGGAGGACTCCCCCGCCGGATTCCCCCAGAAGCCGACGTACGGCTGAGCGCACCGGACCCAGCAGCGTGCGCGGGGAGACCGCATGAACAGCCAAGCAGTGACCGACGCCCGGCAGGTCATGGCGCCCGAGCCGATCGCGTTCGACCTACCGCCGGCGCCGAAGATGGACGACGACCTGCTCTCCTTTCCGGGGGCCCAACCCGGGTCCGGGTTCGTGATCCGGATCGTGACCATCGCCCCGGGGAGCTCGCGGGCATACGACGACGCCGAGTGGCTCGACACGGTCGCCGTCGTCGAGAGCGGGGAGGTCGAGCTGGAGTGCCTGGCCGGTGACCGCCGACGGTTCGGCCGCGGCGCGGTGCTGTGGCTGACCGGGCTGGGGCTGCGCACGCTGCACAACCGCGGCGAGGAGACCGTCGTCCTGGCGGCGCTCTCGCGCCATCAGGACGACTGCCGGACGGAGGGCTGACGTCGGCGCGTAGGCGCTGTACCAGCAGGTCTCTGGCCTCGCAGGGGGGTCCCCCGTCCTGGTGGACGAGTTCCAGCATGTCCCGGCGGTGCTGGACGCGATCAAGGCCGAACTGAACGTCGATCCGCGGCCCGGGCGCTTCCTGCTCACCGGATCGACTCGGTACTCCGCACTGCCGCGCGCCGCCCAGTCGCTCACCGGTCGGGTGCACGTCGTGACGGTCTGGCCCCTCTCGCAGGGCGAGATCGCCGGGCGGCCGGAATCGTTCATCGAGCGGCTGCTCGACGAACCGGCGTCCGCCGTCTCCCGACGCACCTCCACCGCCACCCGGGCGGACTACGTCGAGCGGGTGCTGACCGGTGGCCTACCCGCCGCGCTGAAACGTGCGCCTGGACGATCGAGATCCCGCTGGTACGAGGGCTACGTCAACCTCGTGGTCGAACGCGATATGCTGGACATCCGACACATCCGGCAGCGAGCAGTACTCCCCTCGTTCCTGCGCCGACTCGCCGCGCAGACCGCGCAGGTACTCAACGTGGCCGGGGCCAGCCAGGCAGCGGGCATCGCGCCATCGGTCGGCGAGGACTACACCCGACTGCTCGAGGCCGTGTTCCTGCTCCACCGCCTACCGCCTTGGGGGACCACGATGTCGACGCGGGTCAACCGCCTACCCAAGGTTCACCTCGTCGACACCGGCCTCGGCGGCTGGTTGCTGGGCATCACCTCGCGAGGTGTCACCCGGCGGATCCCCGCGGTGCTCTCCGAGTTCGGTCACCTGCTGGAGTCGTTCGTGGTGAACGAGATCCTCAAGCAGACCTCCTGGCTGGACCGGAGCCTGCGCATAGGCCACTACCGAACCTCCGATGGTGACGAGGTGGACATCGTGATCGAGAACGACGACGGCGAGCTCGTCGCCGTCGAGGTCAAGGCGGGCGGGACTTATCGACGGGAGGACCTGCACGGCCTCGCCCACCTGCGCGACCGGCTCGGCGACCGGTTCCTCGGCGGCATCCTGCTGTACACCGGCGAGCGAGCCGCGCACGTCGACGACCGCCTCTACGTCGTACCCGTCGACAACCTATGGGAGCCGACGTCCAGTTCGCGGTGAGGCTCTGCTTCGTGCTGATGCCATTCGGCACCAAGCAGGACCCGGCCATCGGGGTGATCGATTTCGATGCGGTGTACGAGGAGGTGATCCGGCCTGCGGTGGACGCGGCTGGCCTGCGGTGCATCCGGGCCGATGAGGAGCACGTGGGCGGGTCATCCACAAGCCGATGTTCGAGCGGCTCCTGCTGTGCGACTACGCCGTCGCGGACCTCTCCACGGCGAACGCGAACGTCTACTACGAGCTCGGGGTGCGGCATGCCACGCGACCGTGGAGCACGGTGCTCGTGTTCCGGAAGGACTTCCGGCTGCCGTTCGACGTCGGGGCGCTCCGCGGCCTCCCATACGAGCTCGACGCCGCCGGCAGGCCCAGTCAGGCAGCGGCCGATCGCGCCGCGCTCACCCGCAGACTCCATGAAGCGCGCGCCCAGACGACCGACAGCCCACTCTTCCAGCTACTCGACGGCCTGATACCGACCGACGTGAGCGTGCTGAGCACAGACGTCTTCCACGAGCGGATCAAGGTGTCGACGGCGTTCCAGGAGAGGCTGGCCCGGGCCCGCCGCGCGGAAGATGCCGCGGCGGTGCGCGCCGTGCAGGCCGAGCTGGGTGATCTCCGCGATGTCGAGACCGGACTGATCATCGACCTGCTGCTCTCCTACCGGGCCCTCAATGCGTACGTCGGGATGACCGAGCTGGTCACCGGCATGTCTGCGGCGCTGGCCCGGACGGCGCTCGTCCGCGAGCAGCACGCGTTCGCGCTCAACCGCCTCGGGTGCAGCGTCGACGCCGAGGGCGTCCTCGTCCGGCTCATCGACGAGCGGGGGCCGAGCAGCGAGACCTACGGGCTCCTCGGCCGGGTCTACAAGGACCAGTGGGACGAGGCGCGGGCCGCCGGCCGGGACGTGCTCGCGCGCGGCCTGCGCTCGATGACGACGAGAACGCGGCCGTCGCGGCCCTCGGCGACGCTCTCGCCGCGCGCCCGCACCGCTGGGAGGCCGAGAGCACCCTCAGCACGCTGGTCCGGCTGCGGCAGGCCCGCGAGGGCACCGGCACATCGCCGCCCTGGTTGGCGAGCCTCGAGCAGGAGCTGGCTCGCGCTGCCCGGACCGCTCCGGCGTAGCTCCGCGACCGGCCGGTCACCGCTGCGCGGCGTCGCCTTCGGTCGGCGGCGGCAGGATCGGCGTGGCCGACTTGACGACGAGCTGTCCCCACTGCCCGTTCTCGCTGCGGAAGACCCCCTCGACCCGGTTGATCTCGGCGGTCAGGTCGGAGTGGGGGTCGGCCTCCTCCCAGTCGATCGCCGCCTCCTCGAGGTTGCGCGCCGCGTCCGAGAAGAGCTTGTCGAGCTGCGGGAACCCGATGAGCGTCTCGAACGCGGTGACCGCGGCCGCGAGCGAGGCGAGCACCGCACCCACCACTGCCCAGCCGGCGCGGGCGGTACCGACCGTGAACTGCCCGACACCCCCCGCCACGGCGGCGGCGAAGAGCAGCGCGTTTCGCACGACGACGGCCTGGCGGTGCGCGCGGCGGTACTCGGTCCGCCGGCTGGAGTAGTAACCCAGCTGGTCGGCGATGCGCAACCTCAGGAAGAGGCGGTGGAACTCCCGTGCGCGGTCGCTCATGTCGGCTCCTCCCCGGCCTTGATCGAGACCACCGCGCGGCGCAATACGGTGACCCGGTCCGGCCCGGCGTAGCGCCCCGTACGGGACAGGAACCGGAAGTACACGGCGCGCAACCGCTCGGCCTTGACCCGCTCGGTGAGGAACTCGCTCAGCGTGTTCAGCTCACCGGCGGCCCGGCTGATCACCGCGAGCGTGCACCCCAGCACCACGAGCAGCAGGCCGGGCCAGCGCTGCTCGGGGAACACCGCCTGCAGCCCGCCCAGTCCGCTGAGCACCGCCGAGCCGAGGAGGATGACCAGCTGCTGGCGTCGGTAGCGGTTCTGCTGGACGAGCGCGGCCCGGTCGGACTCGTCGAAGGAGGCGCCCACCACCGCATCGAGGGTCGCGATGTCCTCGGCGAGCGAGGGATATGCGGCAACCTCGTCCGGCGGGATCACCGGCCAGGAGGTGCTCGGCACCCGCAACGACGGGAACCTGACGAGCAGCGCCGGTCGCTTCATCTCGCGATCTCCCGTGTCCTCGTGACGTGCGGCCGCTGATCTGGCCCGGTCACCGTAGCGAGGTCGCCGTCGGGCGATGCGGCACCCGCCTCGGATCGCGTGCCCGGGATCGCGTCACGTGAGCGCGGCGTCGATGGCGTCGCGGATCCCGCCGGCGTCCTCGACGGGAACGACCAGGGTCAGATCTGACGCTGCGATCGCCGCGGCCCGGTGATCCGCGGTCCGGCCCGCCCTCGCGGCGGCGATCGCGTCGGCGGTGCGGCCCGTACCCGCCAGCACCACAACGGGGCGTCCCCTGGCGAGGCTGCCGGACACGTCGGCATAGGTGATCTCACCACCGTTGACCACGACGGTGACCGATGGCCGGCCCTGCGCAATCGCGCCGGCGACGTCGGCCAGCCACGGCGACTCGTCTCCCCACCTCGTGCCCGGTACGAGGACGACGTGGGTGTGGTTGGGTTCGAGCTCGGCGGCGTCCTGGGCGGCCGGTCCCCCACCGGGCACCACGACCGTTCCCTCCGCGGCGACTCCGACGAGGGGGAAGCCGCCGCCCTGCGCCACCCATGCCCGGCCGATCACCCGCATCACGCCGGAGTCGGTGCCACCATCCACCACCACCGCCCCGCGCTGATCGAGGAGGGGCAGCACAGCATCTCGAAGCACGCGGCCCACCGTCTCCAGGTGATCGTCGTCCATCCCCTCGGCGCCACCGACCAGCACGAGTACCGGGCGTCCCCGGCGCAGCGCCAGCGCGTTGAGCGCCGCCGGGATCTCCTGCACGAGGGACACCCGTACGTACCGGCTGCGCCCGCCACCGCTCGCCTGCTCACCCACGCAACCCTCCCGCCACAACGTCGGTTCGGCATCACCACCGTCCGGCGCGACCCCGGGCCGAGGCTATCGGGAGGCCGTCAGGAAGGTCGTGAGCGTGGGGTGCTCGTCTCACTGCACCGGGAACGGCGGCTGCCACCACCACGGCTCGTCGACGACCTCGATCGCGACGACCCACTTGACCCACCAGAACCCCCGGCGCCCCGGCGCGACCAACCGGGCCGGGCCGCCGTGCCCAGCCGAGAGGGGACGCCCGGCGACGTGCGTGGCCAGCAGCAGCGCGCCCGCGTCCCGCACCGGGAACCGGCGCCGGTAGCCCGTCACCGAGACCACGTCGACGGACGCGGCTGCTCCGTCCGCAAGCCCGAGGCCGAGCGCGGCCAGCGGGACACCCTGCCACTCCTGCTCGGCCCACCATCCACCGGTGCAGTCCAGCACGGCCCGCTCCGTGCGCTGCGGGAGCGCGGCCAGCGCGGCGAGGTCGAGGTGACCGGCCGGCATCCGCAGCCGCCACCCGGGCCCGTCGATCCGAGGCACCGGGTCGAACAGCCACTGCGTCACCGGCATCAGCCGGGGATCGCCGGACCCCACCTCGTGCGAGCCGGTCGCCCGCCGCTCCCGCCCCGGGGCCACCGCCCACAGCGCGACCGCCCCGACCACCAGCCCCACCCCACCAAACGCGACGCGTCGATCCAGGTCGGTGCGACGTACCCGCGCCCGCCGCCGGTGCGTCCAGGCGTGCGCGCCGAGCAGCCCGACGGCCGCCGCCGCCGAGCCCACGTGCACCTGCATCGGCAGCAGGCCCACATAGGTGCGGAAACCGCTGATCGCGTGCAGCAGGCCGCTGCAGACCGCGATCAACACCAGCGCCGCGAACACCAGGCTCATCACCTGGCGCGATCGACCAGGCCGGCGCAGGCCGCGGCGGGCGATCCGCATCTTCGCGGGCGCGAGCAGCAGCAGGCCGAGCCCCGCGGCCCCATGGACGGCGACCAGGGCCGCCGCGGCGGGTGCGGTTCCGGTGCCGAACGCCAGGCCACCGCTCACCGTCGTGAGCACCAAGAGCGTCAGCAGCGCCGCATTGACCGGTCTGACCATCCTTCTCATTCGCTCACCGTCCCGATCTCAGCACGACGTGTGATCGGCTCAGAAATTCACCCTGGCCCGAACGGGTGGTTGGCCGCTCAGACTGTCACGTTTACGACCCCTCCGACGCTCTACTAGGCAACAAGGAGGTGATCCGGTGCCGGAGTACACGACTTCTGACGAGGCAACGCTGGTTGCTGCGGCGGAGAAGCTGACAAGGTGCGACGGGTACGTCGTCCTGGCCGTCGATCCCCAGACGGGTGAGGTCGACGCGCACGGCCCCTTCGACGGGCTGACCGCCACCATCAAGGCCGACAAGCTGCGCCGCGACTTCGACCGCGGCGGGCTCGAGGACGTCACCATCGGTGTCGTCCGACTGCACAGCACCACCTGATCTCCGTCACCGGACCGATCGCCCCGCCCGCCGTACCTCCCGCTCGGCGGGCGGGGACCTGTTCGGGCGGCCCGCGCCGAGCTTCACCTTGATCACCTGGAAGCGGGGACATGCCGGTGCCTATCCTGACGGCACGCGGGGTGTGTTCCCGGCGAGGAACGCCTCGACGGCCGCCCGCGCCGCCGGCTGCTTGTCGGGCTCTTTCCACTGATCGAGGAGGGCGGCCCGGGGTGCGGTCGCCGCCAACATCGCAGACGCGCTCCGCGGGTGGTGCCGGTCATCGCCCATGAGTACCAGGATCGGCGTGTCGAATGCCGCGATCTCCGTGGCCGAGGCGCTGAACAGCATGTCGTCGCCGCCGTACATCCCGTTCCGAAACCCTGCCCAGTCAGCTGCACTCGCCTCCGGATGGTCCGCCGCGATCTCGGCCACCCACGCGTCGAACAGCTCGGTGAACGCCTCGCGGTTACCGTCCAGCCCGATGGGCTGCAGCGCCACCGCCGACGCCACGCGCTCCGGCGCGGTGCGGATGAGACCGGCGATGTACGAGCCACCGATACACATGCCTAGCACGTGGAACCGGTCGATCCCGAGGTGGTCGAGCAGCGCGAGCTGGTCGGAGGTGTAGGCGGCCCAACCGTCGGACGCGCTGATCGGGGCCGTCGAACGGCCGGCATTGCGCTGGTCCATGGCGATGACCCGGTAGCTCGGCGAGAGCTGGTCGATCGGGTTCCACGGTGCGAGCTGCCACGCCTCGATCGCCGAGCGCATGCCGCCGGGGGCGATGAGCAGCACCGGGAAGCCCGATCCGTACTCCTCGTAGTGGATCCGCGTGTTGCCGCGTTCGAACATGGCCATCGGGTCATCCTCCCGTCCGGCGTGGCCGTGCGACGACGGGCAGGCGACCGGCGGGATGATGAACCACCCTCGTCGGCCCTGGCTGTTACGCCCACAGGCATTCCAGGGGCGCGGCGTACAGCCGATCTCCCAGCGGCCTGGCGAACCGGCCGGTGTGCAGGACGATGCCACCGCGGAACTTGTCTCCGAGCTTGTCGCGCAGCCGGCCGAGCTGCCCGGCATCCGCCGGTCGGACCAGCTCGCCCGACTTGATCTCGATACCCACGACGTCGCCTCCTGACGACTGAAGCACCAGGTCGACCTCGTCACCGTCGTGGGTCCGGTAGTGACCGGCTCGAACCACGTCGTCCACCCAGGCGACTTGCTTTAGGATCTCGTTGACCGCGAACGTCTCGATCAGATGGCCCAGCTCGGTCAGGGCCGACGGATCGCGCCGCTGCAGGTTCTCGGGAATGACATCAAGCATCCAGCCACCGATCCCGGTGTCCATCAGGTGGATCTTGGGCAGGACGTTGACCCTGGCGCCGAGCGTGGTGCCCCACGCCGGCAGCCGGTGCAGCAGGAATACCGCTTCCAGTAGGTGCGCGTAGTCGTTGGCTGCAGAAGGCAGGAGTTGCTCCGCGCGCGCAGCGCTCGCGACGTTGACGATCTGCCCGGTTTGGGCTGCAAGCCTCCGGAACAGCCGTGGGAGCACATCACGCTGTCGGATTCGTCGGATGTCGAGAACATCCCGTTCGATGACCAGATCGAGATAGTCGGCGAACCAGCCCGCCCGCGCCCGCCGCCCGGCACGACGCAGCGGGATGGGAAACCCGCCGGCTAGGACGCGCTCGGCGTAGCCGAGGCGATCGGTCGAGGATGGCGGGCCTTCGAGGACCTGTGACGGGTCGACGAGCAACTTCTCGACGAAGGACTCCCGTCGATCTTCGATCTCACCCTGTGAGAGCGGCCACACCGTCACTACGTGAGCTCGCCCGGTCAGCGCCTGGGCCGCCCGCGGGATGGTCGTGTAGTTGGTCGAGCCGGTGAGGACGAAGCGGCCCGGCCGCAGGTCGCGGTTGAGCTCCGCCTTGATCGCGTCCAGAAGGTCCGGGACGTGCTGGTATTCGTCGATCAGTACCGGCCCGGCACCGGCGACCGCGAAGCCCGGACCACCGGTCACGAACGCTCGGGTCTCAGGATCGTCCAGATCAATCACGGGACGACCGCGCCGGTCGCCGATGCGCTTGAGCAATGTACTCTTCCCCACGGCGCGCGGCCCATGCAGGACAATGACGGGCTCAACACCCATCCGGTCGAGTACGACCTCCTCCAAGCGACGCGCCACGACATCGGTCAACACCACCATGAACAACAAATTAGCATGATCCGAGGACGTTTTAGCGCAAGATCCGAGGGGTTATCGGCGCAAGATCCGAGGGTGGAGCAGTCGTGCGACATACCGCGCACGGAGCGTCAGGACCGGTCGAACTCCTCGGCCCGTACACCGGCCACGAAGGCGTCCCATTCGGCTGAGGTGTACAGGTGCGGGGACAGCGAGCGGTCCTTCGTGTCGCGGACAGCCACCGCGCCGCCGGGGAAGAAGGCCACCTCGACGCAGCTCTCGGCGTTGCCGTTGCAGAAGCTGCTCTTGCGCCACTGGGCGCCGGTGAGGTCCACGGCACACCCCGTCCCCTAGCTACATCTGCTCGGCCACCCGACGAACCAGCGCCACGGAGTCGGCGGGGCTGAGCGCGAGCGACCGCAGCCGGTCGAACACAATTGTAGCACAGGCGACGTCAGCCTCCTTCTCCATCTGCACCGCACCCATCGGGTGCTCGACGTAGGCCAGGTCCGGCTCGCCCAGATCGCCGAAGCTCAGCACGGCGAACACCGCCGACATCGCGGGATGCGCCCCGGTGCCGGCCGGCAACACCTGGAACGTCACCCGGTCCAGCGCCGCGGCCTCGACGAGCCGGACAAGCTGGGCACACATCACCCCGGGACCACCGACTGGGCGGTGCAGCACCGACTCGTCGACGATCGCCACCAGCTCCAGTGGATGCTCGGCGGCGGTGAGCCGGCGCTGCCGAATCATCCGCACCTCGACCTCGTTCTCCAGCTCGGCCTCGGTGCGTCGGATCAGCGAAGCCTGAAACAGCGCCCGCGCGTAGTCCGCCGTCTGGAGCAGTCCGGGCACGCAGCCGAGCGTGTAGTCGCGCACCAGCGTGGCCTCGGTCTCCAGGGGCACGTAACCCCGGTCGTCGAACCCGTAAGCCCGCCACCAGCCCTTCTGCCGGGCCTCCCGGGTCAGCTCGATGAGCTCGGTCCAGCGCTCGCCCCCCACGTCGTAAAGATCGAGCATGCTGCGCACGCCGTGCACGTCCACCATCTGCTGGGCATTCTCGATCCGGCAGAGCTTGCTGCTCGACCAGTCCAGCCGCGGGGCGGCCGCCTCGATCGTGAGTCCGGCCGCCTCGCGCAGCTCCCGCAGGGCGCGCGCCAGCTGGCGGCGCAGGACCGTCGACCCGTTGCGCCCGCTCATGCTCCCCCGCCTGAAGTGTTCACCCGAACGCGAAGTGTGCCAGCCGGGCGGTGGAAGGTGGGAGACCCACATGCGCGCCACCCGGTACCGCCCGCCCGTCCCCACACTCACCTCTATGTACGACCACACCGCCCGGTTCCTGGCCGCGGCCGCAGAGATCGCCCGGATGCCCGAAGTCTGGGAACGGCTACGCGCCGAACACATCCCCCGTCCCGATGGGCGGTGCAAGGGCTGCCGTTCGACCCGCGGCATCGCCCCGGGCTGGCCGTGCCGGTTACGGGGCCTCGCCGATCGGGCCGCCGCCCTGTCCGCGGCGTCGCGCCCACGCCACAAGCGGAAGTAGCGGTGTCGGGGCACCATCCGGCACCCGGTCGGCCGCTGACCTGCGGACGTCTTAGGCTTCCGGCCGTGGCCAGCGATATCGTCCCCATCCAGCTCTCCCTCACCGAGGGTGATCTCGTCACCCTCTGGGCCCCGCGCTGGCGCGAGGACGGCGAGGAGTGGGAGGCCTTCCTCGGTGACGACGACTCGCTGTTCGTGTTCCCCGAGGTCACCCAGCTCGCCGCGTTCGTCCGCACCGCCCCCGAACACGACCTCATCGACCACCCGGCCTGGTCGGTGGTACCCGATCTCACCGTCACCGAGCTCGTCCCGGACGAGACCCAGCGCTACGACGTCGTCGGCGTGCCCGAGCTCGCCGCCGAGGACGCCGACACCTGGACGATCGCCGAACTGGCCGAGATCACCGACATGGTGCGCTCTATCGCCGAGGTCTGTGAGCTGGATGTCGTCACCGAGGTGCTCGACTCCGCGCCCGGCTTCGCGCTGCTGCACCAGGGCACGCTGCCGTTCGTCGGCCGCGAGGGCAACCGGCTGTGGACGCAGATGGTGGAGACCATCGCGGCGCGCTGGGACGACGTGATCGACGCCCTAGACGACCTGGTCGAGACCCCCGAGGTCGACGCCGCGGCCCTCGCGGTGGCGGACAAGGAGGCCGTGCTCGCCGAGAAGGTCGCGCAGGAGAACCCGGTCGCCACCGCGGAGGAAGACGAGCCCGACCACGAGCCGACCTTCTGGGAGGAGGTCGGTATCGATCCCATCCGGATCAGCACGCAGGACGGCGATGTCGTGACGCTGCGCTGCTACCTCGACGACGCGCCGGTCTTCCTCGGCTCCACCGGCCGGATCGACGTCTTTCCCCACGAGCGCGCGCTGGCCCGCCACCTCGCCGGCGACGGCGCCGAAGGACACGACCTGGTGGCCGCGTCCACGTGGCCGGAGGTCGTCGAACAGGCTGCCACCGGTGACCTCGAGGTGGAGGTCGACGAGCTCAACGTCTACGTGCTCACCGGCCTCGACGAGGACATCGCCGAAGGCACCCTGGCGGTCGACGCGTCCCAGCTGGAACTGGCCAACGAGCTGCTGATCGACGTCGGCGACTGGGCCGGCGACGACGAGCCGCGGGAAGCCCTCGCCGACAACCAGCCACTGGGCTGGCTGGTCTCGTTCGTCGTGCGGCCCGATCCGACGCGGCTGGCCCCGAGTCCGCCGTTCGACACGGAGGCCGCGCGCTGGCGCGAGCTGGTGAACGATCTGACGGCTCGACTCAACCTGCGCTGATCCGTCCCGTCATGCCGTCAGCGCCGCGTATCCTGGCTTGATCACGTCGTTGATCAGCACGAGCCGTTCGTCGAAACCGATGAACGCCGACTTCATCGCGTTCACGGCGAACCACTGAAGGTCCGCCCAGCCATAGCCGAACGTGTCGGCCAGCGCGGCCAGCTCGGTGCTCATCGTGACCCCCGACATCAGCCGGTTGTCGGTGTTGACCGTGACCCGGAACCGCAGCGTGGCCAGCAGCCCGATCGGATGCTCGGCCAGCGACGGCGCCGCACCTGTGTGCACGTTGGACGTCGGGCACATCTCGAGCGGGATCCGCATGTCCCGGATGTACGCGGCGAGCCGTCCGAGCTTGGGCGTGCCGTCGTTGCCGACAGTGATGTCATCGACGATGCGCACCCCGTGGCCGAGCCGGTCGGCGCCGCACCACTGGAGCGCCTCCCAGATCGACGGCAGCCCGAACGCCTCGCCGGCGTGGATCGTGAAGTGCGCGTTTTGCTGGCGGACGTACTCGAACGCGTCGAGGTGGCGGGTGGGCGGGAACCCGGCCTCGGCGCCGGCGATGTCGAAGCCGACCACCCCGACGTCGCGGTACCGCACCGCCAGCTCGGCGATCTCCCGCGATCGGGCGGCGTGCCGCATCGCTGTGAGCAGGCAGCCCACCCGGATGCGGCGACCGTCCTGCGCGGCCAGGGCGGTGCCGATCCGGAAGCCTTCCAGCACCGCCTCGACGACGGCGTCCAGCGTGAGTCCCTGCTCGACATGCAGCTCGGGGGCGAACCGCACCTCCGCGTACACCACACCGTCGACCGCGAGGTCCGCCGCGCACTCGGCGGCGACCCGGGCCAGCGCGTCGGCGGTCTGCATGACGGCGACGGTGTGACCGAAGGTCTCCAGGTAGCGCTCCAGGGATCCGGAGTGGGCCGCGCCGAGGAACCAGCCCGCGAGCTCGATGGGGTCGGTGCTCGGCAACGCGGTGTATCCGGCGGCGTCGGCGAGGGAGATGACGGTCGACGGCCGCAGGCCGCCGTCGAGGTGGTCGTGCAGCAAGACCTTGGGGGCGTCACGGATGGATTCGGGGCTCATGGGCACGGGCACCCGATCACGCTATGGCACCGAGCGTCGCTACGCTCTGCGCGCTCCCCATCCGGCCACAGGAAAGATCCGGCCACATGACTGCTGATTCGCCCCTGTCGTTCGACCGTATGCGCGGCATGCTCATGCGGGCAGCCGAGATCCGGGACAGTGAGCAGCAACAGATCTTCGACTCCCTCGACGAGATCCATGCCCGCCTCGCCGGACTCGACGCCCTCGGCACCGTGCGCAAGCGGCTCACCGAGTTGCCCGACCGCACCGAGGTCAGCGTCCTGGCCGAGCGGTTGGACGAGACCGTCGCCAAGCTCGACGCGCAGGACGTCACGCTCAGTGCGGTCGCCCGGGCGATCGAGGCGCTGCCGGACCGGTTGGCCGCGCCGATCGCCCAGCTCGACGGCCGGCTGGACGGCATGGCCGGGCGGCTGGAAGGTGTGTCGGGTCGGATGGACGGGCTGGACGACCGGCTCGGGGGGCTGCACAAACGCCTCGACGATCTGGACAACCGCCTCGACCGTCACGAGCTGCGTCTCGACGCCATGCCCGCCGCGGTCAGCAACCCGATCAAGGAACGGATCGACGGCGTCGAGCGCATGGTCCGTGAGCACCTCGCCGGCGCGACCCGTTCGATGGAGGAGACCGGTGAAGGCCTGCGCAACCTGCTCGGCGACACCGCGGTCGGCCTGCACCGGCGGTTGGAGGACCTCGCCACCCGGCCGTCGGTCGACCCGACCGCCCTGCTGGACGGGCTCGCCCAGCGTCTCGAGTCGCTCACCGCGCGGCTGGACGCGCTTGATGCCGCCGTGGTCGAGCGGCCGGACACCGCCTCGCTGAGCGTGCTGGTCGAGCGGGCCAACGAGGACTCCGCACGACGATCCGCCGAACAGCTCGACGAGGCCATGGCGACCTTCGCCGAGCTCATCCTCGGCCGCGGCGCCGCCGTGCGCAGCCCGCTGCCCGGTCCCCGCCCGGTCCAGCGTCGGACAGTGCCCCGGATACGAGCCGGCAACGGCAGCTCCCCCGACCCGGACCTCCCCCCCGACGACGACCCCGACACCTAACCGTTCGCCCCACCCCGCCCACCCCCCGCGAGTTGCGCATTTGGGCCCGGCGAGTTGCGCATCTCAGCACGGCGAGTCCCGCATCTCGACACGGGGAGTCCCGCACCTCGGACCTGGGCGAGTTCGCCACACCGGATGACGTCGCCAAGCTCACGGGGTGTGTCGACTGGTCGCATCCCACCGAGACGACACCGCGAGTGGCCAGCCGCCCCAACCCACCTGCGGTCAGACGGCCGAGACGACCGACTGGCGAACTCACCGTGCCCGAACGGCGAACTCACCGTGCCCGAACGGCGAACTCACCGTGCCCGAACGGCGAACTCACCGTATCCGAATGCGCAACTCGCCGGGCCCAAATGCGCAACTCGCCGGGCCCAAATGCGCAACTCGCGGGGGGGTGGGGGGTGGGGGGTGGGGGGCACCGCCAGCAGGCGTCGCCGGCGGCATGTGGCAGATTCGATCCATGGACGAGGTGAGTGTGCTGATCGACGCTGAGCTGGGACGGGTCTGGGATCTCGTCACCGACATCACGCGGATGGGCGAGTGGAGCCCGGAGAGCACCGGGGGCCGCTGGACCCATGGCGCCACCGGACCGGCGCCCGGCGCCCGGTTCGTCGGATCCAACGCGCACGGCTGGGTCCGTTGGCGCACACACTGCCGGGTCGTCGAGTGTGCGCAGCCGACCCGCTTCGCGTTCACCGTGGCCGAGAACAAGATGACCTGGGGTTGGCGACTGGAGGCCGAGGGTACCGGCACTCGGTTGACGCAGTGGCGCGACCGCACGTCGGAGCCGAACGTGTTCGCCCGGGCGCTCGTCACGAGCGGGTTCGTCGGCCGGAACCGGGAACAGCTGATGGTGGACGGGATGCACCGGACGCTCGCCGCGGTGAAGGCATCCGCTGAGCGCGCAGGTCGGTGAGGCACGTCGACAACGAGCTCACTGTGGCGGGACACAAGAATCGGCAACACCGTCGTTGTCGACGGACGGGCGTCGCGCTCACGGTGCTCGGTCTGCTCACGCTCGGGACCGGCCCGGCCGGGGCAGGTCCAGCCGAAACAAGTCCAGCCGAGACAGGTCCGGCCGGGGCGTCAGGCGAGGCGTGTCCTGGCGCCGCGATACCTCCCCAGCCACCCGCTGTGGAGGAGCTCACACCGGTCGGCCCACCCGACCCGCTGCCCTGGCCGGACGAGCCGGTCGGCGGCCCAAGGCTCACGGCCTGCGGCGACGTCCTGGCGCCCGGACTGGTCGCCCCGCCCACGGTCGGCGCCGCGGCCTGGGTGGTGGCCGACCTCGACACCGGGGCCGTGCTGGCCGCCCGCGCACCGCACACCCGGCACCGGCCGGCGTCGACGTTGAAGGTGCTCACCGCACTCGTCGCGCTCGACCGGCTCGACCCGGACTCCATCGTCGAGGGCACCGCGGACGACGCGAACGTCGAGGGCAGCCGGGTCGGGATGGGGCCGGGCGGGCGCTACACCGTCCGCCAGCTGCTCGCCGGGCTGCTGCTCAACTCCGGCAACGACACCGCCAATGCCCTGGCCCGGGAGCTCGGCGGAGTCACAGCCACAACCGCCGCGATGGACACGGCCGCACGCGAACTCGGTGCGCTGGACACGCGCGCCGCCTCGCCGTCCGGGCTCGACGGGCCAGGCATGGCGTCCTCGGCCTACGACCTTGCGCTGCTCTTCCGGGTTGCGATGCGCGACCCGCTGTTCGCCGAGACGGTCGCGACACGGACGCTGGCGTTCCCTGGATTCGGGGACCAGGCCGGGTTCGAGCTGTCGAACCAGAACCGGCTCCTGGCCAACTACCCGGGGGCACTCGGCGGGAAGACGGGCTTCACCGACGCGGCCCGACACACCTTCGTCGGCGCGGCGGCCCGCGACGGACGGCGGCTCGTGGTCTCCCTCGTGCGCGGCGAGCAGCAGCCGGAGCCGACCTGGAAGCAGGCCGCGACGCTGCTCGACGTGGGGTTCGCGCTACCGCCCGCCACACCGCCCGTCGGGACACTGGTCGACGGACCGCCCGACCCCCCACCCGCCACCGCACCCCGCGATGACGGCATCGACGCAGCCGGCGACCACGCACCCGGCCTCGGTTCGCTTGCCGTCGGGGTCGCCGTGGGCGCTACCTGCCTGGGCCTCTTGCTCGTGTGGATCCGCCGACGACGACGCGCAGAGCCTGGTCGACGTCGCCGGGTCGAACGGCCGGACCACCGATCTGCTGGACTCGCGGACGGCTCAGACACCGAGTGGGGCGAGGGGTCAGCGGCGACGGCGGCCGAACAATCGCACGCCGAGCAGCCCGGAGAGGAGACCGGCGCCGACCAGCCCAGCGGCCGTCCGCCCGTCCGGACCGGATCTCACCACGACCTCGGACCGGATCACGGCCGGCACCGGCACCGGCGCCGGCGGCTCCTGCATCGGCGGCTCCTGCTCGTTCTCCGTGGCCGTCGCCGCCCAGGCCGTGACGAACAGCACGAAGCGGGACGCGAAGAACGCGAAGACCAGCAGGCCGAGCAGTGACCCGAAGGCCGCGCCGCTCGGTGAATCCGTGACGGTGCGCAGGTAGTAGGTCATGACCTGCTTGAGAATCTCGAACCCGACCGCTCCGAGCAGCGCCGCGCGCACCGCGCTGTGCAGCGTCGCGTGCTCGCGCGGCAACCGCGCGATCACCCACAGGAAGACCAGCCAGTTGGCCGCCAGCCCCAACGCCACGCCCAGCAGCCGCAACAGCACGACCGCCCAGCCGGTCTCCGCCAATCCGACGAGCGCGAGCACGTCCTCGGCGAACCCGGACGCGATCCCGGTGATGGCGAACGACCCGACCAGCGCGGCGCCCAGCCCGAGCAGCGCCAGCAGGTCGAGCCCCAGCCGGTTGAACAGCGGGGGCGCCTGGGGTACCTGCGCCCACTGCTCGGACAGTGCCTCCCGCAGGTTGGACATCCATCCGACACCGGAGTACAGCGCGCCGAGGAAACCGAACCCGATGATGGTGTTCCGCTGCTCGATCGCCTGCGCCACGATCGGGTTGATTGTCGTGTCCAGGCCGTCCGGCACGTTCTCGGTGATCGCCCCCTGCAGCTCGCCGAGGAGATCCGGGTTGAAAAACAGCACGTATCCGGCCACCGCGAAGGCGATCATCAACAGGGGCACGAGCGACAGCACGCTGAAGAAGGTGATCGCCGCCGCATAATGGTCGCCGTGCCGCTCGGTGTACCGCTCGCCGGCCCGGACGAGATGATCCAGCCACGGGTACTTCGTGCGCAGCTGTTCGAACCTGGACGGCTGCTCGTCGGCCATGCGATACCTCATCCGGTCGGCGGCAGGAACCCGATCCTCTCGTGGACGGCGGCCAGCGTCGAACCGGCGACATCACCCGCCCGGGTGGCTCCACGGGCCAGCACCCGGTCCAGCTCGGCCGGATCGTCCAACCACCCGCGCACCCGCGCACGCAGCGGCGATACGAACTCGCCCACCACCTCGGCGAGGTCCTTCTTCAGGTCGCCGTAGCCCTTGCCAGCGTACGCGGCCTCCAGCTCGCCGATCTTGCGGCCGGTGAGCTCGGCGTAGATCGTGAGCAGGTTGGAGATACCCGGCTTCAGTGCGGGATCGTAACGGATCTCCCGCTCGGTGTCGGTGACCGCCGACCGGATCTTCTTCGCCGACACCTTCGGGTCGTCGAGCAGCTCGACGATCCCCGCCGGGCTCGACGCCGACTTGCTCATCTTGGCCGTCGGGTCCTGCAGGTCCTGGATCTTCGCCACACCGGGCAGGATGTAGGGCTCGGGCACGGTGAGCACCGCGCCGAAACGGGAGTTGAAGCGCTGGGCGAGGTCGCGGGTGAGCTCGACGTGCTGGCGCTGGTCCTCGCCGACGGGCACCCGGTCGGCCTGGTAGGCCAGGATGTCAGCGGCCTGCAGGATCGGGTACGTGAACAGGCCCACCGTGGCCCGGTCCGCTCCCTGACGTGCCGACTTGTCCTTGAACTGGGCCATCCGGCTGGCCTCGCCGAAGCCGGTGAGGCAAGCCAGCACCCAGGCCAGCCGCGGGTGCTCGGGGACGTGGGACTGGACGAACGTCGTACACCGGTTGGGGTCGAGCCCGAGCGCGAAGAGCTGGGCGGCGGCGTTGCGGGTGCGGGCGGCCAGCGTGCGCGGGTCGTTCTCCACGGTGATCGCATGCAGGTCGGGGATGAAGCAGAAGGCGTCGTGGTCGTCCTGCAGGGCTACCCACTGGCGAACCGCACCGAGATAGTTGCCGAGGTGGAACGAGTCGGCCGTCGGCTGGATGCCGGAGAGCACCCGGGGACGGCAGGGCGTGGCGGGGTCGATGCGCGCTCCGCTGGCGCTCCGCGCGGTGGTCATGGTGTCGATCCTCCCAGCCGTGGCGACCCGGCTCTGTCGGGCCGGTCATTAGGCTGACCTCCTGTGGGCGAACCTCGGGTGATCGAACCTCAGGTGCTCAGTGTGCAGGCCGGTCCGGTGGCCCTGGCGGCCCGCTCCTGGCCGGGTGCCGGAGCGCGGCCGGTGCTGCTGGTGCACGGGCTCTCGTCCAGCGCCCGGCTGTGGGACGAGGTCGCCGCCCGGCTGGCCGGGCAGGGGCATCCGGTGGTCGCGGTGGACCTGCGCGGGCACGGCGGGTCGGCCGAGACTCCCGATCCGGAGCGCGGAAACGGTGCCACGCTCACCGCGGCCGCTGACCTCGCCGAGGTGTGCGCGTCGCTGGGCTGGGCCGACGGGAAAGTGGCCGTCGCCGGGCAGTCCTGGGGCGGCAACGTCGTGTTGCAGCTCGCCGCGGACCACCCTGACCTGATGCACGGCCTCGCGCTCGTCGACGGCGGCTGGCTGCATCTCGGCGACCAGTGGGACACCGTCGACGCGGCATGGGACGTGCTCGCCCCGCCCGCGTTCGACGGGCTGTCCGCCGACGCGCTGCGCTCCCGGCTCGCCGCCGCGCACCCGGACTGGTCAACCGCGGCGGTCGATGCCACCGCGGCCAACCTGTGCGAGCGCCCTGACGGCGGCGTCACTCCATTGCTGGATCGTGATCGACACCGCGGCATCGTCGCCAGCATGCTCGCGCACCGGCCCCGCGAGCTCTACCCGCGGGTCCGCTGCCGCACCCTGCTGCTCGCGGCCATCACGGGTGACGACCCGCCGCATAAGCACGAGCAGCTCGTCGAGGCGCTGGCCGCGTTGCCCCACGGGGAGCTGGTGGAGTTCCCCGGCGCCGACCACGACCTGCACGCGCAGCACCCCGACCAGGTGGCCGCGCTGATCGGAGCACTGTGAACGGCCGCTTGGTGATCATGGGGTCAGGCGAGACCGCCCCCACGATGGTGGAGGTGCACCGCGCCGTCCTGCGCGCGGCGGGCGAGGGCCCGGCCCTGCTGCTCGACTCCCCGTACGGCTTCCAGGAGAACGCGGACGACATCAGCGAGAAGGCCATCGCCTACTTCGGCCGCAACGTCAGGCGCACGGTCACGGCGCTGCGCTGGCGGCACCGGCTCGCGGGTGCCGAGCTGGACCGGGCACTCGCCGCGGTGCGTGCGGCGCGCTGGATCTTCGCCGGCCCGGGCAGCCCGACCTACGCGATGCGGATCTGGGCGGAGACCGGCTTCGACGACGCCGCAGCCACAGTGGTCGCGCAGGGTGGCGCCGTCACGTTCGCGAGCGCCGCCGCGCTCACCCTCGGCGTGGCGACGGTGCCGGTCTACGAGATCTACAAGAGCGGCGCGGATCCGGCGTGGGCCACCGGCACGAACCTGTTGGAGCGGCTCACCGGCCTGCGCGCGGCGGTCATCCCGCACTACGACAACACCGAGGGCGGCACGCACTCCACCCGGTTCTGCTACCTGGGCGAGCGCCGCCTGCGCGTGCTGGAGGCCGAGCTGCCCGAGGGTGCACACGTGATCGGGGTGGACGAGCACACCGCACTCGTGCTCGACCTGGCCGCCGGCACGGCCTCGGTCCTGGGCAACGGCACCGTGACGGTGCGTTTCGACGGGCAGTCCCAGGCCCTCCCCACCGGCACCGTCATTCCCATCCCCAGCCTCGGTTCCCTCTCCCGCGAGTCGGGGAACCTCTCCGGCGAGTCGGGGAACCTCTCCCGCAAGTCGGGGAACCTCTCCCGGGAGTCGGCGAGCCTTGACGCGCGCGCCGGGAGATCCCGTACCGCGAGTCGGAAATCCGCGGCGGCTGAGTCGTCGCCCGCGGGGGGTCCAGCTTCGCTGCGCGTGGCAACGGACGCAGCGCGGTCCACATTCGACGCCGCGCTGGCCGCGCGGGACGCCGACGCCGCCGCGGCGGCGGTGCTCGATCTGGAGCAGGCGCTTGCCGACTGGACCGCCGACACCTTGCAGTCCGACGACGCCGACCACGCCCGGCGCGCCTTGCGCGCCATGGTGCTGGACCTGGCAGCCGCGGCCCGCGACGGCCTGGTCGATCCCGCGCAGCGCGTGGCGCCGCTGGTGGAGGCGTTGCTGGAGCGCCGCGCCGCCGCCCGCACCGATCGCGACTTCGCCCTCGCCGACGCGCTGCGCGACCGGCTCGCCGAGGCCGGTGTCGAGGTGCGGGACTCCCCGGACGGAGCCGAGTGGTCGTTGCGTCCGGCGTGAGCCGGTAGCAGAGATGAAAGGACCTTCATCCCGCGCTCATGCCCGGTTCCCGCGGCCGGTCAAGAGTGCGACACACCTGGATGGGAGACCCGGCCACGAACCGTGTCCCGGCCCTGTTCGTGAGCGATGATGAGGGCGATGACCAGCAACAGGACGGACCGAGCGCCGACGACAACGCCGGCGACGGTGTCGGTCGTCGGCGCCGTCCAGGTCCGTCCGGGTGCCGGAACAGCGCAGACCGGGCCCGACCCGGCGCACCGAGGATCGCGGCGGGTCCGCCGGGCGCCGCGGCCGCGGCGGCGGGGTCCCTCGGCGCGGCTGCGCATCATGGGCTGGCTGGTGCTGCTGCTGGCCGTGGCGCTCGTGTCGGTCGTGCTGGTCACCCGGAATCTCCTGATCACCGCGTTGGATCGCGAGATCAGTGCCGGGCTGCGCCAGGAGGTCGAGGAGTTCGCGCAGTTCGCGCGTGAGGGCCGTAATCCGGAGACCGGGCAACCGTTCACCGCGGCCGAACAGCTGCTGCAGGTGCACCTGGAACGGCAGCGCACCGGTGAGAGTGAGGTTCTCGCCGGAGTTTCCACCACTCCTGGCTTGCCGCCGATGGTGCAGGGGCAGGCCGACGTGGTGCGGGTGGTCGCCGAATCCGGCGTCCTCGCCGTGATCACCACCGGCACCGACGCGACCGGGACGCTGCTCACCGCGCAGGGCGAGCTGCGCTGGGTCCGGGTGCCGATCCAGCTCGGCGACACGGTGGCCGGCTACTTCGTCGTCAGCCACCTCATCGAGCCGGAGCGAGCCGAGATCGATCTGGCCGTGCGGACCCTCGCCCTGGTCGGCATGCTCGGGCTGCTGCTGGCCGCCGGCGCCGCGTGGATCGTCGCCGGGCAGATCCTGGCCCCGGTCCGGCTGCTGCACCGCACCGCCGCCGCGATCAGCGAGGACGACCTGACCCGCCGCATCCCGATGCGCGGCAACGACGACATCGCCGCCCTGGCCGAGCAGTTCAACGCCATGCTGGACCGGCTGCAGTCCTCCTTCGCGACCCAGCGCGCGTTCCTCGACGACATCAGCCACGAGCTGCGCACCCCGATCACGATCGTCCGGGGCAATCTCGAGCTGCTCAGCGACGACCCGGCCGGACGGGCCGAGGACATCCGGCTCTGCCTGGACGAGCTGGACCGGATGAGCCGCATGGTCGAGGACCTGCTGCTGCTCGCCAAGTCGGAACGACCCGATTTCGTCCGCCTCGAATCCGTCGAGCTGGCCGAGCTGACCAGCGACATCGACGCCAAGGTGCGCGCCCTCGGGCAACGGCACTGGCGACTGGATGACCTCGCGGAGGGATCCGTGCGGGTCGACCCGCAGCGCATCACCCAGGCCATGGTCGCGCTCGCCCACAACGCCGTCCAGCACACCGTGGTCGATGACGCCATCTCCATCGGATCGGCCGTGCAGGGCACGCGGCTGTCGTTCTGGATCGCCGACAGCGGCCCCGGCGTCGCACCGGAGGACGCGGAGGCGATCTTCGATAGGTTCACCCGCGGCTCCTCCCCCATCCATCGTGCAGGCGCCGGGTTGGGCCTGGCCATCGTCACCGCGATCGCCGACGCGCACGGCGGTGTCACCCGCCTGCTGTCGACGCCGGGCACGGGGGCCACTTTCACCATCGAGATCCCGGTCCGGCATGCCACCGAATCGGAACGGCAGCAACCATGAGCAACCGCATCCTGATCGCCGAGGACGAGACGCGAATCGCGGCGTTCGTCGAGAAGGGCCTGCGGGCCAGCGGATTCATGACCACCACGGTCAGCGACGGTGACGCCGCACTGGACTACGCGCAGAGCGGCGGTTTCGACCTGCTCATCCTGGACCTGGGGCTCCCCGGCAAAGACGGGTTCACCGTCCTGCGCCTGCTCCGCGAGGCCCGCTCGGCACTACCGGTGATCATTCTGACCGCGCGGGACACGGTCCGCGACACCGTCGCGGGGCTGGACGGCGGCGCCGACGACTACATGACCAAGCCTTTCCGGTTCGAGGAGCTGCTGGCCAGGGTCCGGTTGCGGATGCGAACGGCCGACCGGGCACCCGAGGTCACCGTGCTCTCCGCCGCCGGGCTGTCATTGGACCTGCGTACCCGTCGCGCCCAGATCGGCAGTCGCATCGTCGACCTGACGGCGCGCGAGTTCACGCTGCTCGAACTGTTCCTGCGCCACCCCGGCCAGGTGCTCTCCCGCGAGCAGTTGCTGTCCCACGTCTGGGGCTACGACTACGACCCCGGCTCCAACATCGTCGACGTCTATGTCCGGGCGCTGCGACGCAAGATCGGGGCCGAGAAGATCACGACGGTCCGCGGGATGGGTTACCGCTGTGGCTGAGCGTCGGCGGCGTCGAGGCGGATCAGTCGTCACCACCGTCGTCGGAGTCGCCACCACCGTCGTCGCCACCGCCGTCGTCGGAGTCGTCATCGCCGGGTCCATCAGCATCGGACGGACCGGCACCGGTCGGTCCGCCCGAAGGCCCGTCGCCGGACGGACCGGCATCGGACGGACCGGACGGTGCGGACCCGCCGTCATCGGACGGGCCGGTTCCGTCATCGGACGAACCCGGCGCGTCGTCGTCAGAAGCCGCGGGGACAGTGCCGGTGCCGTCGGAGTCATCAGTGCCGGTACCACCGGTGTCGCTTACCCGGACGGGGGCCTCGCGCGGCCCGGACCCGGCACCCCCACCCGAGGGCGCCGGGGCGTCCCCACCCGGGCTCCCCGAAGACGGGCCGCTCTCCGGTGCGGCGGCCTCCGTGGGCGTCGCTGCGGCACCGGGAGACGCGGGGGCACCGGGAGACGCGGGCTGGAACGGTGCCGGCGGTGCGACCACGGTCGGCGGGAGCAAGGGTGCCGGCGCTGTGGGCGCGGCCGGTGGACCGGTCAGCTCGGCCACGCCGAAGGGTTGCACGGGCTCGACCGCCGGCGTCGGCGGCTCGTCCAGCCGCACCCAGCCGGGGAAAATGTCCAGGCCCGAACCCATGGTGGCCAGGACCACCGCGACCGGGAAGCCCAGGACCGCGATCAGCAACCCTCGCCGTCGGGAGGCGCCCTCGGCGGTTCGCGGTTCGGCATCGGTGTCCATGAACCGTGTTGTACGCCGGCCGCGTGTGAGGTGGATGAGTCCAGCATGAAGAAATCCTCATCCGTGCCCCGCCCCGGAACCATCCTCATCCGTGCCCCCGCCAGGAACCGGTGCGAGCAGGGGTAGCGTCGGGGTGGCCGTGATCGGAGGAGTGGCCATGACCTCGCTCGGTGAGCCCGTCGCCGTCGCCCGCCCGACCGGCGCCGATCCGGATGAGCCGAACCCGTACCTGCTCGGCGTCTTCGCCCCGGTCCGTACCGAGATCACCG
>JBOHEO010000033.1:0-36075 GCA_050701055.1 Pseudonocardia sp. | reverse complement strand
CACGGCGGTGCCGGGGGACACCCCCGGCACGATGTCGAACGCGATGTCGGCGCCGGCCACCGCGCGGGCCTCCCGCACCACGGCGTCATCGGTCATCGGATCGCCGCTGACCAACCGGGTGACCGAGCGACCGGAGCGGGCCTCGGTGATCAGATCGCGTGCGACGTCCGCCGGTTCACCCACGGCTGGTCGCACCTCGGCGCCATCGGCGACCAGCGCCAGGATCGCCTCGGAGACGCCCGGGTCGGTCACGACGAGCGGGGCCGAGGCGAGCGCGTCCCGGGCCCGTACGGTCAGCAGGCCCGGGTCGCCGGGGCCACTGCCCACGAAGGCCACTCGTCCCGGGGTGGAAAGTGCTTGACTCATCTAGGAACTCCCGATCCAGCGTCTCTCGCGGCGAGCAGCGAGGTGCCCGCCAGGTCGAGTAGCTCGGCGGCCAGCGCAGCCCCGAGCTTCTCGGCCTCGTCCATGTCTCCGGTGACGGTGACGCGCAGCAACCCACCGTCGGTCGTGCCGACCACCGCGCGCAGCGAGAGGCGATCGACGACGCGCGACTCCTCGTCATCGCCTCCGGTGGAGCCGGAAATCGGCTCCAGGTCCGATACCACGTCGGCGAGCGCGCCCACGGGTGCACTGCAACCGGCTTCCAGGCCGGCGAGAACCGCGCGCTCGGCGGTCACCGCCGCCCGGGTCGGTTCGTCGTCGAACACCGCTGTGAGAAAATCGGCGAGGTCGCGGTCGGCGTCGGTCTCCGGACAGCGGCATTCGATGGCCAGCGCACCCTGCCCCGCCGCGGGCAGCATCTGCAGGGGGTCGAGCAGCTCGGTGGCCTCGGCCACCCGGCCGAGCCTGCGCAGCCCGGCCGCGGCCACCACGACCGCGTCCAGCTCGCCAGCGGCAACCCGGCCGATCCGGGTGTCGACGTTGCCACGAATCGGCACCACATCGAGACCGAGGCCGAGCGCACGCAGCTGCGCGGTGCGCCGCGGCGAGCCGGTGCCGACCCGGGATCCGGACGGAAGCTCGCCGAGCACCAGACCGTTTCGGGCCACCAGCGCGTCGCGGGGGTCCTCCCGGGCCGGTATCGCGGCCACGGTCAGGCGCCGGTCGGGAGCGGTGGGCAGGTCCTTGTAGGAGTGCACGGCGACGTCCACCGCACCGCGGACCAGCGCGTCGCGCAACGCCGAGACGAACACACCCACGCCGAGTTCGATGACCGGTGCGGCGGACAGGTCGCCCGGGGTACGCACCTCGACGAGCTCAGCCGTCCGCCCGGCGGCGCGGATCCGCTCGGCGACCGCGCCGGACTGGGCGAGTGCCAGCGCACTGGGACGGGTGCCGATCCGCAACGATGCGGGCGGTGGCGGTATCGACGGTGACGGCGGTGGCTTCATCGGACGGTCCCCTCGCGGTCGCCGGCCAGCCGCCCGTGCACCGGCGCCTCGAGCGCGGCGAGGACGTCGCCGCTGCGCTGGATGGCGACCGCGGCCGGAGTCTGCGGATCGAGCTCGAACAGCTGGCGGAGAGCGGCCGCGTAGCTGCTGCCGTCAGGCCCCTCGGCCAGGCGTTTGACCTGCACCGTGGGGGTGTGGAGCAGCTTGTCCACGACCCGGCGGACACTGCGGACGAACTCCGCGCGCACGATCGGGTCGAGGTCGGGCAACCGGGAATCCAGCCGCAGCAGCTCGCCCTCGACGACCTCAGTGGCCCGCCGACGCAGCGCGGTGACGGTGGGAGTGACCTCCGCGGAGCGCTGAGCGGCAAGGTAGGCCTGCGCCTCCTCGGCCACGAGCCGCTGGGCGGCCCCGATGTCCGCGCCGTGGCGGCAGGACGAGAGCCGGCGCTGGAGCCCGACAAGGTCGATCACGGTGACGTCGGGCAACCCGGCGACGGCCGCGTCGACGTCACGGGGCAGGCCGAGATCGCACACCACCAGCGGACGGCCGGCCCGCTCGATGGCCGCGGTGGCGACGGTGCCATGGTCGATCACCGCGTCGACCGCTCCGGTGCAGGCGACCAGCAGATCGGCGGCGGCGAGCTCCGCCGGAAGGTCAGTCAGCACCCCAGCCCGGGCCGGGGTGCCGTGCTGGGTCGTCGTGCCGGCCAGCTGCGCGGCCCGTTCCGGCGAACGGTTGAGCACGACGATCTCGGCGGCGCCGGCCCGGCGCAGGTGGGCCGCCGCGAGCGCGCCCATCGCCCCGGCCCCGACGATGACGGCTCGGGCGCCAGCCAGATCGCGGCCGAGGGCCGTGGCCGCGTCGGCGAGCGCCTCGGACACCACCGACGCGCCCGCCGCGTCGATCCCGGTGCTCGTATGAACCCGCTTGCCGACCCGCAGCGCCTGCTGGGCGAGCTCGTGCAGGACCCGTCCCACGGTACCGACCTCGTCGGCGGCGGCGTAGGCGCTGCGGAGCTGGCCGAGGATCTGCGACTCGCCGATCACCATCGAGTCGAGGCCCGAGGCGACCGCGAACATGTGCTGGACCGCGGACCCGGCGTAATGCACGTAAAGGTGTTCGGTGAGTTCGGTGAGCGGCACCCCGGCGTGGCGCCCGAGCACCTCGGAGACGTCGGCGAGCCCCCCGTGGAAGGCGTCCACAACCGCGTAGACCTCCACGCGGTTGCAGGTGGACAGCAGGACGACTTCGGTGACGTGAGCCGCGGTGACCATCTCGTCGAGCAGCTTGGGCAGGTCATCCTCAGCGACCGTGACCCGCTCGAGAACCTCGACCGGAGCGCTGCGGTGCGACAGGCCGACGACCAGGACGCTCATGAGACCACCGCCGATCCACGAGCGACATGTCCGTTGACGACAGCGGCCGAAGGGACCTGGCCGTTCACGGTGCCCACCTCGAGCGCGACAACGTGGCGGCGCGCAACATGAAAGGCCAGGACCTGCAGCTCGACGGCGAGGTCGACCCTGCGCACCTCGACATCATCGGGTACCTGCAACACGACCGGGGCGAAGTTGAGGATGCATCGCACCCCGCACCGCACGAGCAGGTCGCAGACCTCCTGCGCGGCCGGACCGGGTGTGGCGACCATGCCGATGGTGATCCCACGCTCGGCGCAGACCCGCGGAACGGCATCGACGTGCTGCACGACGATGCCGTTGATGCACATGCCGACGAGGTCGAGGTCGATGTCGAACAGGGCCGTGACCGGGAACCCGCACCCCCCGAACCCGCTGTAACCCGCGAGGGCGTGCCCGAGGTTGCCGACGCCGACCACCGCCACCGCCTGGCGGTGCGTGAGACCGAGGACGCGCTCGAGGTGGCGCAGCAGGGGAGCGACCTCGTAGCCGACGCCCCGGATGCCGTAGGACCCGATGTAGGAGAGATCCTTGCGCAGCTTTGCCGAGTTGACCCCGGCGGCCGCGGCCAGCTCGTCGCTGGAGACCGTGTCCGCGCCCTGCGCGGCGACCTCACCGAGTATCCGCAGGTATACCGCGAGCCGGGCGACGCTGGCCTCCGGGATCGGCCGCGGCCTCCCGGCGACCACATCCTCGGGGCCGGCCTGCGGCGGGAAGGTCACGCTTCCAGTCTCCTCGTTGCGCGGTGCGATTTCGCTCACCGATTGCCCCGCATCCGGTGACGTTCGGGATCGGGCGTTGACGGCGACTGGTAAACACGCTAGCCGCTTGTGAAGGCAGGCACAAAGTTGCGATCTTGGCCGGCGATGTGCTCGGCGGCAGCCCCCCGCGGCCAAACCGCTGGTCGTGACCAGGCTGCCGTTCATCGAAGATGCGCGTGCCGACCCGCGCAACGAACGGAGTCGGCACGCGCAACAGGGCTCAGGACACTGGGCCAGATAGCCGAAAGGGCGACCCCCGGACTCCGGGGGCCGCCCTTGCGGACTCAGGTACGACAGGCGTCAGCTGGCGGTCGGCATCAGCACGGTGTCGATCACGAACACGGTAGCGTTCGCGGTGGGGATGTTGCCGCACAGCGTGGTCGCCGGCGTGGTGTTGCCCGGACCCGCGAAGGTCGGGGCGTCAGCGGTACCGCCGATGGTGACGCTGCCCCCGGCGAGCTGCTCGGTGGTGCCGGCCGCGACGAGCTGCTCGGCGTTGTAGCGCGTCCCGACCACGTGGTAGGAGAGCAGTGCGCCGAGCTGGGTCGGATCGGCGAGCAGCGCGTTGTACGCCTCGTCGCCCAGCGCAGTCTTGGCGGCGGCGAACGCATCGTTGCCCGGGGCGTAGACGGTGAGTGCCTCGGCGTTGTTCAGGGTGTCAGCCAGGCCGGGCACCTCACCGACGGCGTTGACCAGGGTGCTGACGAGCGGGTTGTTCGACGCGGCGGTGGCCACCGGGTCGTCCACCATGCCCGCGGCCGAGCCTTCGCCCTCGGTCGGCACCATGTCGCACGCCGGGCCGAAGATGTCGGTGAGCTGAGTGACGCCGTCACCGGCGGCTTCGGCTTCGGAGCTGGGCGCGGCGGGAGCCGGCTCCGGGGCGGAGGGGGAGGGCGTCTCGCTGCTTCCGCAGGCTCCCAGCGCCACGGTCAGGGCGGCCATGGCGCCGACGGCAGCCAGTCGCTGGATCTTTCGCACGGGTGTTCCTCCTCGAGCGTGGTCCGGTCGGTCCGGACCTGACATTGAGACCTTCGGCAGTTCGCCGCCGGTAGTTCAGTAACGGGACGTAACGTTTCGGCCACATCGGACAGCGGCGTCGGCGGCATCATTCACCGGCCCCGTGCACGACTCCAATCGGGGTGTCCCCGCAGGTCGTTCGATCAACGCACAGTGAAAATGGTGGAGTGCCAGCCGGTGGCGCCATCCGGGATCGGCTCGACGCGTACCTCCGGTTGGGTGATGCCGTTACGATCTGTAGCACGGACCTGGACGGTGCGGCTGCCCGGTCCGAGATCGAACTCGGCCTTCCACATCCGCCAGGTGTCGTAGTTGACCTCGGTGGTGAGTTCGGCCGCCTGCCAGGCACCGCGGTCCACCCTGACGTCGACGCGCTCGATGCCGACGGGCTGCGACCAGGCGATCCCCGCCACCGAGACCCGTCCGGCGGGCACGGTCGCGAACGGCCGTGGACTGTCGATCCGCGACTGGGTCTTGATCGGCGCCTTCTGTCCCCAGCCGCGTTGCAGCCAGTACCCCTGCGCCGCGTCGAACGTGGTGACCTCGATGTCGGTGAGCCATTTGGTGGCCGACAGGAAGCCGTACAGGCCGGGCACCACCATCCGGACCGGGAACCCGTGCTCGGGCGGCAACGCCTCACCGTTCATCCCGATCGCGAGCATCGAGTCACGGTCGGGCTCCAGGAGCACGTCGGTGGGGGTGCCCGCGGTCCAGCCGCCGTCGGCGCCGGTGCTCAGCACCTGGTCAGCGCCGGGCTGCACGCCGGCCTCCAGCAGGAGGTCCCGCAGGTCCACCCCGATGAAGTTGGCCGTGGAGATGTACCGCCCGCCGACCTCGTTGGAGACACACGTCAACGTGATCGTGCGCTCGACCAGCGGGCGCCGGAGCAGATCGTCGAAGGTGAGCGTGACCTCCCGGTCGACCATTCCGTGGATGCGCATCGACCAGTCGGACGCGGCCTGGCTGGGGATCAGCAGGGCGGCGTCGACCCGGTAGAACGCCGGGTTCGGGGTGATGAACGTCGGCGATCCGAACTCGGCGAAGTCGGCCCCGGGCGGGATCGGTGGCGCCGGCGCGACCCTCGCGTTGGCGACCTGCCGGGTGACCTGCGTACGCGAGTCGCCGATGTTCGTCGCGAGGAGCTGGCCGCCGGTGCCGGCGCCGATCGCCCCGAGGCCGACGGCTATCGACGAGCCGATCAGCACGTCCCGCCGCGGCACCGCACCGTTGGCCCGGGCAGGTGGCCCAGCGTCGGGTTCCGCACAGTCTCGCAGCGCAACCCGGTGCAGCAACCGGAAGGAGCCCACGCCCACACCCAGGGCCACCACCGGCGCCAGGACGTCCAGCGGCGCGAAGACGGGCGCGTTGACCACGGTCAGGAGGCCGAGCACCCCGAGCACCGTGATCACTGTCACACCGACCCGCGGGGCACGCCGCGAGGCGATCCCGGCCACCGTGGCGATCAGCCCGATGACCACCGCCATGCCCCCCAGCAGGACCGGCTTGTCGGCCGTGCCGAAGGTGGTCTTGGCGAACTCGGTGAGAAACGGCGGCGAGTAGCGGATGACGGTGTCGCCCACCGCCAGGAACGGCGACGAGGACGGCGAGATCGGCCCGGCCACCAGGTGGCCGACCCCGAGCGCCGCGCCCACGGCCAGAAACCCGATCAGGGCCGCGACCGGGCGCGGAATACCGGGGGCCGTCGGACGGGTGGCCTGCGGAGGTGCGGCGGTGCTCACGGGAAGGGATTCGCGGACCGGGCGCCACCCGGTTCGGGTTCAGATGGCCGAAACAACTCCCGACCAGACCGACGCCGGCCAGCGCTCAGCCGCCGAGCGTGGCTCGCAGCCGCGGTTCATCCACCTCCCAGAACCCGTGCTCCCGCCCATCGACCATGATCACCGGTACCCGGTCGCCGTATTCGGCGCGCAGCTCGCCGTCGGAGTCGACATCCACCACGGCCCAGGAGTGCCCCAGCTCCCCGCAGATGCGCTCGACGTCCAGCTCGGCCCGCACGCAGGAGGTGCAGCCGGCGCGGGTGTACACGACGACCCGAGGCCCGCCGGTCATGGCGTCTCCGCCGGGTCCGTCAGCTGCCGGCGCGCGAGCTTGCCGGTCGGCGTGCGGGGCAGCCGCTCGACGAACTCGATCACCGCGGGCACCTTGAACCGGGCCAGCCGGGCCGTGCAGTGCGCCCGCACGCCGTCCTCGGTGATCTGGACCGTCGGGTTGTCCGCCCGGACCAACACCGCCTTCACCGCCTCACCGGTGCGGTCGTCGGGCACACCGACGACCGCCGCTTCGACGACCCCCACCAGCTCGCCCAGCACCTGCTCGACTTCCCGCGGGTAGACGTTGAAGCCGTTGACGATCACCAGGTCCGACGAGCGGGCGGCGAGGTGGAGATCGCCATCGGCATCGAAGAACCCGACGTCAGGAGTGCTGAACCAACCCCCCGCATCAGGTCTGCCCGCACCGTCGGGCCAGTACCCGGAGAACAGGTTCGCACCGCGGACGGCGACCAGCCCGGGATCCGCCGCCGAGTCGGAAAGCTCGTCGGCGGATTCGAAACCGGACCCGTCCGTCCAGCGGGGCGCGCCGGCGTCGAGGGGGTGCCCCTCCGGGTCGACGAGCCGCAACTCGATCCCCGGCATCGCCCGACCCACCGACCCCGCCTTGGCGACGCCACCGACGATGTTGGTGGTCAGCATCGGCCCGGCCTCGGACAGGCCGTATCCCTCGAAGATCGAGAGCCCGGTGGCGGCCCGGAAGTCGGCCAGCCAGCGCGCCGGCAGCGGTGCCGCTCCGGACGTGCACAGCCGCACCCCGCCCAGCGCCGCCCGCAGCTGCGCCGCCGGCAGGTTCAACAATGCCCGGTACAGCGACGGGACGCCCGCGACGCCGCTCACCCGATGCGTCACGATCACCTCGGCGAGATGGCCCGGTTCGGATCGATCGGTCAGCACGGCGGTGGCGCCCGCCCAGCAGACCTGCAACAGCCCGGCCGCGAGCCCGAAGACGTGGAACAGCGGCAACGACAGCAGCACCCGGTCCACCGGGGTCACCGGCGCCGGTCGGAGCGCGGCGGTCTGGGCCCGGTTGGCCAGCACCGCCCGGTGGGAGAGCCGAACACCCCGTGGTCTCCCGGTGGTCGATGTGTAGACGAGCAGCGCGATGTCCTCGCCCCCGACGCCGCAGGCAACCTCGATGTCCGCACGAGCCGCGGGATCGGGCGGCGGCAGCACGGCCACCCCGACGGCCGCGGCACAGGTGGCGGCCGGCCCGTCGTCGGCCGGGGCGATGACGATCCGCGGGGTGCAGTCGGCCAGGACGATCGCCAGCTCTCGCGACACCGCGATCGGGCCGAACGGCACGGCGATCGCGTCGGCCCGCAGGGCACCCAGCACCGCCACGCAGAACGGAAGGCCACCGGACAGCCGGACCACCACCCGGTCCCCGGGCCGCACGCCGGCATTGCGGATCCGGGCGGCCTCGGCCGTGACGGCCGCGTCCAGCTCGCCCCAGGTCGTCGTCAGGCCGAGCCCGACGTCGATGATGGCCGGATGCTCCGGGACGCCGGCCGCGGCCCGGGTGACCAGGTGGGCGAGATGGGTGGACACATCCGCGAGTCTGACACGCGGCGGGCGCACATTCGTCGCGCCCGCCGCGCCCGCCGTGGCGACACACACCCTGAATTGACGCTGGCCGCACCCAGGGGGCCGCTCACCGTGTTGTCGCGCACCCTGAACGGCGGTGCTGGTTGCCTCTCACCGGTCCGGTCGTATGCTCCACCGCTACACCCGACCCAACGCGTGACCCCCGACTTCGACGCGTGACTCACCCAAGGGAGTGGCATGGCGCCTGTTGCCAGAGCATCGCGGGCCGTCCCGCGGCCTCCGGCCCGATACGGTCCCGGGACCAGTTGGGAGTCATGACCCACCCGATGCGTCCGATCCGGCTGCTCCGCACCGAGACCGCCCGTCCCCCGGCGGGTGGGGAGGTTCACATGCCATTCACCACCGCTCCCCGCGTCGGTCCACCACCGCAACAGTCAGCGGCAGTGCCCGGCCAGGCGACGGCCGGCCAGCCGTCGGTCGGCCAGGCGATGCCGCTGCCCCGGCAGCGCCCGCTGACCCCGACCGCACCATCGTCGTCCGGCCCCACCGGGCCGGCGCCGGCCGGGATCGATCCGCCGGGTCACCGCTCCGGTCACCCGGATCCGCCCGACGGCTCCCCGAGCGGCCCCGTCGAACCACCTGACGAGACCGGCGCCTGGGCGCTCGTGAAGGCTTCTCAGACCGGCGACATGACGGCGTTCAGCCTGCTGTTCGATCGCTACTACGACGTGGTCTTCCGGTACGTGCTCTTCCGGATGGGCGATCGCAACCTCGCCGAGGACATCACCCAGGAGACGTTCCTGCGGGCGCTGCGCCGGATCAGCTCGGTCAGCTACCAGGGCCGCGACATCGGGGCATGGTTCGTCACCATCGCCCGAAACCTGATCTTCGACCACGTCAAGTCCAGCCGTTACCGGCTGGAGTCCACCACCGCCGAGATCGTCGAACTCTCCCCGAGCACCAGCGGTCCCGAACAACAGGTGCTCGACGGTGCCACCAACGATGAGCTGCTGCGGTGCGTCCGCAAACTCAACCCCGACCAGCAGGAATGCATTCAGCTGCGGTTCCTGCAGGGGTTGTCGGTCGCGGAGACGGCGCAGATGATGGATCGCAACGAGGGAGCCGTCAAGGCCCTCCAGCATCGGGCGGTCCGCCGGCTCGCCCAGTTGCTGCCGGAGGGACTCCGATGACCGGCGCCGGTATCGCAGCCCCAGGCCCGAGCGTTACGGGTGCGACGAATGACCGACTCGATGCGGTGAACGGTATCTGCCCCGTAACCCGTCGCTCCCCGGCTCGTTGGACGGGTGAGAGACAGGACGATGTCGTCAACATTCGGAGAAGCGATATGACGACGAGACGCGCAGGGATGCAGTGAGGACGGCCAACATGCCCGCCGAACAGGGCAAAGACGCAGCGGAGCGATTCGCCGCCGCCGTGGAGCAGGGGCGGACCCCCAGGCTGCACAGCGACGACGAGCTCGCCCGCGAACTGGAGATCGTCGCGATGCTGCGGTCCCGGGGTCCGGCGTACGCGCCGCACCCGGACGCCAAGGCCCGCGCGAAGCAGCGGCTCATGGCCGCGTTCGCCGAGCAAAATCCCGGTGTGGTTGCGCCCCCGGTCGCACCGGTCTGCACCCAGTCGGCCGGGACGCCCGCCGAGCGCACCGCCCCCATGGTCCGGCTCGTCGACGAGCCCGCGCGAAGCGACGATGACGCGAGCATCACCGAGCCGGCCCGGTCGGACGAGCTCGCGGCGGTCACCGAGCTGGCACCCCGTGCCGCTCGCCGGGCAGGTCGCCACACCTTGGCATCCAGTTCGGCCGGCCGCGCCCAGCGCAACCGTCGGTCGGACCCATCCGGGTTCGGGCGCCGCGTCGGACTCGTCAGTTCGGCGGCGCTGCTGGTGATGGTCGCGCTCACCGGTGCCGGAATGTTCGTCAGTCGTGACGCGCTACCCGGCGACGCCACGTACGGGATCAAGCGGGTCGCCGAGGAGGCCGGCCTGGCGCTGACCTTCGACGACGAGGCCAGGGCTCGGCGCAACCTGGAACTGGCCGCCGTCCGACTGAGCGAGATCGAGCAGCTGGTCGCCCGCGATGACCGGTCCAGCCTGGATCCGTTACTACTCAGCTCGGCGATGCAGCAGTTCGGTGTCTCGGCCAGCGAGGGCTCTCGCACGCTGCTCACCGACGAGCAGGCCACCGAGGCCGGCGGTATCGGGGACCTCCAGACCTGGGCAGCCAAGCAGGTGGTACGGCTCTCCGTGCTCCGTTCGGCGCTACCGGTACCGGCAGCGACCGAGGCCGACAACTCGATCGCACTGCTTGATCGGGTCATGGGCCGTACCGCCGCGCTGGAGACCCGGTCGTCCTGCAGTGAACCCACCTCCGGCTCGGTCGACGATCTCGGTCCGGTTCCTGCCGACGGTTCCTGCACCCCGCAGCCGATCAACCCACCCAGCCGGGCCGGGGGCAACCTGAGCCAGAACACCGAGCAGACCGCACCGGGTGGTGGAGACCAGAACGGCACGGGCACTCCGGACGGCACCGACGTTTCCAGCGGACCGGAATCCACGGACGAGCTGCCGCAGACCGGTCCGGACACCGTGCCGCTGAACACCAGCCCGGACCGGGACCAGGCGCCGAGCCAGACGCCTGCGGGGGAACAGGACGGGCCGCTGCTGCCGTTGCCGCTGAAGCCGCCGGCCACGCTGCCGCCGCTGTTGCCGGGGATGCCCAGCCTTCCCCTCGGCTGATCAGCGAGGTGGAGTACGACGTCGAGGCCGTCGTGGGATGATCCCCGCGACGGCCTTGTCGTGTCTCTCCCGACCGTTCGATCCGCTGGGCGTCAGTACGCTGAACGCAATGACGACGCCTTTCTCAGCCGAGGCCCGGACAGTGTTCGGACGGGAGGACCCGAAAGCCGGCGACGCATCGGCCGGCCGGTCCGAGGTGGCCGGTATCGCCGAGTCCTTCGGGATCATCGACGCGGTCACCGCGGGTGATCCGGCCGTCCGCGCCGGTCAAGCCTCCGCGGCCGCCGCCGTCGCTGCGGCCGACCGCGGTCCGGGCGATGTCCCACTGACCGATCTCACGGCCGCCGCCTTCTTCGATGTCGACAACACGATGATGGTCGGTGCGTCCATCTTCCATTTCGCCCGCGGTCTGGCCGCCCGGAAGTTCTTCACCACCTCCGATCTGCTCGGCTTCGCCTGGCAGCAGGTCAAGTTCCGGATCGGCGGCCGCGAGACCACCTACAGCACCACCACCGGGCGGGACACCGCGCTGTCATTCGTCGCCGGCCGGTCTGTGGCCGAGGTGATGGCGCTCGGCGAGGAGATCTACGACGAGCTGATGGCCGACCGCATCTGGGCCGGCACCAGGGCGCTCGCGCAGATGCACCTGGACGCGGGCCACCGCGTCTGGCTGGTCACCGCCACGCCCGTGGAGCTCGCACTGATCATCGCCCAGCGGCTGGGGCTCACCGGGGCGCTGGGCACTGTCGCCGAGAGCGTGAACGGGCTCTACACCGGACGTCTGGTCGGGGAGATCCTGCACGGCTTCGCCAAGGCGCACGCCGTGCGGGCGCTGGCCGTCTCCGAGGGCCTGGACCTGCGCCGCTGCACTGCGTACTCGGACTCGGTGAACGACGTGCCGATGCTGTCCGCGGTGGGCACCGCAGTCGCGATCAATCCCGACTCGGAGCTGCGTGACGTCGCCCGGGAGCGGTCCTGGCAGATCCGCGACTTCCGTACGGGGCGCAAGGCGGCACGGATCGGCGTGCCGTCCGTGCTCGGCGCAGGAGCGCTCGCCGGCGCGGTGGCGGCCGGTGTGGCCTACCGCAAGCGCTGACCGGCGAGGCCGCTGATCGCAACGTTGGACTGACTGCTGGGCGCATGCCGGTCGGATATACTTCCTGCTCATCGCGGCACAGCGCGCCATCGGGGATGCGACGATCAAGGCGACCGTACATCAGGCACTCGAGCTGTTCGTGGCCGAGCACCGCAGGAAGGAGACAGAGCTCCGTGAGTGGTGGGCAACGCTCGGCGACATCTTCGACGACCTGCAGGATCCGGACGTCATGCGCGGGGCCTGGAGGTGACCCGTTCCGCTGAGTGGCTGATCGACACATCCGCTCTGCGCCCAACCGTCCGTGCGGGTCTCCGGGGGTGCCGGCGGCGTACCGGTGGGTGTGCACCGCAGGTGGTGACCAGCGCGATCGTGGCGGTCGCGGCGAGCGCCACGGCGCGGAATCGACCGATCCGGCTGGAGACGGAGCGTTGGGCATCGGGCTCCTCCGGCGGTCGGACAACCGGCTGCACCGGCCACACCCAGAGGTTTAGCTAAGGCTGACCTAAATGTCAACAGCAGGGGTGGTGGCCGTTCGACGAAGCACCCGTGGCCAGCCAGCGGAACGCCGGGCCGACGTCGGCACCCTCGACGGGCCCGGGCTACCCGCCGGTTCGACTGGACCGGGTTCGCGGTGAGCTCCGAGGGCGCGTTCCGCGTCGAGGATACCGGCAGCCTGCCACGACGTCAGGCCCAAGATCACGAAACGTCGGGCTAACCGAAGAACGCATTGCGGCGCTGGCTGAGCAGGCGATACAGCGTGTGCTGGATGGTTTCGCGCACCTGGTCGGTCAGGTTGAACACCACCATCGGGTCGTCGGCCTCGGCCGCACCGAGGGTGTCGGTGCGGATCGGCTCGCCGAACTCGATGTACCACTTGGATGGCAAGGGCACCAGACCCAGCGGCCCGAGGAGCGGGAACGTCGGGGTCACCGGGAAGTACGGCGCGCCGAACAACCGGGCCAACGGCCGCACGTCGCCGATCTTGGGATAGATCTCCTCGGCGCCCACGATCGAGCACGGAATGATCGGCACCCCGGTGCGCAACGCCGCGGAGACGAACCCGCCGCGGCCGAAGCGCTGAAGCTTGTACCGGTCGAGGAACGGCTTCCCGATTCCCTTGAACCCCTCGGGCCACACCCCGACCAGCTCACCGGAGTACATCAGCCGCTCGGCGTCCGGCGTGCACGCCAGCGTGCTGCCCTGCTTGCGGGCCAGCGACCCGACCACCGGCAGCCGGAACATCAGGTCGGCGGCGAGTATCCGCAGATGTCGCTGTGCCGGATGGTCGTCATGTAGCGCAACCGCGGCCATCAGCGAGTCCAGCGGGAGGGTGCCGGAATGGTTGGCCACCACCAGCGCACCACCGTGCGCCGGGACGTGGTGCATGCCGATGGTCTCGACGCGGAACCATGTCCGGTAGAGCGGCCGCAGGGCCGGCAGCAGTACGTTGTCGACGAGCTCGGCGTCGAAGCCGAACTCGTCGACCGTGTACTCCCCGGCGAGGCGGCGGCGCAGGAACGCGAGCGACTCCTCCAGCGCCTCCTCCCAGATCGGCGGCTCCGGGTCGATCTCCGACTCCGGCTGGGTCGGCAGTCGGGCGCCGGCCGGGCTCGGCCCGGCGCCGAGGCGCCAACGTGGCCGTGACCCACCACCGTCGGTGTGGAGCGGGATGATGCGTGCCTCCGGCACTGTTGTCCTCCCGATCGCGGTAGTCCCCCCAACCGCAGTGGTTCGTGTCATCTCAGCGACCGCGCCAGGGCCAGCACGCCGCGCTCCATCGATTCGATGCGCTCTGGCGCGATCACCGGGCGCAGCGCTCGGCCGCGAACGAAGTCGTCGAACGCCTGCGCGGTGGTCCACCTCGGGGTGAATCCGAACTGCCGGTGCAGCCGCCCGACGTCGACCACCCGGCCGAAGTTGAGAAAGCGCATCTGCTCCGGGGAGAAGTCGACAAGCCCCGCGCCGCGGAAGATCCGGCTGACCGGTCCGACCGCCGAGGCGGGGACCGCGATCGGGATCCGCCCGGCGCGGCGGATGGCCTGGGAGAGCACCAGGACACCGTTGGCCGCAACATTGAAGACACCCGGTAGCTCCTCGCTCGCCGCCCGCTCAAGAACGGCGACGGCGTCCTCCTCATGCAGCAGCTGCACCAGGGCGTCGTAACCGAGCACGGTGGGGACCAGCGGCACCGCGAAGTACCGGGTGAGAACGGTGTCGATGCGGGGGCCGATGACGTTCGCGAACCGCAGCACCGTGACCGAGACATCCGGGCGGCGTCGGGCAAATCCGCGCAGATAACCTTCGATCTCCGCGGTGTCCTTGGCGAACCCATCTGACGGCAGATCCTTGGGCGTCATCGCCTCGTCGAATAAGGCCGGGTCTCGTGGGCTGAAGCCGTACACCGCGGTGGTGGACTTCAGCACCACCCGGCGAACGGACGGCGCCTTCTGGCACGCGGCCAGCAGCTGCATCGTGCCGATGACGTTCATCTCCTTCATCGCCGTGCGTCCCCCGGACGAACCCGGGTCGGCCGACAGCGATGCATGCACCACGGTGTCTACCGAGGCACCGAAGATGACCTTGGCGATGAGCGGGTTGCGGATATCGGCCCGAATGAACTCGGCACGCCCCATCCGGCGGAGAACATCGCGCGACGGTGGAACGGTGTCGACACCGAGCACTCGATCGATGCCCGGGTTCACCGCAAGGCGGGCAGCCAGATGACCACCGAGAAAACGGCTGACTCCGGTCACGAGAACGCAGGTGGGCGTCATGGTCGTCCAACCCCCGAGGGCTCATCGTGCGCGAATGCCCGATGTTAGACCTCTCGCGCCCCGGCGAGGCGGTTTGCGACTCGGCAAGGCGGCTTGTGACCGAGCTGGCGAGCTCACCGTTCAGCATGAAAGGTGAGCTCGCACACTCACTTGCCGAGCTTGCGACGCTGGACGCGGGTCTTGCGCAGGAGCTTGCGGTGCTTCTTCTTCGACATCCGCTTGCGACGCTTCTTGATGACTGAACCCATGCGGCAGTGCCTTCCTGATCGGTACGGGGTCGTGCGAGCATGACCGGTGGCTCATCGTACCGGCGCGCGGGCAGCCCACCGCGCCCGCGTCAGGCCGGGCTCAACCCACGTCGAAGTAGGAGCTCCGGAGGTACTCCTCGACGGCCCGCCTGGGCACCCGGAAGGAGCGACCGACCCGGGCCGCCGACAGCTCACCGCCATGCACCAACCGGTACACGGTCATCTTCGACACCCGCATCATCGCTGCCACTTCGGCGACGGTGAGGAACTGGACCTGCGCGAGGTTGAGCCGCTCCGGCTGCTCGGGCGCCATCCGATCACCACTTCCGTGGATCGCACCGGACGTTTCCTGCTCCGTGGCCGGAAAACGGTCCTGGTTTTCAGGATGAGCTTAGCGGGGTTGCTGTGACGATTCCTCGCTCTCTCTTCACTCTTTCGGGGAATTCAGACGTCGCGCCAGGGTGATCAATGACAGTCCGATCGGGCTAGCTCGACGTCGCCAAGCGACCCAACTCGACCGATCGATCCCGCGCGGCCTCGATCGCATCGATCAACGCGGCCCGAACCCCATGCCGCTCCAGTTCGCGGATGGCCGCGATCGTCGTGCCGGCAGGTGAGGTCACGGCCTCGCGCAGGATCACCGGGTGGTCGCTGGACTCGCGCAGCATCCGGGCTGCCCCGTACGCCGACTGGACGATGAGGTCGGCGGCCACCGCGCGCGGCAGGCCGAGCAGGATCCCGGCGTCGATCATCGCTTCGACGAGGAAGAAGAAATATGCCGGCCCGGAGCCCGACAGCGCGGTCACGGCATCCTGTTGAGTCTCCGGCACCCGCACCACGCGGCCGACCGCGCTCAGCATCTTCTCGACCTCATCGAGCTGGGCGGACGTCGCATGACTGCCGGCCGAGACAGCGCTCATCGCCTCACCGACCAACATCGGGGTGTTCGGCATGACCCGCACCACCGGCGTGTCGGCCGGGAGGGCGCCCTCGAACAGTGCCGTGGGCAGGCCCGCGCACAAGGACACGACCAGGGTGCCCGGACGGATCGCGGCATTCAGCTCGGCGAGCACCGGAGTGATGTCCTGCGGCTTGACGGCAACCACGATGACGTCGGAGCGCTCCGCCGCGTCCACCACACTCGCGGCCACCACCCCGAGCCGAGCAGTCAGCTCGGCCGCCCGCTCCGGGTGTCGCTCGGTGAAGACCAGCTCGTCGGCCGGCTGACCGGAGGCGAGCAATCCCGCCAACAAGGCCTCGCCGATCTTGCCCGCCCCGAGCACCGCGATCCGTGTCATGGCGGCGACGGTAGCCCAACGCCCGCGACGAGCGGCACCAGCGCGGTCAACGGCCCGTCCTCGCCGGATCGAGGCGGGACGGCTGTCGGGGCACGGGCAGGGCGATGGGCTGCAGGTGCAGCCGGGTGAACAGCAGCGCCTCCGCCAGCAACGCTGCACGGTCATACCGGGTGCGACACCGGCGGGTGCTCACCTCGATCGCCACGGTGCCGGCGAACCCCGAGTCGGCGAGCCGCTGGCACACCTCGGCGCAGGGCTGCGTACCCCTGCCCGGCACGAGGTGCTCGTCGCGGGTGGAGCCGCTGCCATCGGCGAGGTGGACGTGGGCCAATCCGGCACCCATCCGGTCGAGCATGGCGAGTGCGTCGCAACCGGCCGCGGCGGTGTGCGAAAGGTCGA
The DNA here is from genome assembly GCA_050701055.1 of Pseudonocardia sp. Lineage (GTDB taxonomy): Bacteria > Actinomycetota > Actinomycetes > Mycobacteriales > Pseudonocardiaceae > Pseudonocardia. The sequence goes on along the minus strand of JBOHEO010000033.1, from coordinate 19,299 downwards.
GGGCGTAGTGCCGGTGCCCGGCTATGGTGGGGTCGAAACCCGGGTTGTAGGGCACCGTGCGGAGGCCGCCGCGGATGACCGGGAACATGTTCTCGACCGCGAGTGCCACCCCCGACTGCTCGCCTGCCCGAGTCGCCTCGTCGGCGAGCTGCGCGGCGTAGCGGCGCTGCCAGCGGAAAGCCGGGTGCAGGACGACGGTGCGGGCCCCGACCTGCACGGCTGCGGCTACTGAACGCCGAATCCGACCGATCGGGTCGGTACCCCACACGCGCTGCGTGACGGCAAGGCACGGCGCGTGCACCGCGAGCACCGGCATCCCAAACCGCTCAGCGAGCCTGCCAACCGCCGAGACGTCCTGGCTCACCCGATCCGACCACACCATCAGCTCGACACCGTCGTAGCCCAGCTCAGCGGCGAGCTCAAACCCCGCCCTGACCGGCTCCGGATACACCGACGCCGTGGACAGGGCCACCGCCGGCGCCGAGCTCACGGCGTCACCGTCCGATCAGCACGAGGATGGCCGGGGAGACCGTGAGGAGCAGGCCGACCAGCACCGCGAAGATCGTGGTGCGCGTGTCCTTGTTGCGCAGCAGCGCCCGCACGATGAGCACCAGGCCGACCGTGACCAGCACCGCGGCAGCGATGGCCACCACCGGTAGCTCGCGCCAGAGGAATCGGAATCCCACCCACAGCGCCGCGCCACCGATCGCTCCGGCGATCCACTGCGCCACCACCGCGGCCCAGGCGTGGCCGCTCGCGCCGGTCGCGGCCCCACGATCGCGCTGCGCCTCCGCTGCGTCGTCGGCGTCGCCCGCCGATTCCAGGTCGTCCAGGTCGCCGGCGAAGTCCGGGTCGTCGGGATCGGGGCCGACCGGGTCGTCGTCGACCTCGAAAGGTGCAGCCTGGGTGGGTGGCCCACCGTCGGCCGGTGCCGCGGCGCGGCCCGAATCGGCCGGGCGAGCGCCGGGCCAGCCTTCCGGCCCTCCCGGCGCGGCGCCGTTCATCGCGGCCGGGTCGACCTGCTCATCCTCGGGGTCGATCCCGGCCGGCACCCGTGGCATCGGTCCGGTGCGGCCCTCGTCGGGCGCGGGTCGCCTGGGCTCGTGAATCCGTGGGATGACCTCGGTGGGCCGCTCCGGCTGCCGGCCGACGACCGGCGGACGTGCGGCGCTCCTGGACGGGACGACGCCCTGCTGCTCGCCGCCACGACGGCGGCCACCGGATGCTTCCGACGTGGCGGTGCCCGATGACGCGTCCGGATCGGGCAGCCGAGGCGAGGCCACGCGCTGGTCCGCAAGAGGCGCGAATGGCGCTCCGGCGCTCGGCTCGGGTGGTGTGACGTCCTCCTCCGGCTCGTCGACCTGCCTCCGGCGACGGCGACGGCTGCTCGCACCGGAATCGCCATGCTCGGCAAGGAGCTCGGCGACGGTGCGCTGACGCGGATAGTCAGTCTCGGAACTCATCCCGTACACCGTGCCTCGAACGCGGTCAAGCGTCCAAGCCCCCCCGGCGTGTCCTGCGCCGAACGGTCTGTCTGAGCCGTCCCATCGAGCGTGTCGAGCCTCCTGAGGATGACTCCCTCCCGCAGTGCCCACGGACAGATCTCTAGCTGCGGGACTCGCAGTGCCCGCATGGCAGCCTCGGCGACGAGGGCTCCCGCAGCCAGCTGCCGAGCCCGGCTCGCGCTCACCCCCTCGAGCTCGGCGAGGTCGTCCGATGACATCCGGGTGATGAACGCGATCAGCTGACGGAGCCCGGCGTCGGTCAGCACGCGACGGACGCGGGGGCCGGCACTGGACGGCGCGGCGCCGGTGAGCCGGGCCAGCGAGCGGAAGGTCTTCGACGTGCCGACCGCCAGCTCCGGCTCGCCGGCACGCCGGAGCCGGCGAGCCACCGGGGCGAGCTCGGTGTCGAGCCGCGCACGCAGCGTCTCGATCTCACGTCGCGAGGGTGGGTCGGAGGTGAACCATTCACGGGTGAGCCGCCCCGCCCCCACCGGCAGGGACGCGGCTACGGCCGGATGCTCGTCGCGGCCCGCGGCAAGCTCCAGGGAGCCACCGCCGATGTCGAGCACCAGCAGACGCCCGGCCGACCAGCCGTACCACCGTCGAACCGCCAGGAACGTGTACCGCGCCTCGTCCTCGCCCGGCAGCACCTGCAGCGCCACCCCGGTCTCGTCGCGGACCCGGGCCAGCACCGCGGCGGAGTTGGTGGCGTCGCGTAGCGCCGAGGTGGCGAAGGCCAGGAGATCGGCGCACCTCGCGGCGGCGGCGGAGTCGCGGGCCCGGTGCACCGCGCGAACCAGTGCCTCCGCGCCCGACCGAGTGAGGGCACCGCCGGCGTCGAGGTTCTCGGCGAGGCGGAGCTCGTCCTTGTCCGAGCTCATCGGGGTGGGGTGGCCGCCCCGCTGCGCGTCCACCACCAAGAGGTGAACGGTGTTGGATCCGACGTCGAGCACTCCCAGGCGCACCGACCAAGCCTACGACCCAGGAGTATTCGCCACGCGGCCGCGCACAACCACCGTTGCCCCGCCGCCACCCGCCCTAACCCATTTCTCGTCGATCGCAGGTCGAAGGCCGTCCGGAGCACCGGTCGCGGGTTGCACCACACATCGACCAAGACGCGGCCGAGAGCGGACGTTGCGACTACCGCCGCGGGCTGCCGAGGTGATCACCCGCTGCGGCAACGCGCCGCCGGGTGTTCGGGCCCACTGCTCTCCGACAACCGGGTTAGCCGTCAGGGATCCCAGATCTGTTCGAGACTCGTCGCCAACGAGCTTCCGGAAGGTGGTGAGATTCCCACTCGCACGGTTCCCGAGGGGCTGCCCGCGCAGGTGAGGATCTGTTTCGAGCTTCTTGAGAGCCTTGGCCACTGCCTGCTGAGCCGATCCGTCGAGGTCAGGGAAGTACTCGCGGGGCCTCTTCGCTCAACTGAACGTTCGCCACCGGCTCAGTCGCTCTCATCCAAACTGTTGGCGTCGATCCCTACCTGGGTGAGGACGTCGTCCAGATCGCAACGGCGGCCGCTGTCGGCGGCGGCGCGCACGAGCGCGATGCTGAGCAACCTCAAGTCGTCCTCCAGTTCGTCGATTCTCTGGAGCCGGTCCATGCAGTTCAGGATTCTACCCATCTCATGGTGTGGTCGGCGCGGTCGCTACCATCAGCCCTCGAACTTGTAGCCCAGCCCGCGCACCGTCACCAGGTGGCGGGGGGCCGAAGGATCGGACTCGATCTTTGAACGCAGGCGCTTCACGTGCACGTCCAGGGTTTTCGTGTCACCCACGTAGTCCGCCCCCCACACCCGGTCGATGAGCTGCCCGCGGGTGAGCACCCGCCCGACGTTGCGCAGCAGGTACTCCAGCAGGTCGAACTCCTTGAGCGGCAGCGCCACATCCTCGCCGTTCACGCTCACGACGTGCCGTTCGACGTCCATCCGGACCGGGCCGGCCTCGAGCACTGCGCCGGTTCCCCACCCACCCGACCCGTCGGCCTCGGCGCCGCCCTCGATTCCCCGGCGGAGCACCGCGCGTACCCGGGCGATCAGCTCACGGGCGGAGTAGGGCTTGGTGACGTAGTCGTCGGCACCGAGCTCCAGCCCCACCACCTTGTCGATCTCGCTGTCCCGCGCCGTCACCATGATCACCGGTACCGCGGAGCGGGTGCGCAGGGCCTTGCAGACGTCGGTGCCGCTCATCCCGGGGAGCATGAGGTCGAGCAGCACGATGTCGGCGCCGTTGCGGTCGAACTCCTCGAGCGCATCCTGCCCGGTGGCCGCGACGGCGGTGGTGAAGCCCTCCTTGCGCAACAGGAACGCCAGCGGGTCGGCGAAGGACTCCTCGTCCTCCACGATGAGCACCCTCGTCATTTGTCATCCTCTCGGAAGTTCGACCGAAGACCCGCTCGCGGGGTCGAGCATCAAGCCCGAAGACCCGCTCGCGGGGTCGAGCATCGACACGGGTGGCCGGACGACGGTGGTTGCGTCGTCGGGGCCGGCACCCGTGGGGGTGCGAGCGGGAAGCCGCATGGTGAACGTGGAGCCGGTGCCCGGGCTGCTCCAGAGCCGGACCTCGCCACCGTGGTTGGCCAGCACGTGTTTGACGATCGCGAGGCCGAGGCCGGTGCCGCCGGTGGCCCGCGAGCGCGCCGGGTCGGCGCGGAAGAACCGTTCGAACACCCGTTTCTGATGTTCGGACGCGATCCCGATGCCGCGGTCGATCACCGAGATCTCCACCCAGCCCTCGATCTGCCGACGCGTGACCGATACCGACGCCGCCGGTGGGGAGTAGGCGATCGCGTTCTCCACGAGGTTGGACAGGGCGGTGACCAGCAGGGTTCGGTCACCGTCGACCACCAGCCCACTGGACCGGTCCACGGTGATCTCGATTCCGGCGGACTCCGCGGAGAGCCGGCAGCGGGCCATCGCCTCGCGCACCACGTCGTCGACGTCGACCGCGGCGAGCTCGGGTAGTCGCTCGGCGCCGGTCAGCCGCGACAGCGCGATCAGCTCGGTGACCAGCGCGCCCAGCCGGGTCGACTCCTTGAGGATCTTGGTGGCGAACCGGTGCACCTCGTCGACGTCACCGGCGGCGTCGAGCACGGCCTCGGCCAGCAGGCCCACGGCCCCGACCGGGGTCTTGAGCTCGTGGCTGACGTTGGCGACGAAGTCGCGCCGGGTGGCCTCCAAACGCACCAGCTCGGAGTTGTCCTCGGCCTCGACCACGGTGAACCCGTCGCCGAGCGGGCGGACCCGCGCGAGTACCGCCGCGGGCTGACGGCCCCGGTTGCCCAGCGGAGCCAGGTCGACCTCGGTCGGCAACCCGCTCGTCAGCACCTGCTGACACGCGGCCCACGCACGCGCGTCGGGACGTTCGGCGCGGACCACGCCGAGGTCGCCTGCGCGAGCGTTGGACAGCACGACATCGCCGGTACGAGTCAGGACGGCGAGGCCGGCACCCGACGAACGGAATACCCGCTGGAGCAGTTCGGCCAGCGTAGGGCCGGGGGACAGCTCGACCGCGGGCGGAACGTCGTCCCGCCGCCGGTCCCATCGGAACCCGATCGCCACGCCCAGGGCCAGGGTCGCGGCCGCCAGCAGCACACATACCAACGCCGTCACGCCCGCTCCTCGCACAAGCTCATCGGGGGCGTGCCGGGCCGTGCTGTGTCAGGTGGCGACCTCACAAGCTCGGTCACGCCCGCATCGTAGGCAGGCCGACCACACCTGGGACCAGCCCGACGACCCGACCGTGACCATGTCGACGGCGTGACGCACCATATTTCGACCGCCGTTCACGCCGCGTTCACCCAAGTGGGTTTGTGTCGTGGCATTCGGTCAGCGGCCCTGGGCTGCCACCGTGGCGACGGCGGTACGCGCCGCGGCCGGGTCGAGGTAGGTCCCGCCGGGAACGGCCGGCCGCAGATCGTCGTCGAGGTCGTAGCGCAGTGGGATGCCGGTGGGGATGTTGAGCCCGGCGATGTCGGTGTCGGAGATGCCGTCGAGGTGCTTGACGAGGGCCCGCAGCGAGTTGCCGTGCGCCGCCAGCAGCACGACCTTCCCGGCCCGCAGGTCGGGCACGATCACCTCTTTCCAGTAGGGAAGGAAGCGGGCGACGACGTCGGCCAGACACTCGGTCAGGGGCAGCGCGGGGCCGAGGTGGGCGTAACGCGGGTCGCGGTCCTGGGAGAACTCCGAGCCTGGCTCGATCGGCAGCGGCGGCACATCGTAGGAGCGGCGCCACAGCATGAACTGCTCCGCACCGAACTCCGCAAGCGTCTGCTTCTTGTCCTTGCCCTGCAGCGCCCCGTAGTGCCGCTCGTTGGCCCGCCAGTCGCGCCGGACCGGGATCCAGTGCCGGTCGGCGGCGTCGAGGGCGAGGTTCGCGGTGGAGATGGCGCGGCGCATCAAGGAGGTGTGGCAGACGTCGGGCAGCAGGTCGTGTTCGCGCAGCAGCTCACCGCCGCGCCGGGCTTCCTGTTCCCCGGTCTCAGAGAGGGGGACATCCACCCAACCGGTGAACAGGTTCTCGGCGTTCCACACGCTCTGGCCGTGTCGCAGCAGCACCAGGGTTCCCATGACCATCACTGTGCCAGCAGCCGGTTCAGGCAGCTCCAGCGGCGAGTCCAGGTGAGCACTCACTCATTTCGCCGCTACGATGGGGTCGACACCGGCGCACTCACCGAGCACGACGCGCCGTGGGCGTCTCAACTCCAGTGATCCACCGGGTCGAACGATCCCAAGCCCGTGTGGTGGCGTACAGTCACCCAACGCCCACCGTTGGAGTAATCACATGTACCGGATTATCCCCCATGACCGCCAGATGACGCCGATGACCAGGTACTTGTCGTGACCACCGCCGTAGCCGATCCTCCGGCTGGGTTATATCACCCCGCGTTGTTCTACTCCGACGCCGCGAGCTACCTCGAGGGCGTGCTCGGCTTCGTCCGGGACGGACTCGACCGGAACGAACCGGTGCTGGTCGCCGTCCCCGAGCCGAACCTCTCGCTGATTCGTAGCGAGCTCACGGCCGAGGAACGGGCGCTGGTGCGCACCGCGGACATGGCCGTGGCGGGTCGCAACCCCGGTCGCATCATCGGCAGCGTGCTCACCCCGTTCGTGGAGGAGCATCCCCACCAGCGGGTTCGCATCGTCGGCGAACCGATCTGGGCCGGCCGCAGTGCCGAGGAGTACCCGGCCTGCGCTGAGCACGAGGCCCTGATCAACGTGGCGCTGGGCGCCTCGCCGGCCGCGATCCTGTGCCCCTATGACACCGTCCGGCTCGCCCCGGCCGTCCTGGACGACGCCACCCGTACCCACCCGGTGCTGGCCTCCGGGAGCAGCCGCTGGACCAGTCCCGCCTACACCGATCCCCTCTCGCTGGCTGCCTCGTTCGACCGGCCACTGTCCGCTCCCCCACCCGACGCCGACGTTCTCGTCGTGACAGCCCTGGGCGGCCCGGCGTCGGCACGCCGTTTCGTCCACGAGTTCGCCGAGCAGGCCAGCATGACGCCCGCCCGCATCGCCGACCTCCGGCTGATCGCCCAGGAGCTTGCGACCAACACGATCCTGCACTCCGGCGGGTCCGGCCTGCTGTCGATCTGGGCGGTCGACGGTCACATCGTGTGCCAGCTCGAGGACGGCGGGCGGATCAACGATCCGCTCGTGGGACGCCGCCCGCCTGGGCCGTCGAAGATCGGCCACGGCCTCCATGCGGTACACCGCGTCGCCGACCTGGTGCGGGTGCACCGGGATGCCCACGGCACCACGGTCCGGGTGCACGTCGCGATCGAGCTCGACCGGTAGGTCCCGAGGATCGCAGGCGTCAGGCGGTATCGGCGGCGACCTCGGAGGACCGCAGCTGTTCGGCGAGCGCATGCAAGGTGTCCCGCAGATCCGCTACTCCGGCTTCGGTGAGGCCCGCGGCCTCCCCGATCGCCCCCTGCGCAGCAGCGGCCCGCTTCCGCAGCTCAACACCTGTCGACGTGAGGCCGATCATCACCGAACGCTCGTCGTCCTGGCGGCGGCGGCGCCGGATCAACCCGGTCGCCTCCAGCCGCTTCAGCAGCGGCGAGAGCGTGCCGGTCTCTAGGTGCAGGGCTCGGCACAGGCCGCCGATGGTGGTGTCACCCCGATCCCACAACACCAGCATCACGAGATACTGCGGGTAGGTGAGTCCGATTCGACCGAGCACCGGCCGGTAGCATCCTGTCATCGCGCGAGACGCCGTATACAGGGCGAAACACAGCTGCTCGTTGAGAGTGTACAGGGAAGGCTCGGACTGGGCCATCCCCCCACCGTAAGGTGTGAGGCTCACCTTCGACACCCCAGATGCGGTGAGACGTCAGCCGAGCAGCTCGGCCTCGGCGAGCAGATCGAGGTGGAGCAGCTCCGAAGCATGCAAGATCTCCATCCCCACGACCTTGCCGTCCTTCCAATCCAGGAGGACTTCCGGCTGCTTCCGGTCCGGCGGCACTGGGCAGACGACGGCATGCCGGCCTGGCGTTAGGTCGATGGTGGTCAGATAGATGTAGACGGCGTCAGCGACGCGGTCGAAGGTGATGCGCACGGCGAGATCGTCGCGCACGCGGTGAAAGTGATACACACGGTGGGACCATTGTACGCGATCGCACAGCTCATGCACGGTGGGCGAGCACCAAGGCGCCACGCTTGGTCACCGGCAACGGCAGCGGGCCGCGGTGGACCAGCGCGTCGGCAAGCCGCTCGGCCTGACCAGGCGGCACGAAACGCACACGCAGATAGTCGCGGACGGCATCCCGATCGGGCAGCGTGATCAGCGGCGCGTCCCACGGCTGGGTCCCGGTCGATCCGAAGACGGCTGCCACCTGCGCCGGCGCGTCCTCGGTATCGAACGGCGTGCGCGCCGGCCGCCAGAACGGGGCCAGCTCCGGCGAATCGGCACGAGAGATCGTGCCGGCGACGAGCAACCCGCCCCGCCGCAGCACGCGATGCGCCTCGAGCAGGCCGTCGCCGGGTCGGTCGAGGTGGTCCAGGACGTTGACCGCGACAACGGCATCGACGGCCCCGTCCGCGACGGGAAGCGCGGTGGCCTCGGCACGGATCGCCGGTCCGTGCCGGCTCGCAGCGCCGATCATCGTCGCGGCGGCGTCGACCCCGATGACCCGCACCATGCCGGCGGCTGCAGCGGCGAGCGCCCCGGCGCCGCACCCGACGTCGAGTACCCGCACCACACCAGCATGGTGCAGGAGCCGCACGATCCGGGAGTGGAGGTCCGTCTGAGGCGCGCCGTGCGCCGAGGTAAGTGCTGTCCCGAGCCGGTACCGGCCGGGGTCGGTGTCGTAGTCCCGTTGGGTGGGCACCTGGGCATGGTCGTGGCTGGACCGCCCGGATGCCATCGGGTTTCGGTCCGGGGAGCGCAACTCGCCCAGGGTGGCGCCGGCCGATCCCGCACCGACACGGCACCGGCAGGACGTCCCGGCGATCTCGCAGCCTCACAGATCCCGTGCCCAGTTCTGGCCGACGAGATCGTGGCCGAAGCTGTGATGCGGCTCTTCCGCAACGAGCTCGAATCCGGCGGCGCGGTAGATCCGGCGTGCGGAGACCAGTACGTCGTTGGTCCAGAGCGTGATGCGCCGGTAGCCGACGGCCCGGGCGAAGCGCAGGCACTCCTCGACCAGGCGGGCACCGATGCCAAGCCGCGAGCAGCGGGATCGACGAGCAGGATCCGCAACTGTGCGCTGGTGTTGTCGGTGGCCACGCAGAACACGCAGCCGACCGGGTTTCCGTCGACCTCGGCGATCCAGGCCGCCTCGCGAGCGGGGTCGTGGTTGCCCGCGTAGTCCGCGACGATCCGGGCAACGAGCGCCTCGAAACTCGAGTCCCAGCCGAACTCCTGGGCGTAGATCTCCCCGTGGGCCAGCACCACCCAGCCCAGGTCGCCCGCCCGGCCCAGCCGTCGAAGCACGGCCTCGCTCCTCGCCGCCATTCCCAGCTCCCGCACAGCCACCCCGGAGGTGAAACACTCGTTTCAGTGGGAGGGTAGCGCGGTGAGCTCCACAGCGCACAACCCGTCCGTCCGGTACACCGAGCTGCTCGAGGCGGCCTACCGCTACGTCCTGGCCCATGGCCTCGGTGGGATGTCGCTGCGTCCGCTCGCCGCCGCGATCGACTCCAGCCCGCGGGTGCTGCTCTACCTGTTCGGCAGCAAGGACGGCCTGGTGCGTGCCCTGCTGGCCCGCGCCCGCGCCGACGAGCTCGCCCTGCTGGAGCGGGTGACCCACCCGGGCAGGACAGAGACCGCGGGATTGGACGTCGTGGCCGAGCACGTCTGGTCCTGGCTGGCCGACCAGGAGCACCGGGCGCTGCTGACCCTGTGGGTCGAGGGCTATGCCCGATCCCTGGTCGACCCGGACGGGCCGTGGGCCGGCTTCGCCCGCGCCACGGTCGAGGACTGGCTGAGCGTGCTGGCCGCGGCCCAGCCGCCCACCGAACGCGACACCACCGCCGGACGGGCCCAGCGGACCCTGGTGCTGGGCGTGCTGCGCGGCGCGCTGCTGGACCTGCTCGCCACCGCTGATCTCGAGCGGACCACCGCCGCGGTGCACCAGCAGCTCGCGACCCTGCTGCCCGCGGACACATCGGCGGGTCCGGGCGATCCGGGCGGAGCCCCATCGATCACTGCACCGTAGACGGATCGGCTTGCGGGGTCGTCGCGGCCTCCGACGCCGGCTGCGGCGGCTTCCTCGAGGAGGACCAGGGTGCCCGTGACGTTCGTGTCCAGGAACGCCTGCCGGTCGTGCTCGCATCTAACGCGGATTCCCGCGGAGCTGGTTCGGGTAAGCCTCAGGCGAACTCGTAGTGATCGATCGGCCCCGGATGGTCACGGGTTGTAACGGGCCCAGGCGTGGCGCCCGGGCCGAGCGGCACTCTCGCCCGCCAGGTCGGTGCGAGTGTGCCGTTCGTACCAGCCCGACGGCCCCGGTTCCCGCACCGTCTCCGGCTGACGGCTGGGTACCGTTGCTCGTGTCAGGTCAGGGCCGGAAACTCAGGTCGAGTCGTTCCCATCTCCAGGCCTGGCGGCGTGGGGCGGAGTAAGGACGAACTCGGCGAGGTCGGCGCGCGTCAACGTGCAGGTCGGCGACGAAGGACGCTTGGCTGGTGACGACGTCGGGGGAGACGCCGAGCTGTTCGGCGACAATCTGCTTGACTTGTTGGTCGGTGCTGCTCATGGTCGGTGCTCCCTGGCCTGATGCTCGTCGAGGGAGGTGTCCGCGCGGTGCCCGCACCTCACTCTGGAGGCCTGTTGGGCGCTGATGAAGTCGAGAGCGGCTTGGACGGTGGTGATCTTTTCGGCCTCCTCGTCGGGGATCTCGATGTCGAACTCTTCCTCCAACGCCATGACAAGCTCGACAGTGTCCAGCGAGTCTGCACCCAGGTCGTCGACAAACTCGCGTTGTTCAGCACTTCCTCTTGCTTGACGCCCAACTGCTCAACGATGATCTTCTTCACCCGTTCATAGACGCCCTTTCCTGGCGGGATCCGGTTCTAGTCCGGAGTCTGGTGGCCGGCTGCCCACGACACCAGCGGCCAACCGCGTGGCAATTGATCACCAGAAGTGACTGTCCATCGGGACCAATGCCACGGCCGTGGTGACGCTTCAGTGCTGTCCAGCGCCTCGTTCCGGCTGGTCGGTCGGCTCAGCTCGCGGCCGCCTCCCGGGCGCGGAGGTCCTTGCGCAGGATCTTGCCCGACGCCGACTTCGGGATCTCCTCGATGAACTCCACCACCCGCACCTTCTTGTGCGGCGCGATCCGCTCGGCGACGAAGGTCATCACGTCGTCCGCGGTGAGGTCCGCGCCGGCCTGCTGGCGCACGACGAACGCCTTGGGCACCTCCTCACCCTCGTCGTCGCGCACCCCGATGACGGCCGCGTCGGCAATCTTGTCGTGGGTGAGCAGCAGCGCCTCCAGCTCGGCGGGCGGCACCTGGTAGCCCTTGTACTTGATCAGCTCCTTGACCCGGTCGACGATCGTGAAGACCCCGTCGGCATCGACCGTCGCCACGTCACCGGTGTGCAGGTACCCGTCGGCATCGATGATCGCGGCCGTAGCTTCGGAGTTGTTGAGGTAGCCGAGCATGATGTTGGGCCCCTTGCACCAGAGCTCGCCGCGCCCACCGGGCCCGATCTCCTCGCCGGTGTCCGGGTCGACGAGCTTGCACTCCATGTTCGGGAGCGCGAAGCCGACACTGTTGAGGTCGACGTCGCTGCGGCCGTCCGGGATGGCGTGGCTGACCGGGCTCATCTCGGTCATCCCGTAGCCCTGCAACACCTTGCAGCCCAGCCGCTCGGCGACGGCGCGGCCAAGTTCGGCATCGAGCGGGGCGGCGCCGGAGAAGACCACCTCGATGCAGGACAGGTCGTACTGGTCGACCATCGGGTGCTTGGCCAGTGCCACCGCAACGGGCGGCGCGATGTATACGTAGCCGACCTTGTACTCGGAGATGATCCGGAGGAACTCCGGGAGGTCGAACTTGGGCATCGTGACGACCGTCGAACGGTTGTGAATGCCGTTGTTCATCATCACGGTCATCCCGTAGATGTGGAAGAACGGGAGGACGGCGAGGATCTTCGTCTCGGTGACGATCTTGAACAGCGGCTCGATCTGGCAGAGGTTCGCCACCAGGTTGCGGTGGGTGAGGATCACACCCTTGGCCGTGCCGGTGGTACCGGACGAGTACGGCAGCACGGCGTGGTCACCGGCATCCACCTCGATCGCGGGCGGCTCGGCCGACGTGCCGAGCAGATCGTTCAGCGAGACATGCCCTTCGGCACCGTCGAGCACGATGATCGAGTCGGCGGGAAGCCCGGCCTCGGCGACGGCGGCCTTGGCCCGTTCCAGGAACGGCGACACCGTGACCAGCAGCTTCGCGCCCGAGTCCGTGAGCTGGTGGGCCAGCTCGCCGGGGGTGTAGAGCGAGTTGGCGCTGGTCACGATCGCGTTCGCGCGCAGGATCCCGTGGAAAACGACCGGGTAGTACGGCGTGTTGGGCGCGAAGATGCCCACCACGTCGCCGCTGACGACGCCGCGTTCGGCCAGCGCCGCGGCGACCTTCAGCACCATGGCCTTGAGTTCGGCGAAGCCGATCGACGCGCCGGAGCCGCCGTCGACGAAGGCCGGTGCGTCGGCCCGGTCCCCGAAGTCGGTGAACAGGAAGTCGAACACCGACACATCGGGGATCTCGACGTCGGGGTGCGGGCTGCGAACGGACATCCTGCAACGCTCCTTTGCGTTAGTCCGTGACCGGAACGGACCAGGGGAACCGGCACCGGTCGGGTGGCCCATGCTAGTTCGGCCACGTTCGGTGAACACTAGAGGGCAAACCACCCGGACGAGCCGTCCACTGTTCACGATCCGCCGGCGGATTCAGCTCCTGCTCCGGCCGGCGCCGGCCGAGCAGCCCGGCGCCCGCGAACCAGCCACCGGACGGCCCACCCGATACCCGCCAGCACGGCCAGCACCGGCAGGAACGGCAGCAGGAACCCGATCACCGCGGCCACGCCGGTGCCGAGGGTGCGCAGGCCGTCCCAGCCGGCGGCGAGCCCGTCACCGAACCCGACCGCGCGGGGATCCTCGGCGGGCGGCGACCCGGTGCCGCGCAGGTCGATGGTCAGGGTGGAGAGCTCCACCTGCCCGCGAAGCGCGGCCAACCGGCCGGTCAGCGAGTCCAGCTCGGCCTCCCGGCGGGCCAGCTCCGACTCGATGGCCACCACATCGGCGATCGACACGGCCTGCGCCAGGAGCGCCCGGATCCTGGCGACGCTGGCCTGCTGGCTCGCCACCCGCGCGTCCAGGTCGACGACCTCCTCGGTGGCGTCCACGACCTGGCTGCTCTGCTCGACGACCTTCCCGAACCCGCCGACCTGCTCGACCAGCCGGTCCAACCCGGCGGCCGGCACCCGCAGCACCACCCAGGCGCCGGTCGAGCTGGCCTGTTCCTCGGTGACGAAACCACCGACCGCGGCGACCGCCGTGCGGATCTGGCGACTGCCCGCGGCCGGATCCCCGACCTCGACGGTCACCTGCGCGGTCCGCACCAGCGCCCGCTGAACGCCACCGACCGGGACACCCGGCGCAGGTACCTCCGGCATCGGGGCGGCCAGGCCCGGCGCCGGCTCGGTCCTGACCACGCCTGCCGTCGACGCGTCCCCCACCGCCCCCGCCTCGACGCGCAACGCACTCGACGGCGAAGCCGGCGCGCTGTCACTCCTCGCGCCGCCGTTGCCGTCCCCGACGTCGATGAGCACCACCGCAAACCCGCCCACCAGCACGGCGACCAACCCGACCAGCACCGCCGTGCGCCTGCCCCGCCGTCCCACAGCCATCGCCTCCTCGGCCCCCGGAACATCCGGGGCGTCGGAGCAAGGACGGCACCGAGCCGCTCATCGGTTGGCCGACGAACATAACGGACGGATATCGCCCGGGAGTGCCGGTGCCTCGCACGCAGCGTGGCGTCGTCGCACCAGACGGTGATCGTTGCGAGAGACACGCGCGTCGCAGGGGGTGAACCGTCACGGTGCCACCACCCACACGTGCGCGTCGGCTTCCCGCGCCAGGTACGCGAGCATCATGTTCCGCAGGAGCGGGTGCAAGGACAGGTGTCCGAGGGAGGGCACGACGACGTGGTGCGCGTCGGCTCGCTGTAGCTCTCGGGTCAGTTCCTGGAAGGCACCCTGGTAGCCGGGCTGGTGCTCATGAAAGGTCGTGGCGAAGCAGAAGCCCTCGGCCTGGGCGAGATCCCGAAGTCCACGCTCCATCCGGCGTATCTGGTGATCGTCGAGGTCGTCGGGGACCCGGAGGTAGCCGTAGATCAAGGGCTTCATGACCGGCTCTTCCGGGTGGACGGTCGGACCGGCGACGGGTTCGGGGGCCCATCGTCGCCGGTCCGACCAGCTCAGCGGCGGGACGAGGGTGTGCTCCGCGATCTGCACCCGGTCGCATGGCCGGGTTGAGCCGCAGATGGCGCGCAGGCGGGTGGTGGTCATCGAATCGCCCGCTTCCCACGGCGCATCGCTTGCCAATACGCCAGCTCGTCGCGCCAGGTGATGGTGACCCGCGCGGCCCGGCGGGCCCGACGCCGGCGACGGGCCCTGTCCACCAGGGCCTGGAGCGCGCACGGCGCCGGCGAGCGGAGAGGTGGTCGGGCTGGTTGGTCACGCGCCGGATTCACTGGCCGCTGTCCTCTCTGACGCAGTGGCGGTCGCTGGTCGACGCGAGAGCAAAGGGGGCTGAGTCTCGCGCCGACCAGCAGCTCAAGGGGTCGAATTCCATGCCGATACGATCTGGGGTAAGCCCAGAAAAAGTCAGGACCCGCGCCGGTCGGATCCGGTCAAAGCCCGTAAAACAGCCTCGAACACGGCGGTAGAGGTCAGGAGGAGTGCTGGGATGGACACCGACATCGACGATTCGAACCTGCCTGCCCAACGCCTTCTCGCACGATTCGGCGCCCCAATACCGGTGCACTGGCCGGTATTGGGTGGTGGCCCGGCCTCTGTTCCTGCTGCTGACGTCCTCTCCCACAGGGGCCGTCCACCGCCCACCGCAGGGTCGCCGCCTCGCTACGATGGGCGGGGAAGTGCGTACAGGACAGACACGGGACACAGCCGGTCAAACCCCCGTCAAGGCGGCTCCATCCGGCACGGCAAGAGAAATGGAGGGTGCTGGATGGCCGGCGACTCGGTTCTTCCCTGGGGGGAGCAGCTGCGCAGGTGGCGAGAGGATGTGAAGCTCTGGTCCCAGCAGGAGCTTGTCGACCAGCTAGTCCGGCTTGCGTTCGAGACGAAGGAAGATCGCGGAACGCGGTTGGACGTCCGGCTCATCGGCAAGTGGGAGACCGGTGCGGTCAGGCGCCCACAGAGCGTGTATAGGCGCCTCCTGGCCGGCCTCGGCGCCCCCATCCCGGCGGGCAGTGCTTCCGCTCAGCCGGCGACGATGCCCGTCCCTCAGCCGGCCGGCAACGATGACGACACCGGCAACGTTCTGAACGAGCAGCAACATCCGCCGCGGTTGCCGGATCGAGAGACTGCTGACCCGGGCGGGCATTCGGGGCACAGCTTTGAGCGAGTCAGGCTGCTTCAGGTTGGCACGCAGCCGGGTCACACCAGTATGGGTGCCGACGCTCATGCAGTGGACGAGGAGGACAACGTGGAGCGACGTCGGCTTCTGCAGGATTTGACTATTCTTGGGGCCGCTATCGCGGCCTCGCCGTCCGGTATCGCACTGGAAACCATCCGCGCGAGTGTGAGCGACGCACTCATGGCAACCGACCGGGACGTACAGTACTGGGAAGAACGGGTGGTCGAGTACGGCTACACCTATCAACCCACTCCCCCGCAGGAGCTCGTGGTTGAACTTGCCGCCGACCTGGTCAGTGTCAGTCTCATCATGGGCTCTATGAGAAAATATGGTGCTACCCACCAGCATCCTGAGTGGTGCCGTGTTACCAGTGCACTGTCGGGCATCATGGCCAAGACGCTCAGCAACCTCGGCCGTACCGAAGAGGCTCGGCAATGGTGGCGAACGGCGCAAGAGACGAGCGATACATCCGGCGATATCGGCGCGCGCCTGTGGGTACGCGGCGAAAAACTCATTCACGGGTTGTATGAACAAAGCCCGCTGCCGCTCGTGCTACGGCAGGCATCTGACGCAATCGACCTTGCCCGAGGTCACCCATGTTCTGGACTGGCACACGCAAGCACGGCCCGCGCACAGGCGCTCGCGGTCGCCGGAGGCTGCGAGGCAGCCCGGGAAGAACTCGCGCGCACCGAGGACATACTGAACCGGCTTCCCTCCCATATCAGCAATGATCTGGATTCCATACACGGGTGGGGCGAGACTCGGTTGCGGTACACCGAGACGTGGGTTCATGCCTACAGTGGAGATGCGGTCAGGACGGACGCCGCCGCCGAGCAAGCCAAGGCTCTCTATCCGGCCGAGAACTACCGGACTCCGGTGCAGATCGAACTGCTGCAGGCCTTCGTGCGCACGCAGTCCGGTGATGTGACCGAGGGCATCCGGCATGCTCATGCAACGTTTGTGAAGCTCCCGCCTGTGCACCGTACGACCATGATCATCAAGTTGGCACAGCGCGTGTTGCAGCCCGTCGCGGCAGGTGCGCGGAAACGGGCCGATGTGACTGCCTATCGCGAACTGCTTGCCTTCCCACGTACCCAGACGGAGATCAAGTCGTGACCGAGCCCAGCTACCGTCGCCACAACAGCACCCAGACGCTCGCCATGCTTGACGAACTGACGGAAGTGTACGAGGAGATACACAGCGGGTCCCCCGAATATGATTACCTGATCTACCGCCGAGACCACTTCATCCCGCGGACGGAGGAGCAGGCCGCCCAAGAAGGCTTTGAGCTGGTGACCGTCCATGCAGACGGCCAGATCGCCGGCTTCAGCTTCGGGTTCCCGTTCGCGCCCGGGGGCTGGTGGGCCGGTACAACCAAGCCAACGGTAGATCTCTTGGATGCGACAAAATTTGCCGTGATCGAGCTTGACGTGCGCCGAGCATACCGGGGGCAGGGCTGGGGGCGCGCACTACTCGATAAATTGCTGGCCGACCGGCAAGAGGACTTTGCGACCTTGACCGCTATCCGCGACAGTACGACTCAAGCCATGTACGAGCGGTGGGATTGGTTCAAGGTCGCAGCATTCGACGGCGAGCCGGTGATGGATGTGATGGTGCTTCCCCTGAAGTCGGACTGACGTTCCTACATCGACCATGCAAACCTGAAGGAGGAATTCGAGAGTCGCCGCGACCGGATGCGGAAGGCCGGGGAGATCGCCGACCACCCGCCCGGCGTCGAAGATCATATCCGACGTGGGGTCAGTCGAACAGGTGCTCGAACGCCTGCAGGTTGGCCAGCGACTCCCCACGCTCCGACCGCCACGCGTGCTCCCGGCGGATCGAGGTCGCGAAGCCCAGCTCCAGAAGCGGGTTGAAGTCGCCGTCCGCGGCCTCCAGCACCTGCCCGAGGACCCGATCCAGCTCGTCGGCGGTGACGGCGTGCAGCCCGATCCGGCCGATCAGGTGGATGTCACCGATGCGATCGAGGGCGTAGTGCACCCCGTACAGCCGGGCGTTGCGCTGGAGCAGGAACCGGTAGACGGCGTCGTGAGCCTCATCGGGGCGGCGGCACACGAACGCCTGCACGAACAGGGAGTGCTCGCGAACCAGCAGCCAGCAGTGCGTCTGCAGGCGGTTGGCACCGGGCAACGTCGTCAGGAACTGCCCCCGCCCGGGGCGATGATGGTCGACCTCCAGGCCGCGCAGCGCCGCCGCGATGGACTCCGCCACCTCGTCGACGCCCATCCGGAGACGGTCAGACCCCGGCGGCGGCCGGAACCAGCCCACCGTGGCGGTGGACGTACTCCGCGGCCGCGCCCGCGTAGGTGTCCAGCAGGGCGTCGGTGGTGCGGTCCCAGGAGAAGCGGCGGGCATGCCGGACGGCGCCGCGGCCGAGCCGGTCGCGCCACTGGGGGTGCAACGCCACGGCGCCCAGCGCGTCGGCCCACTGCCCCGCGCCGTGCCCGGGCACGAGCAGACCGGAACGACCGTCGGCCACCGCCACCGGCAACCCGCCGACGCGGGCCGCCACCACCGGGGTGCCGCACGCCTGTGCCTCCAGCGCCACGAGCCCGAAGGACTCGTTGTGGCTGGGCACCGCGACCACGTCGGCGGCCCGGAAGACCTCCGCGAGCTCATGGCCGGCCTGGGGTGGCAGGAACCGCACCACGTCGGCGAGCCCGAGCGAGCCGGCGAGCCACTGCAGGGCGGTCGGCTCGGCCAGCCCGCTGCCGGACGGGCCGCCCGCCACCAGGACGACAAGCCTGGAGCGCAACGTCGGGTCGCGGCGCAGCAGCTCCGCGGCGGCCCGCAGCAGCACGTCCGGGGCCTTGAGCGGCTGGATGCGTCCGACGAACGCGAGCACGACCGCGCCCGGGTCGATCCCGAGCCCACGCCGCGCAGCGCCGCGGTCGCCCGGGATGAAGCGGACCAGGTCGACGCCGGGCGGGATGGCCACGGTGCGCCGCGGATCGGCGCCGTAGAGCTCGACGAGCTGGCCTGTCTCGGCGTCGGTGTTGCCGATCAGCCGGTCGGCCTCGACGACCACCTGGTCCTCGCCGATCACCCGCACCACCGGTTCGGGCACATCGCCCGCGGCGAGCGCGGCGTTCTTCACCCGGGCGAGGGTGTGTGCACTGTGCACGAGCGGCACGCCCCACCGGTCGCGGGCCAGCCAGCCGACCTGCCCGGAGAGCCAGTAGTGGGAGTGCACCACGTCGTAGTACCCGGGCTCGTGCCGGGCCTCGGTGCGCAGCACACCGGCGGTGAACGCGCACAGCTGGGTGGGCAGGTCGTGCTTGCCGAGGCCTTCGAACGGTCCCGCGGCCACGTGCCGGACCAGCACGCCGGGCACCAGCTCCACGACCGGGGCGTGCTCGGAGGAGGTGGCCCGGGTGAAGATCTCGACGTCGACGCCGCGCTGCGCCATCCGGATCGCGGTCTGCACGATGTAGACGTTCATGCCGCCCGCGTCGCCGGTGCCCGGTTGCTCCAGGGGCGAGGTGTGCACGGACAGCACGCAGACCCGCCGGGGGCGCCGCGCAACGCGGACGGGGCTGTCGTAGACCACGTCCCCTTCCTAGCACGCGCCAACGTCATTCACTGACAGAGAGCACACCGATCAGGGCTCGGACCGGGTCGCAGGCGTGCCACTCGCCCGTCCCGTCCCGCCAGGCCGGGACGGTGCGGGCAC
>JBOHEO010000032.1:0-36385 GCA_050701055.1 Pseudonocardia sp. | reverse complement strand
GCTACACCCGGGAGATGTTCTGCCTGATGGAGGGTCGCCACGTGCACCCCTCCACGCTCTACCCGGGCGGCGTCGGCACGGTGGCCACGATCCAGCTCTTCACCGACTACTACACCCGGCTCATGCGCTACGTGGAGTTCATGAAGCGCGTCGTGCCGATGCACGACGACCTGTTCGACTTCATGTACCAGGCGCTGCCCGGGTACGAGGAGGTCGGCCGGCGGCGGGTGCTGCTGAACTGCTGGGGTGCGTTCAACGACCCGGACCACTGCGACTTCCGGTACCAGACCATGACCAACTGGGGACGAAAGATGTTCGTCACCCCGGGCGTGGTCGTGGACGGCAAGCTCGTCACCAACGACCTGGTCGAGATCAACCTCGGAATCCGGATCCTGCTCGGCCACTCGTTCTACCGTGACTGGGAGGACCAGGAGACCTTCGCGACGCACGACCCCCTGGGCAACCCGGTCGACCGTCGCCACCCGTGGAACCAGCACACGATCCCGGCCCCGCAGAAGCGCGACTTCGACGACAAGTACAGCTGGACGATGTCGCCGCGCTGGTTCGACGGCAAGGACCACCTCGCGTTGGACACCGGCGGTGGCCCGCTGGCCCGGCTCTGGGCCACGGCCCTGGGCGGCCTGGTGGACATCGGCTTCGTCAAGGCCACCGGAACCAGCGTGAAGATCCACCTGCCGAAGACCGTCCTGCGGCCCGAGGCGAACTACGAGTGGAAGTGCCCGGTGGACAAGCAGGGGCGTCCCCTGTCCAATGCCATCGAGCGCAACCGGGCCCGCACCTACTTCCAGGCCTACGCGGCCGCCTGCGCGCTGCACTTCATCGAGAAGGCTCTCGCTGAGGTCCGGGCCGGGCACACGAAGACCTGGCAGAAGTTCAAGGTGCCGGACGAGTCGATCAGCGTCGGCTTCACCGAGGCGGTCCGCGGCGTGCTCAGCCACCACATGGTGATCCGCGGCGGGAAGATCGCGAACTACCACCCGTACCCGCCGACACCATGGAACGGAAGCGTCCGCGACGTCTACGGCACACCCGGTCCCTACGAGGATGCCGTGCAGAACACGCCGATCTTCGAGGAGAGCCGCGACGCCGACTTCAAGGGCATCGACATCATGCGCGCAGTGCGCAGCTTCGACCCCTGCCTGCCCTGTGGTGTGCACATGTACAAGGGCGACGGGAAGCCACTGCACCGGATGACGTCACCCTCGATGCTCAACAACATCTGAGATGGCGTCCACCGACCTGGACCCGTCCGGACTCGCCCAACGAATCGAGGAGCTACTCGAGAACATCACCTCCGAAGGAGGCCCGGCAGTCGGGTACGCGGCCGAGGAACTCGTCCGCGTCCTGATGAAGTTCTACGGCTCCGGCCTGGAGCAGATGGTCGCGGTCGTCCGGGCCGGCGCCGGGGACACGGTCGTGCACCGGATGGCCGCCGATCCACTGGTGGCGGGCCTGCTCGCACTGCACGACCTGCACCCGGTGGGGGTCGAGCAACGGTTGGGGCACGCGATGGACACCGCGCGCCGCAAGCTCGGTTCCCACGGCACCGGGATCAGCCTCGGTGAGATCGACGCCGACGGCATGGTCCATGTCATAGTGGGCGGCGGTGGCTGCGGGATGGACACCATCAAGGACATCGTCGCCGCCGCGATCAGCGAGCTGGCACCGGAGGTGGGCGGGGTCGTGTTCGACGCCGCCCCCGCCGGGCCGGCGCTGATGCAGATCGGTTTCCGACCGCCCGAGAAGGTTTCCTCGTGAGTTCTCTCCTCCCATCACTGCGCCGGTTCCTGGTCGAGCCTGACCGGGAGCCGGCGCGTGAGGTCTGTGAAATGTGCGCCACGCCGGTGCCGGCGCAGCACCCGCACCTGGTGCAGGTCGCCGAACGCCGGATGATCTGTGCCTGCGGGCCGTGCGGCTTCCTGTTCAGCAACCCGGGAGCCGGCGGGGGTGGCTACCGTCGGGTTCCCGACCGGTACCTCTCCGATCCGGACTTCCAGCTCACCGATGCCCAGTGGGACGCCCTACAGATCCCGGTCGGGATGGCGTTCTTCCTGAACAACTCCGCCCAGGAGAAGATGATCGCCTGCTATCCCAGCCCGGCCGGCGCAACCGAGAGCGAGCTGGGCCTCGAAGCCTGGACGTCGGGGGTCGGCTCCGGCCGGCTCGCCGCCGAGCTGGAACCCGACGTGGAGGCACTGCTGGTCCGCCGCGGCGCCTCGGGTCCCGGTTCGGCAGATCGTTCCGAAGGGCCGTCCGAGTGCCTGCTGGTGCCGATCGACGCCTGCTATCGGCTGGTCGGTCTGGTCCGCATGCACTGGCGCGGCTTCGACGGCGGTCCGGATGCCTGGCGCGAGATCGACAACTTCTTCGACGCCATGCGCGCCGAGGCGGAGCTGCTCGAACCACAGGGACATACCGAGCCGGCTTTGCCGGACGGTCACACCCAGCCGGCCGAATCGGCTGGCCGATCCAGGTCGGAGGCCTGAGGTGCTGCGCTTCGCGTGCACTGGCGCCCGGCCGGAGCCCTACGCGGCCGGGCCCTCGCTGCTGCTCGATCTCACTGTCGCCGATGACAGCGGCCACCAGATCCACTCGGTGGCCCTGCGCTGCCAGATCCGCATCGAGCCGCGCGGGCGGACCTACACCGCCGAGGAGTCGGCCAAGCTCGTCGACCTGTTCGGGGAGCCCTCGCGCTGGGGCGAGACCCTCAACCCGCTGCAACTGGCCACGATCGGCCTGACCGTCACCGGGTTCACCGGCGAGACGACCGTGCCGCTGAACCTGCCGCTCACCTACGACCTCGACATCGCCGGCACGAAGTACTTCCACGGTCTGGGCGAGGGGGAGGTGCCGCTGCTGCTGCTGTTCTCCGGCACGGTCTTCTACGCGGGCCCCACCGGTGTGCAGGTCGGCCTGGTCGACTGGCACGCCGAGGCCACCTACCGCCTGCCGGTCGCGACCTGGCGGGCGGCGATGGACGAGCACTACCCCGGCGCGACGTGGGTGCGGATCAGCACCGCCACGTTGGACGCGCTGTCCGCCTATCGCTCGGCGCGGGTCATCCCCACCTGGGACGACACGCTCGAGCGGCTGCTCAAGGAAGCGGGTGAGCAGACGTGACGCGGCTCCGGGGCGACTCCACCGACGTGCTCGACGAGGTGGCCGCGGTCGCCGACGCGGTGCTGTTCGAGGGCTACCTGCTCTATCCCTATCGCGCGTCGGCCCAGAAGAACCGGCTGCGCTGGCAGTTCGGCGTCCTGACCCCGGCCGGTGACACCACCGAGCCGAGCCGCAACCGCACCGAATGCCTGCTGGAGCCCGGTACGGCCGGCCGGCTGCGGATCCGGCTGCGGTGCTTGCAGTTGCAGGCCCGCTCCCTGCGCACGCCCGACGGTGCTCCCGTCGACGAGCTGATCGTCGACGGCGTCCGTCACCTGCGGTTCGAGGAGGGCATCCCGCGCGAGATCGACGCCGTACTGGCGCTGGACGACCTGCTCGCCGGCGAGCAGACCGTCCCGATCGAGCTACCGGCCCAGGACTCCACCGAGGAGTTGCGCGACGCCACCGGCACCGTAGCGGGCCTGCTGGTCCGCCGCAGTTGGCCCGTCGCGGGACGGATCGTCGTGTCGGCCACCGACCTACCGGGCCCGTACCTCGTGTACCGGCTGCGTCTGGACGTCGTCAACGACAGCGAATGCGCCCCGGACGCACCCCGCGAGGAGGTGCTGCAGACCTCGCTGATCGCCGCGCACACGCTGCTCGCCATGGGGCCAGGCACGTTCCTCTCCCTGACCGACCCACCACGCTGGGCCGAGGGGATGACCAAGGAATGCGTCAACGAACACACCTGGCCGGTGCTCGCCGGGCCTGAAGACCGCAGCGACCTCGTGCTGTCCTCCCCGATCATCCTGGCCGATCATCCACAGCTCGCCCCCGAGAGCACGATCAATCTCTTCGACGGGCTGGAGAACGACGAGATCCTCACCCTGCGCACCCTGGTGCTGACCGATGAGGAGAAGACCGAGGCCCGCGCCACCGACCCCCGCGCCGCCAGCATCATCGACGCCGTCGACGCCATGCCACCGGAGATCCTGGAACGCCTGCACGGCGCGATCCGCTCGCTGCGACCGGCCACGGCCGCCTCGACGAGCATCCCGGTCTTCGACACCGGTAACCCCGCGTTCGGCGCGGACAGCCCGGCGGAACAGCCGCCGGATCGAGTGCCGTGGTGGGACCCGGGCGCGGACTCCTCGGTGAACCCGGACACCGACTCCGTGCTGGTCGGCGGTTCACCGGTGGCCAAGGGCAGCGCTGTGGTGCTGCGTCCCGGCCACAGCAGCGACGCACAGGACCGCTTCCTCGACGGCATGGCTGCCACCGTGCAGGCCGTCGTGCACGACGTGGACGGCGGGGTGCACGTCGCCGTGTCGATCGACGGCGACCCCGCCGCGGAGATGCAGCTCGCCCACGGCCGGTTCCGTTACTTCCGGCCGGACGAGATCGAAGTCCTCCGATGACCGGCCGGGTGCTGGTCGCCGGGATCGGCAACATTTTCCTGTCCGACGACGGCTTCGGTGTGGAGGTGGTCCGCCGGCTCCAGGAGCGCGGTGGGCTGCCCGAGGGCGTCGAGATCGTCGACGTCGGCATCCGCGGGATGCACCTGGCCTACCAACTCCTCGACGGCTATGACGCGCTGGTGCTCGTCGACGCCACCCGTCGCGGTGGTGCCCCGGGCACCATCTACGCACTGGAGCACGATCTGGACGCGCCGACCGACGGTACCGCGGCGTTGGATGCGCACGGGATGGAACCCGGCGCCGTGCTCGCGCTGCTCGACGGGCTGGCCGCCTCGATGGGCATCGAACGACCAGTGGACAAGGTGCTCGTGGTCGGTTGCGAACCCGGAGTGCTCGACGAGGCGATCGGGCTCAGCGCGCCGGTCGCCGCCGCGGTCGAACCCGCGCTCGAGCTGGTCGTCGACCTCACCAACCAACTGCTCGACAACCGAATCCTCACCTGGGAAGGAACACTTCAATGATCCGCAAACTGTCGCTTTTCATTCTGTTTGTCGTCGCCGCGGGAGCTATCGGGATGACGGTCGCGTCCCGCGACGAGATCGCCCGCTACCGCGCGATCCGCGAGATGTAACTCCCACGGGGACGTCGTCCCCGTGCACCCCCGAAGGACGGGGTCCCATCGAACAAGGAGGCGCGACATGTGTCTGGGCATTCCCGGCGAGGTGATCGAGCTGATGGCCGAGAACGAGGACCTGGCCATGGTCAGCGTCGAGGGCGTCAAGCGAGCGGTGAACATCGGGTTGCTCCGCGACGATGGGGTGCTCGACTTGGCACCCGGTGACTGGATCCTCATCCACGTAGGCTTCGCCCTCTCCAAGATCGACGAGGCCGAAGCCAAGGCGTCACTCGACTTTCTCACCGGTCTGGGCGACGCCTACACCGAAGAGCTCGAGGCACTTGCCACCTCTGATATCACCTAGCCATACGGGGTCGAGATGAAGTTCGTCGACGAATTCCGCGACGCCGGTACCGCCCGGGTGTTGGCGACTAAGATCGCTGCGCTGTGCGAGCCGGGCCGTCACTACAAGTTCATGGAGGTATGTGGCGGCCATACTCACACGATCTACAAGCACGGCTTGGAGGACTACCTGCCGGAGACGGTCTCCCTGGTCCACGGGCCGGGCTGTCCGGTCTGCGTGATCCCGATGGGTCGGGTGGACGACGCGATCGCGATCGCCGAGCACGATGACGTCATCCTCACCTCGTTCGGTGACATGATGCGGGTGCCCGGCGGACGCGGGTCGTTCTTCGACTCGAAGGCTGCGGGTGCGGACATCCGGATGGTCTACTCGCCGCTGGACGCGCTGAAGGTCGCCCGGCGCAACCCGGACAAGCGCGTGGTCTTCATGGCAATCGGCTTCGAGACCACCGCCCCGTCCACGGCCATGACGGTGCTCCGCGCGGCAGCCGAGGGCATCGAGAACTTCTCGATCTTCTGCAACCACGTCACGATCATCCCGGCGATCAAGGCCATCCTGGACTCGCCGGACCTGCGTCTGGACGGTTTCATCGGCCCGGGCCACGTGTCCACGGTGATCGGCTGTCGCCCCTACGACTTCATCTCCGCGCGCGAGGGCAAGCCACTGGTCTGCGCGGGGTTCGAGCCGCTGGACATCTTGCAGTCGGTCTACCAGCTGCTCCTGCAGCTCTCCGAGGGCCGCTGCGAGGTGGAGAACCAGTACTCCCGGGTCGTACCGTGGGACGGCAACCCGAAGGCGTTGCAGGTGATCGGCGAGGTGATGGAGCTGCGGCCGCACTTCGAGTGGCGTGGGCTGGGCTTCATCTCGCAGTCCGCCCTGCAGGTTCGATCCGCCTACTCTGCCTTTGATGCCGAGCGGATCTTCAACGTGCCCGGGGTACGGGTGGCCGACCCGAAGGCGTGCCAGTGCGGCGAGGTGCTCAAGGGCGTGCTCAAGCCGTGGGAGTGCAAGGTGTTCGGCACCGCGTGCACCCCGGAGACACCGATCGGCACCTGCATGGTGTCGAGCGAGGGCGCATGCGCGGCGTACTACAACTTCGGCCGGTTCAGCCGGGAGCGCGTCAAGGAGGCGACGCACTCGTGACCGAAGATCTGCTTGCCGGATCGAGCAAGAGCAGGGCGCAGGATCTCGGCCCGAGCATCCCGACCCGCGCCAACTGGGCGGAGGAGGCCGTCGCCGCGCACGCGGGCGCCGAGCATCTCACCCGTGAGGAGCAGGTGCTCGCCCGAATCGCCAAGGCCCGTGCCCGCAAGCCGAAGATCAAGGAGAAGCGGATCACGCTGTCTCACGGCGCCGGTGGCAAGGCCACCCAGACGCTGATCGAGGCGGTGTTCCTCGACGCCTTCCGCAACCCGGTGCTCGAGCAGCTGGAGGACGGGGCATCGCTGACCCTCGGCGGAGCCGAAGAATCCGGCAGAGCGGCGGCGGGGCGGCTGGCGTTCACCACCGACTCCTACGTGGTCTCGCCGCTGTTCTTCCCCGGCGGCGACATCGGCGACCTTGCCGTCAACGGCACCGTCAACGACCTCGCGATGTGTGGGTCGCGGCCACTGTACCTGTCGTGCGGGTTCATCCTGGAGGAGGGCTTCCCGGTCGCCGACCTGCAGCGCATCGTCGCCTCGATGGCCGCCGCCGCGCAGGCCGCCGGGGTGCAGATCGTCACCGGCGACACCAAGGTGGTCGAACGCGGCAAGGCCGACGGCTGCTACATCACCACGGCGGGAGTCGGGCTGCTGGAGCGCCCGACCGTGCTGTCCGCCGCGGCGGCGGAGCCGGGTGACGTCGTGATCGTGTCCGGCCCGATCGGCGATCACGGCATCACCGTCATGCTGGCCCGCGGCGAGCTCGACATCGACGCCGACATCGTCTCTGACACCGCGCCGCTGCACGAGCTCACCGCGAACCTGCTCGACGCGACCGGCGACGGGGTCCGGTTGCTCCGCGACGCCACCCGCGGTGGGGTGGCGACGATCTGCAACGAGGTGGCCGTCGCGTCACAGGTCGCGGTGGTGCTCGACGAGAGTTCGGTGCCGGTGCGCCCGGTCGTCAACGGTGCGTCCGAGCTGCTCGGGATCGATCCGCTGTACGTCGCGTGCGAGGGCCGGCTGGTGGCCGTCGTCGCCCCGGACCGGGCCGACGCCGCGATGGCGGCGCTGACCGCCCACCCGCTCGGGGCGGACGCCGCGGTGATCGGAACGGTGAAGGACGATCCGCCCGGGTTGGTGCTGCTGCGCACGACGTTCGGCGGGACGCGGATCGTGGACCTGCTGGTCGGGGATCCCCTTCCCCGGATCTGCTGAGGTCCCGTGCACGAGCTGTCGATCACTCAGAGCGTCGTCACGGCGGTGACGCAGCGGATGCGGGACGCGCCGGTGCGCCGGATCCGGCTCGAGGTCGGACGGCTGTCGGGGATCGTGCCGGACTCGATGCGGTTCTGCTTCGAGATGGTCGCCGTCGGGACAACGTGCGAGGGTGCCGACCTGGAGATCGACGAACCGCCGGGCCGGGCGCACTGCCGGTCATGCAAGGCCGACTTCGACACCGGCGAGGTGCTGCCGCTGTGCGACTGCGGCAGCGCCGACGTTGCGGTCCTGGGCGGCACCGAACTACGAATCAGGGAAGTGGAGGTGGTCTGAGCATGTGCGCAACCTGCGGGTGTGCCGGTGCGGGAGTCCGGGTGGAGGACCCGGCGCACGGACACGGACATGAACACGGGGATCACGGTCACGATCACGGAGGTCACGGTCACGGTCACGGTCACGGGGATCACGATCACGGTCACGGCCACTCACATGACGATGCCCCCGACCACGCGCCGTATCCCGTGGCGCTCCACCACACGCCGGAGCCGCGCACGGTGGCGCTCGAAATCGATCTGTTGGCCAAGAACGACGACCTGGCAGTCCACAACCGCCGCTGGCTCGCCGAACGGGACATCGTCGCGCTCAACCTGATGAGCTCGCCGGGCTCCGGGAAGACCACGCTGCTGGAGCGCACCATCCGCGACCTCGGCGGTGAGCTGTCCTGCGCGGTGCTGGAAGGCGATCAGGAGACGGTGCTCGACACCGAACGGATCCGCTCCGCCGGCGCGCGGGCCATCCAGATCAATACCGGGGCCGGCTGCCACCTCGACGCGGACATGGTGGCGCAGGGCCTGGCGGTGCTGGCTCCCGAGCGGGGCTCCCTGCTGTTCGTGGAGAACGTCGGCAACCTTGTCTGCCCGGCCCTGTTCGATCTGGGCGAGGCCGGCCGCGTGGTGATCATGTCGGCGACGGAGGGCGCAGACAAGCCCCTCAAGTACCCGCACATGTTCCGCACCGCAGACCTGGTGTTGATCAACAAGATCGACCTGCTACCGTACGTCGACTTCGACGTGACGCGCTGCATCGCCAGTGCCCGCCGGGTGCGACCGGACGTCGAGACACTGGAAATCTCCGCTACCCGCGGTGATGGTCTCCAGGCCTGGTACGACTGGCTGCGGCAGCGTACCAACCACTGAGCCCGCGCGGAGGCGCAGCGTGGACTGGGAGGAACTATCGGCCGAGATCCTGGCCGATCCGCCGAACTCCGGTGAGCTGACGTATCTCGCTCGCACCGGCACGACGTATACCTGGTGCGTGGTCTGCGATCCGTCCCAACCGCCGCATAGCACCCCTGGCCTGCCCTCGCCGGACGCCTGGATCTACTACTCGGGCCGGTGGCCGGGAGTGGCCGACGGCGCAGCGTTCTTCGCCGACCTGCGAGAGGAGCTGGAGTCGATGATCGGCGGTATCGATCGGTGCAGATGGCCGCTCGACCAACCCTGGCCACACGGGCACTGAACCATGAATCTGCACCACGTCATCCCGGCCGAGGATCGCCTGACGTTTCTGAGCTGCCGCCGGGCGTGGGACTTCGCGGCGCGAGAACGTGGCAATCGGGAACCGGCCCGACCCACCCAACTCGTTGAGCTGGACCAGGCGATCCGCGACGCACTCGCCGTCTACTACTTCCCCGGGATGTGGGACTGGGCACCGACGATCGTGCTGCCACTGGTGCGTCAGGCGTTCGCCAAGTCGATCGCCGCCCGACGCAGCGAGTACCTGGTCGCTCACCAGCTCACCGACCTGCCACCCGACCTGATGCGCTCCGCGTCGGAGCGCGCGGAGCTGGGCCTCGCCATCGTCGAGGCGTACCTGGGCTGGGCCCCGACCGTCGACGAGTTCGCCCCGCTCAAGGTCGCTACCGAGATCGACGTCCAGGTCCCCGACCCGCGGCGGCCCGGCCGGGACCTCGGCGTGGGTATGCGGCCGGTCCGGTACCGGGACCGCGCCGACCTCCTGGCGATGGACGGGGAGAACGGCTACTGGATGGTCGAGCATCGGTTCGTCCGCGGAGTGTGGCCGGACCCGGAAGCCGTGCTGCGCGACGACCGTTGCCTGTCCTGGTGCTGGGCATGGGAGCAGGACAACCCCGGACTGCACGTCAAGGGAACCATCTACAACGAACTGCTGGTGGACGAGCCGGTGATCACGTCACCGCCACGGGGACCGCGCAGCACGGTGGCCCAGCACGGTGGCGGCGGGGCGGTTCCCGAGATGTGGGAGACCACCTCCGTCGAGTACGATCTGCGGATCCAGCTCGGCGACGGCTTCCGGCGGGTGCAGGTGCCGCGGCAGCAGGTCGAGGTGGCGGCCTTCGGCGAACGGCTGGCCGACCAGCTCAGCGAGATGATCGATCCGGCGACCCGGCCGTACCCGAACCCCTCGACCACGCGCTGCGAGCTCTGCGAGTTCCGCCAGCCCTGCCTGGCGCTGGACGTCGGTCACGACGCCGAATCCATGCTGGCGCAGTCCTACCGGGACCGGCGCCATGAGGTCAAAGCCGGCACCCTCGGCGCGCGCATCTGGTCGAGCGGGCGGGGGGCAGCCCCGCCGACGCCGTGATCCCACTCGGCCGGTCCGGATCGCCGCCATCGTCAGCTCCTTCACACTGTCCTGCACACCCCCATCATCGCCATGTCCTCGTGCTCCAGATTGTGACAATGCAGGACATACCGGCCCCGGAACTGCATGAACCGCACCGCAACGTCCACGATCTCCCCCGGCCGCACGTCGACGGTGTCCTTCCAGCCGGCGTCGAACGGGCCCGACTCCCGCCCGTCGCGGGCAAGCACCTGGAACGGGTCGAGGTGCACGTGCACGGGGTGGTGCAGATCGGTGCGGAACCGCCAGACCTCGGTCTCTCCGAGTGGGATGTCGGCCAACGAGCCGTCCGGGTCGAAGGGCTGCTCGTTGATCGTCCAACCGCGGTGGTCGCCGACATCGCCGCGGGTGAACACGAACTCCCGCCGCGTCGAACCGGGGACGAGCGGCTCGACGTCCGTGAGCCGCTCTGGCACCCAGCTGTCGTCGCGGGCGGGGCGCACCACGCGGAACCGCATGACGTCACCTGCGCGATCCTCCCCCAGCTCGTTCACCATCGTGACCTCGGTGCCGACCGGAACCGCTCCGAAGTCCACCACCACGTCGAACCGCTCGCCCGGCGCCACGTCGATCGCCCGATGCTCGACCGGCACGGCCAGCAGCCCGCCGTCGGACCCGATCTGCACCATCGGCAGAGCCGGCCCGCCAGACACCCGCAGCGCGAGGCGGAAGCGCCGCGCGTTGGCCGCGTTGAGGATGCGCAGCCGGTGGCGCGCCGCGTCGACGTTATGCACCGGCCACGGGGCTCCGTTGACCAGCACGACATCGCCGAGTACGCCCTCCATCCAGTCGGCCTCGACGCCCGCGACCGTACGCAGCGTGCGGTCCAGTGCGGGGTAGGCGAAGGAGCCGTCGGCGGCGAAGGACCGGTCGCAGATCATCAGCGGCAGCTCGCGATCCCCGCGGGGCAGCGGCAGTGCATCCTCGACGTCGTCGCGCACGATGTGGAACCCGGCGAGACCGCGATACACGGCTGGGCCGGTGAAGTCCATCCGGTGGTCGTGATACCAGAGCGTCGCGCCACGCTGGGTCATCGGGTAGCGGTACTCGCGGACACCTGCAGCGACGTCACCGGCCATGCCGTGGTGCTGCCAGTTCCCGGAGTCGCCGGATGGCAGTACCAGGTCCAGCGGCCAGCCGTCGTGCTCGGCCGGGGTGTGCCCGCCGTGCAGGTGGACGACCGTGGGTACCGGCAGCTCGTTGCGGTGTCGCACGATCACCGGTGCACCGCGCCAGGTCTCGAACGTCGGCCCAGGAAAGATTCCGTCGTAGCCCCACACCGGCGTCCGCATCCCGGGCAGGATCTCCACCTCGGCGACCCGTTGGGTGATCTCGTAGGCCGCGGCACCGGACGCGTCCGTGCCGGTCGGGCGGGCGACGCGCGGCACGGTCAGCGGCACCCGGTACGGCCGTGGCAGGGGCAGCGCGCTCGCGAGCCGTTCGCCGGTCTGCCCGGACGGGCTCCCGATCCCGCAACCCGCCAGACCCGCCAGCGCGGCGCCGCCGCCGACCAGACCCAAGAACCCACGCCGGGAGATCACCGGACTCATCGGCTCCTCCGGGACCGGCGTGCGCCCGGGCTCCAGATCCACACCGTGAGCAGCGCCGTCGTCACGACGATCGCCACCCCGAGGGGAATGTGCAGCTGGAGCCGGCGGTCGTAACCCGCGCCGATCTGGAAGCCGTCGGCGAGGAACAGCGCCGTGGCCACCGGGAGCACCCACAACCGGCCGCGGCCGCCGATCACGTAGGCCAGCGTCGCACCGACGACGGCGAGGCCGACCGCGGCCAGCGAGCTCCCGATCGTCGCGTGCAGGGTGATGGCGTCGACGTCGCCGGTGAGGAACAGGCCGGCCAGCACGGGCTGGCACAGCACCGCGAGCAGGTGCGCGGTGATCAGCAGCCGGAGCAGCCAGAGCGTGACGCGGGGTCCGGCTCGCGGCGTCTCGAGGGTCGTGGTCACCGTCCGAATATAAGTTGGTTGTCTACATATACATCCGGGATGCCCCTGCTCCGGACCCGGATACCGGCGGATGCCACGAGTATGATCGCTACCTGTGAAACCCGATTCAGTGCGCGGCCACCTCGACGGCTTGGTGCTGGCGGTGCTGGAGGACGGGCCGCTGCACGGGTACGCAATCATCGAAGCCCTGCAGATCCGCAGCGGTGGCGCGCTGGACCTGCCGACCGGCACGGTGTACCCGGCGCTGCGCCGGATGGAGCGGGCGAGCTGGCTGTCCGGATCCTGGAGCACCGTCGGCGGACGCGACCGACGTACCTACCGCCTCACCCGGACCGGGCGGCGCGCGCTGGCCGAGCAGCGCACCGAGTGGACGTCGTTCAGCGCGGTCCTCGACGCCGTGCTCGGCGTCCGCCCCGCAGGGGCGTCGTGAGAGTCAGGTGGACCGGTGCTGGACGTGCTCGGCGCGTCCGCTCCCTCCCGGAGATATCGGCTCAACGGCCAGCTCGGAGATCGGCTGATCGCGCCGCGCGAACGCGACCGCTGGAGCCGTTGCCATCAGCTCGAGGGGCGTGTCGGCTGACCTCAGGACAGCCCCGCCCATCGGCGGCGACCACACGTGCATAGCGCTCCATGAACACGTGTAACGCCTCATGAATCTGGCTCAGACCCTGAGCCTGCGCTTCGAGGCTCTGGATGCCGTCGGGCGTGACGTAGTAGGTGCGCCGCGCGGGCCCTACATCCGAGGTCTGCCATTCCGAACGGACGAGGCCCTGCCGCTCGAGACCACGGAGCGCGCGATACACCCCGCCCGCGTCGCCATCACCGTCGTGCATCGGGCGCAGACGGGCAGCGAGCTCATAGCCGTGGTCGGGCTGCTCCCTCAACAGCAGGAGCAGACAAGGTTGCAGGAAATTCCTTGGTTCAAGCTCCGCCATGAAGGCAGCTCCTCACCGGCACTGGTGAACGCCTGACTGCTGCGTTGGGTGGACGCCTGACTAAGGCGATGCTCCCATCAGGTGCCCGCTGCCACAAGTCGGCACGAGGACCGATCTGTCTCTTTCACCCGCGGACAGGTCTAGAGCCGCACGTACAAGCGCAGGGTCACGTAGCCGGTGACCGCCGCGATGCCCGCTCCCACCATGACCAGGATCGGCGAGACCCAGACGATGTCGACCACCTGGATCGGCGGCACCACGCTCGCGCTGACATTCTCGGCCAGCAGCCGGTCGACGAACAGGAACTTGCCCGCCAGCAGCCCGACGGCGGCGATGACGGCACCGACCACACCGGTCACCACCGCCTCGATCAGGAAGGGTAGTTGGGTGTACCAGCGAGTGGCACCGACCAGTCGCATCACCCCCACCTCCGTGCGCCGGGTGTACGCCGACACCTGCACGGTGTTGGAGATCAGCAGCAGCGCCGCGACCGCCTGCACCAGCGCGAGCGCGAACATCACGTTGCGCACACCGGCGAGGAAGTCGAAGAGCTTGGCGACGACGTCGCGCTGGTCGATCACGGTCCGCACGCCGACCTGGCCGGTCATCGCCGCGCGCACCGCCGACGCACCGGCCTCCTGATCGGCCAGCCGCACCCGCAGCGTCGCGGGCAGGGTGTCCGGCTCGGCCAGCTCGGCCAGCGCCCGGCCGGCGTAGAGCTCCTTGTACCGCTCGTAGGCCTGCGGCTGGCTCACGAACCGGACCGACTCGACCAGCGGCAAGCCCTCCAGCGTCGAGCGAAGGCCGGCGCAGATCGCCTGTCCACAGCCGGTGTCGGTGGCCGACAGGTCGGCGGTGAGCGCGACCTGCACCTCGACCCGGTCGCTGTAGAGCTCCTCCGTACGGTCGATCGTGCGCACCGCGAGCAGTCCGGCGCCGACCAGGCCGAGCGAGATCGCCGTGGTCAGCACCATCGCGATCGTCATGGTGACGTTGCGCCGCAGCCCGGTGAGGACCTCGCGGGCGACCAGATCGGAACGCATGGCTAGCGCCCCACGCCGTAGACGCCGCGCGAATCGTCGCGCACCACCTGACCGAGATCCAACTCGATCACTCGCCGGCGCATCGAGTCGACGACGGAGTTGTCATGCGTGGCCATCATGACGGTGGTGCCCGTGCGGTTGATCCGTTCGAGCAGCGCCATGATGTCCTGGCTGGTGTCGGGGTCGAGATTGCCGGTGGGCTCGTCGGCCAGCAGCACGAGCGGCCGGTTGACGAACGCCCTGGCGATCGCCACGCGCTGCTGTTCCCCACCGGAGAGCTCATGCGGCATCCGTTCGGCCTTGCCGGCAAGTCCCACGAGCTCGAGCACCTCAGGGACCACCTTCTTGATCATTGCGGGTCGCTTGCCGATCACTTCGAGAGCGAACGCGACGTTGCCGACGACGGTCTTGTTCGGCAGCAGCCGGAAATCCTGGAACACACAGCCGATGCGCTGGCGCAGGCGCGGGACCCGGCGGGGGGACAGCTCGGCCACATTGAGGTCGGCGACGTGGACGGTGCCGCGGGTGGGCACGTCCTCGCGCAGCAGCAACCGCAACAACGTCGACTTTCCGGAGCCGGACGGCCCGATCAGGAAGGCGAACTCGCCCTTCTCCACCCGGACCGAGACGCTGTAGAGGGCCGGCCGCGTCGAAGCCTTGTAGAGCTTGGTAACACGTTCCAGGCGGATCACGACGGCGGACGATACCGCCCAGCGGTGATCCTGCCGCGTCAACTCGCCGTGGCCTGCTGGCGGCGCCACCTGATCGCGGCCTCGATGAAGCCGTCGATCTCACCGTCGAGCACCGCGGAGGGGTTGCCGACCTCGAACTCGGTACGCAGGTCCTTGACCATCTGGTACGGGTGCAGCACGTAGGAGCGCATCTGGTTGCCCCATGACGAGCCGGTGTCCTTGAGGGCGTTCATCTTGGCCTGCTCCTCCTGGCGACGCCGCTCCAGGAGCTTGGCCTGCAGCACCATCATCGCTGAGGCCTTGTTCTGCAGCTGGGAGCGCTCGTTCTGGCAGGACACCACGATGCCGGTCGGGATGTGGGTGAGCCGGACCGCTGAGTCGGTGGTGTTGACGCCCTGCCCACCGGGACCCGAGGAACGGTAGACGTCGACGCGCAGCTCCTTCTCGTCGATCTCCACATGGTCGGTCGACTTGACGACCGGTGCCACCTCGACCCCGGCGAAGGAGGTCTGACGGCGGCCCTGGTTGTCGAACGGCGAAATGCGGACGAGCCGGTGGGTGCCCTGTTCGACCGAGAGCGTGCCGTAGGCGAACGGGGCATGCACCTGGAACGTGGCTGACTTGATGCCGGCCTCCTCCGCGTAGGAGGTGTCGAAGACGTCGGTGCCGTAGCCGTGGCGCTCGGCCCAGCGCAGGTACATCCGCATGAGCATCTCGGCGAAGTCGGCCGCGTCCACCCCGCCGGCTTCGGCGCGAATAGTGATCAGCGCCTCCCGGGGGTCGTACTCACCCGACAACAGCGTGCGCACCTCCAGCGCGGCGATCTCGGTACGCAGCTTGACCCGCTCGGCGTCGGCGTCGGTGATGGCACCTTCGGCCTCGGCTCCCTCCGATTCCTCGGCCAGCTCGTAGAGAACGGGGAGGTCGTCGAGCCGGTGGCGCAGCTCGTCGACGCGGCGCAGCTCGCCCTGGGCGTGAGCGAGACGGCTGGTGACCTTCTGCGCGGCCTCGGCGTCGTTCCAGAGATCGGGTTTGCCGGCCTGCTCGGAGAGGTCCGCGATCTCGGCGCGCAGCGCGGTCAGGTCGGTGACCGCCTCGATGCTCTCCAGGGTGGCGGAGATGTCCTTCACTTCGGCTGCGACGTCGGGGTTCACAACGGTCCAGGGTACGCGGGTTCCCTACTCGGTCGGGATCGAGTCCAGCAGCTTGACCATCGCTCGGGTATATGCCAGCGCGAAGTCAGCAACGGCCATGCGGTACGGATCGCCCTCGTCCTGTGCGGCGCGGCCGGCCGCGCGGGCATCGGCGAGCAGGGCCGTGAACGCCACACGTCCCGTACGCACCAGTTCGGCGCGCTGCCGCACGGTGAGCGCGCCGGCATGCAGCAACCGCAAGACGAGCGGGCTGCGCAGCCCGTCGGATCCCACACCGCCGGCGAGCCAGGCCTTGAACGCGCGCCGACCGGCGGCGGTGATCGCGTACTGCTGCGACGCTCGGGGCCCCTGCTCACCGAGGGTGAGCAGGCCAGCTCCGGCCAGCTCCGGCAACTCGCGGTAGACCTGGCTGCGAGTGACCGGAAAGACCGAGCCGAACCGCTGCCCCGCCGCGGCGACGAGCTGACCGCCGCTCATCGGACCGTCACGCAGCAGCCCGAGCAGCGCGGCGGCGGTGGCGTTCACTGCGAGCGGACGGCGGGGTGGCACCACTCTACCGTGCCACGAGGTGGCAGCGCATGCATCCACAACGGACAGTCAATTCGGCGAGAGGCGATTGCCAGACTTGATCGAGGTCGGCCGAAGTACCCGCCGAGCAGCTGCTCAGGGACGCTGCCGGAGCAGCTCGATGATCGTGTCGAGCTTGGCGGTGTGCTCGTCGAGTTTGGCGGTGTGCTCGTCGAGTTTGGCGGTGTGCTCGTCGAGTTTGGCGGTGTGCTCGTCGAGTTTGGCGGTGTGCTCGTCGAGTTTGACGGTGTGCTCGTCGAGCCGGTTGTCGTGGCGCTGCTGGGTCCGCTCGACGCGAATGAGTATCTCGTAGATCGCCCCCACGTCGTTGTCGAGCTGTTTGACCTTGCGGATGATCTCCGGTGGCGTTGTCACCAGGAGACGATAGCGCGCCACGCATGCCGGTGGGAGCCGGTTCGGCGTGTTCGATCCGACCGGCCGTCCGACGTACACGGGCCACCGGTTCGGCTCGGATCGTACGCGGATATATGCAACACCGTCGCACAGCGCATGGTCCGGTTCCTGGCTCGACGGCTGCTGAACCGATCCGGCGGGTTCTCCGGCACCGGCGCGGAGGTGTTCGTCGACCGACTCCAGCACCTCGTGCTGCCCACCGTCGCGGTCGCGCTCGGGCAGATCGCCTACTTCAGCCGCTACCAGCGTTGGGCGTCATCAGCGGCGCGGTCCTGGTGCTGCTTCTCGCCGTCGCGTTCCTGGCCCCGGTGTCGGGGTCATCTTCACCGCGTTCGCCGCCACGGTGGCGCGGCCACGGGATATTTCGGCGGAGCGGTCGACCGCGGCCTGCCGCCGATGAAGTGCTCGGCATCGTCGATGTTCCAGGACCGCTCTCCGTGCTCACCCCGATCTTCACCGTCGGTGACCAGATCACCGAGGCGCCCCTGATCCACGGGACGGTGAGCAGGCGCCAGGCCGGAGCGCGGGCCGTCGAGCTGCTGGAGCTGGTGGGTATTCCGAAACGCGGCACAGCGGACAAGGGCGTTCCCGCACGAGCTCTCCGGCGGGATGCGGTGCCGCGTCTGATTGCGATGCAACCGAGAGCTGCAACGCCTCCAGCGGTACCTCGATCAGGTCGGGGGAGACCGGCCGGGGCGAGTTCATCGGATCCGCGAACGGCGACAGGTCGGGAAGTCGACGCTGCTGGAGGAGTTCATCGGCAGGGCGGGGGTACCCGCGCTGTTCTTCGCGGCTTCGAAAGGCACCGCTGCGGATCACCAACTCGCGGAGTTCACCCGGCTCGCAGCTGATCCCGGATCCGGCGTCGCCGCCATCTTCGGATCGGCCGCGCCTCGGGGCTGGTCCGGCGCTCTGCGACTTCTCGCAGAGGCCGTGAGGGAGCCGACCGTGATAGTCCTCGACGAGCTCCCATGGTTGGCCACCGGTGAGCCCGCACTGGAGGGGATGCTCCAGACGGCCTGGGATCGGCACCTGTCCCGGGTGCCGGTCCTGCTCGTCGAGCTCGGCTCCGATCTGTCGATGATGGAGCGCCTCGGCGAGTACGGCAGGCCGCTCTACCAGCGGATGCGCGAGCTGGTGCTCGAGCCGCTCAACGTTCGGGAAACCGGCGAGCTGTGCGGCCTCGACCCCACCCAGTCCTTCGACGCACAGCTCGTGGCGGGGCGGATTTCCGCGGATCCTGCAGGACTGGCGCGACGGGCAGTCGGCGATGGCCTTCGTCGCCGAGCAGCTCGCCGAGTCCACATCACCATTGGTGGTGATCGGGGAACGGGTGCTCAACGCCGAGTTTCCGGCGACGACGCAGGCACGTGCCGTCCTGTCGGCCGTCGGCGCCGGTGAGACCACGTTCAGCAATATCGGGCGGCGGACCGGGCTCAACGAAGGTTCACTGAGCCGGACGCTCGGAATCCTCACCAGGGACCTCCGGGTCGTCGCGGCTGAACGACCGCTGTCGAGCGCCACGTCGCGGCTCACTCACTACCTGGTCGACGATCCGTATCTCAGATTCTGGCTACGTTTCGTGGCACCCCGGATGGAGCTGGTCCTGCGCGGCCGCAGTGAGCCGGCATCCGACGAGATCATCCGATCATGGCCGGAGTACCGCGGCCGGGCGGTCGAGCCGCTGGTGCGCCGCAGCATCGAGCGCCTTCTGCCGCACGATCGCCTCGGCGCCGCCCACCACGTCGGTTCGTACTGGACGCGGACGGGCGACATTGAGGTCGATCTCGTGGGCTTCCCCGACCGCGAGTCCCCGGCCGACGTCGCGTTCATCGGATCGGTGAAGTGGGACGACCAGGCGGCATTCACCAGAACGGACCTGCTGCACCTCACGGCGCAACGGGCCGCGGTTCCCGGGCCGACGACGTCCCCCTGGTCGCTGTCGCCCGGACCCGGGTCACCGGGGACGTGGACCTCGCCCTGACGCCGCGGACTTGCTCGCCGCATGGCCCTGAGCCGGAGCCGGCCGGCACCGGTGCGGGCCGCGGCGACAGCTGCCCACTCCACGCGAGCCACCCGACGATGGCGGCGAGCGGTATCGATTCGAGCAGGAGAAGGGCCTCGGTGACCGAGATCGGACCGTCCCCGACCAGCACCCCTGACAAGAGCGGCACGATGATCATGTTGGGGCTCGAGTGCGCGAGCCTCGCGGTCCACACGCTGCCGCTGCGCACGAGCTGCCACCCGAGGTGACTGCCATCGGGGTGCAGATGAGCAGCCGGCCCAGCGCGCCGATCCACGGCCTGTCCTCGCCTGGGTAGTCGGTGAACAGCAGTGGCACATGCCAAAAAGGGCCCAGACGGGGTCCGATGACGACCACAGCCGCGACCAACGGATTCCGTCGGCCCCGCAGTCCCGCGCAACCGCGCCGCCTTGAGCGGCCCCTTCAATAGGCAAGAGAACTTAGCACTTCATCGACCACGGCCACGTCCGGAGGATCAACCAAGACAGCCTCACCGGGCCGAGGACAAAGCACAAATCTGACGCCAGCCCTTGCCTTCTTGTCTCGCGAGAGAACCTCCCAAACGTCGGCCTTGTTAAACGTCACACCGCCAGTCGGCAAGCCCAGCTGCGACAAGGCCCGGACTGTAACGTCCGCCAGCCCTTGGTCGCTCACACCGAGCTTTTCGCCGAGACGCGCCGCAAACACCATCCCGATCGATATCGCTTCGCCGTGCCGAAACTCTCGATAGGAACTGAGCGTTTCGATCGCATGGCCGACCGTATGCCCGTAGTTGAGCAACTCACGACCGCCTGCCTCAAATTCGTCATTCCCAACAACTCGCGCTTTCACCGCGGCACTCCGCTGAACAAGCTCGTCGAGCAGATCAAGATCCACGCGTGCCGCGACATGCGGAGCCGCCTTAAGCAAGGTAAGGATAACCGGATCAGCGATAAACCCGTACTTCACGACTTCAGCAAGCCCCGCTCGAAGTTCTCGTTCCGGAAGTGTCTTCAATGTTTCAGTGTCATCAATAACGATAAGAGGCTGATGGAAAGCTCCAACGAGGTTCTTACCCTCTGGAAGATTGATACCGGTCTTTCCACCGATGGCAGAGTCAACCTGGGCAACCAGGGTAGTGGCAATCTGCACGACCGGGACGCCGCGGTTCCACGTCGCGGCAGCGAAGCCGGCAAGATCACCGATCACTCCACCACCCAGGGCTACAACAAGATCGCGGCGTCCCAGAGGCATATGTCCAAACGCGTTGTAGCACTTCTGTAGAGTCTCGAAGTTCTTGGCCCTCTCGCCGTCCGGAACAATTACCAAGTGGACTGTCACACCAAGCTTCTTTAGCGCGCCGACGACCCTCTCTCCGTAGAGGTCGAAGATCGGCTCCGACGTAATGAGCGCAGCCTTCCATGCGAAGTGCGGGCGTTGAATAAACTCTGAGAGCCGATCGAGCAGGCCCCGTCCTACCACGATCTTGTAGGGCGAGCTGACGATCGGAACATCAATCGTGGTCGATCCAGCAACTTCTGACATGGATTCACCTTACCTTTCAACTGCACACGAGGAGAGGATACCTCAGCGTCGCAGCCGCACTCGTGGCGCTGCATCATCCCGGGGCTGGGCAGGTGAAGACCTGCACGGACGGCCTGCTCCGTGCCACGCGCCTCACCATGACCTGCCGGCCCCCGGCTCCACTCTGCCCGACATGGGCGCGCTGCTTACCAGCATCGGTTCCGACAGCGGGTGCTGGCTGAGCACGGCAAACCCACCGGGCTGTGAGCAAGCACATCGGGAGCGAAAGACGACCAACGACGACCTAACGGTGTGTACTCGCGGCCGCGATGGCGAGCCTCAGATCTCCGGAACTAGCTGAGGGAAACCCCGTCGACGTGCTCTTTTTGTGATCGGCTTGTTCCCGAAAGTAGTTGAGATCTGGGCCGGTTTACAGTAGGTATCTGTCTGTGTCCCCGACGATGACCCACCCGGTGTTGGAGGGCATGCCCGATCCCGAGCCGCCGCTGCGACTGCTGACCCATGAGGGCGAGGCGGTGGTGCTGTCGGGACGCTGGGTGCTGTTCCGATTCGCGGTCGCCGACATGGGGATGCGCAAGATGGTGATGGTGGCGCTGACTCAGGCCGGGCACGAGGTCAAGATGGTGGCGCAGGTGTTCGGGGTGCACCCGAACTACTTGTCGATGTTGCGCAAGACCGCCCGCGAACGGGGCTCGGCGGGGCTGGTCAAGACGATAGGCCGCCCGGCGAAGCTGACCCCGGCGCAGCTGGGCAGGCGCACCAGTGGGCCGAGCAAGGTGTGACCGGTCAGGAGATCGCCCGGCGGCTGCGAGTGTCCGACACCATGATCAGCCGGCTGGTGAACGGTCAGCGGATGCCCGCGCCGGTGCAGGACGAGCTGCCCGACATCGAGCTGCCCGACATCAATGTCGGTATCGAGCCCGAGCCCGAGCCGGTCGTCGCCGTGCCCGTGCCCGTGCGGGTTGTGTCTGGATCGGAGCCGGTGGTGTCCGGGCCCGTGGGTTCGCGGTCCGGACCGGTGCTCGACGAGCGGCAGGACGCGTCGGGCGGGCTGGTGATGGGGTCGCCGCGGCTGGTCGAGGCCACCGTGGACAGTCGTTATGCCGGGGCGATGCTGTTGCACGGGTTCTTCGACCTGGTCGGGGTGGCGGCGGTGTTCACCCCGCGCACCGGGGTGGGGCTGGCACCGGCCGGGTCTGGGCGGTTCGACGATGTGGCCCTGTTGACCGCGACCACTGTGGCGTTCGCGTTGGGGGTCGGATCGGTGGAGGCGACCAAGCACCTGGTCCGCGCCCAGGTCGGGCCGCTGGCCGGGCTGGAGCGGCTACCCGAGCTGCGGACCCTGCGTCCCCGTCTCGGGGAGCTCGCCGGGGCCTGTGACCCGCTGCGACCGCAGACCGACCTGGCCACCGCGATGATCAACGCGGAGGCGCCGCTGCTGAACCTGTACTTCGTCGATGACCACTTCGTGCCCTACGAGGGCACGAAACCGGCCGGTAAAGGCTACAACACCAAACGCGGCCGGGCCCAGAAAGGCCTCGCCGATACCCTGGTCACCGACTACCACGGCCGCGCAGCGTGCTTCCTGTCCGGGCCACCCTCGGGGTTGACCAAGACCCTGCCCGCCGCGCTGACCCAGCTGCGCCAGGTCACCGGGGACACGAAGATCACGCTCGGGTTCGACCGCGGCGGAGCCTGCGCGCAGGTGTTCACGCACTGCCGAGACCAGGGGGTGGACTGGCTCACCTACCGCCGCGGCACACTCGCCGACACCAGGGGACGAACGACCCATACTTCCAACAGCCGACCAGAGTTCGACCTTGATCGTTCCGTCCGACACGTGCAATCATCGACTCACCGGTCCAGTCTCGGCGGAACAGGGTCTCCACAAAACCCGGGTGATTCAGCGCGTGATCTGGCGGTAGAGCGTCTCGTTGTGGGGGTCGAAGGCGGCGGCGTGTTCGAAGTACGGCGAGGATTGTCCGGGGTCGTCGGGCGAGTAGCCGGGGTGGCTGTCGACGGCGTCGATGGCTCTAGGATCTTCGACGCCGAGGACGAGTCAGCCGGGCGCCACGAAGGCTGACCCGGCCCCCCGGCCCGACGTCAGCAGGGTGGCTGCCCTGACGTCGAACGTCAGAACAGCCACCCCTTCCTGACACCTGGGACGAGCTGGGTCCCGGACGGTTGGCGCCGCTCAGAGGGGGCCGGCAGAACCCCCGTGACGCGGGCGACCCGCGCTTCGGACGGTACCGAGCCGACCGCGGCGCGGCGGGTGGCGAACCCGGCCAGCTGGGCCCACCGTCGGCCCGCAAGGAAGCTGCGAGCCAGCCGATACCGGCGCGCAGCTTCCTCGGCTTCGCGTTGTCGCGAGCGGGCCAGGGCTTCATGAAGCAACATCGGCATTCCCTCCCGGTCACGGACCTCAGGCCGCGGGTCGTCGAACAGCTGGACGAGCGGGGCGGTCATCAGGTCAATCACAGGAATCGATCTCCTCGGTCGACGATCGCCCCGGGTGGGCGGAGGACAGGCCAGTCATCGGTTTGACGAGTCAGGCACTGGCGGCGGCAAGCTCGCGGTCGCGAGCCAGATCAGCCTTGCTCGGGCGACCGCGAGGGCGCTTGCGCGCGATGACGGCTCCGCGCTCGAAGATCTCGCCACCCCACACCCCCCACGGTTCCTGGCGGCGCACCGCACCGGCCAGGCACTCGACACGGATCGGGCACGCCCCGCAGAGCGTCTTCGCCCGCTCCAGCTCGGCCGGTGACTCGGCGAAGAACAGGTCGGCGTCGCCGGAGCGACAGGGCAGGTCGAGCCCGGCACGAGGCGCCGCGCCCAGCAGAGCGCCCAGATCGGGGACGACGTCGTCGTCGCGCTGTCCAGGCGTGATCGCTCCGCCGACTAACGGAACGGATCGAACTAGCACCGCACAACCTCCTTGATCGAAAGATGTTGAGTGGAGCGTCGCTTGAGTGGAGCGTCGGACGTGAGGCCGTGATACGGACACATCGCAGTGACATGAACAGGGCAAAACAAAGGGCCGCGGATCCCGGTGTGGGTCCGCGGCCCTGAAGTACGGCCGGTGCGTGTCGCGCCTACCGATGGCGACGCTCCACTGCGGACACACGTGTGCTGTTGTCGATGACGAGGGACCCGCCGAGACGGGTGACGATCGTGTGGGCGGCAGGCGGCCGCGGCTTCCAGGAGTTCACGTACGTCGCTGCGGACCCGCAGGACAGACGGGCGCCGTGGATCGGGACAAGCGTCATTTTCGTGATCATGTCGGCACCCCCTCTTGAGGCTCACACAGACGGACGGGCTGAAGTGTTGAGTCCGTTGGTCATGAAGGTTAGAAGCACCCCGGCGGGGCGCACAACCTATTTTGTCGAGACTTCCTACCCCGGTCCGGGCTGATCGGGCTCGGTCACGAGCGCCAGCACCGCCTGGCCGTACCGGTCGAGCTTGCGTGGCCCGATCCCGGGGATCGCCACCAGCGTTGCCGGGTCGGCCGGGCGCTGCTCGGCGATCGCGGTGAGCGTGGCATCGGTGAACACGACGAAGGCCGGTACCTGCTGTTCCCTGGACTCCGCGGAGCGCCACGCCTTGAGCCGGTCGAGCAGCTCGACGTCCACCCCGGCCGGGCAGTCCGAGCAGCGGCGCAGCTTCATGGCGTCGG
The DNA here is from genome assembly GCA_050701055.1 of Pseudonocardia sp. Taxonomy (GTDB): domain Bacteria; phylum Actinomycetota; class Actinomycetes; order Mycobacteriales; family Pseudonocardiaceae; genus Pseudonocardia. Next base: position 11,855 of record JBOHEO010000032.1, on the reverse strand, counting down.
CGCCGATGAGTGGCGATCCGCAGACCCGGCATCGCGGTTTCGTCCCACCGGCGGCGACACCCGCCTGCCCGCCCACCCGGAGGCGTGCCGCGGGATGTCGGTCCGGGATCAGCCCGTGCAGGAACCGGCTGCGGCGCCGGTGCCGGCGCCCGCCGGGCTGTCGCGACAACGCCCAGGACAGCGCCACCTGACGGCGAGCTCGGGTGATGCCGACGTAGAGCAGCCGGCGCTCCTCCTCGATGGCCTCGTCGTTGCCCTCGGCGTGCTGGATGGGCAGCGTGCCGTCCGCGAGCCCGACCAGGAACACGACGTCCCACTCCAGACCCTTGGCGGCGTGCAGTGAAGCCAGGGTGACGCCCTGCACGGTGGGCGGGTGGGACGCGTCGGCGCGGGCGTCGAGCTCGGCGGCGAACCGGCGCAGGTCGGCCTGCGGCTCGACGGCGACGAGCTCCTCGGCGAGCTCGACCAACGCGAGCAACGACTCCCACTGGGCGCGCTGGGCCGCGCCTCCGGGTGGCTCCGGGGTGAGCCCGACGGGCGCGAGCACGGCCCGTACGGCGTCGACCAGCGGTTCGTCCGGCGCGGGCACAGCGATGGCTGAGCCGGCGACCCGTACCGCGGTGATCGCCCGGCGCACCTCGGGCCGGGAGAAGAACCGCTCGCCGCCGCGCACCTGGTAGGGGATCCCGACCTCGGTGAGCGCCTGCTCGTAGACCTCGGACTGGGCGTTGATCCGGAACAGCACCGCGATCTCGCCGGCCGGGGTGCCCTCGGCGACGAACCGCTTGATCCGGGCGGCGACCGCCGCGACCTCGGCCGGCTCGTCGTCGTGCTCGGAGAACACCGGATCCGGACCCGGCGGAAGCTGCCCGACCAGTTGCAACCGGGTGCCGGCGACCCGGCCACGAGCGGCACCGATGAGCGTGTTGGCGGCGGACACGACCTGCGGGGTCGACCGATAATCGCGGTGCAGCCGCACCACCACGGCCTCGGGGAAGCGCCGCGAGAAGTCCAGCAGGTAGCGCGGGGTGGCGCCGGCGAAGGTGTAGATCGTCTGGTTGGCGTCGCCGACGACGGTGAGATCGTCGCGCTCCCCGAGCCAGGCGTCGAGCACCCGCTGCTGCAATGCCGTGACGTCCTGGTACTCGTCGACCACGAAGCAGCGGTAGCGGTCATGGAACTCATCGGCGACTGCGCGATTCTCCTCGAGCGCTGCCGCGGTGTGCAGCAGCAGGTCGTCGAAGTCGAGCAACTCGGCACGGTTCTTCAGCTCCTCGTAACCCGCGTAGACTGCGGCTACCTGCTCGGCCGGACCCGGGGTGTCGTGGCGCAGCTTGGCCACCATCGCCGGATAATCGGCGGGGGTGATCAGGCTGGCCTTCGCCCACTCGATCTCACCGGCGAGGTCGCGCAGCGAGGCGGTGTCGGTGCCGGCCTGCGCCCGCGCCGCCGCCGGTCCGACGATGCGGAGCTTGCCCTCCAGCAGTTGCCACTGATCACCGCCCACCACTCGCGGCCAGAAATAGCGCAGCTGCCGCAGGGCGGCGGCGTGGAACGTGCGAGCCTGCACCCCGGTGGCGCCCAGTGCGCGCAGCCGCGTGCGCATCTCCCCCGCCGCGCGGGCGGTGAACGTGACCGCGAGAACCTGGCCGGGGGCGACGTGACCGGTGCGCACGAGGTGGGCGATGCGGTGGGTGATGGTGCGGGTCTTGCCGGTGCCCGCGCCGGCGAGCACGCAGACCGGGCCGCGAGGGGCGGTGACGGCGGCCCGCTGCTCGTCGTCCAGGGCGTCGAGGAGGGGGGCGATCACGGGCCCATCCTGGCACCTCGTCGGCGCGGCCGGACACGTGACGCTGTCGTCAGACCGGGGGCACGAGGGAAGATCTCGACGACGGCCGTGGTTGACGGACGTATGGCTCAGGTGACGATCTACTCGACCACGTGGTGCGGCTACTGCCGCCGGCTCAAGATGCAGATGGACCAGGCAGGGATCGACTATCGCGAGATCGACATCGAGCGCGACGCCGACGCGGCCGGCTTCGTCGAGGGCGTCAACGGGGGCAACCAGACGGTGCCGGTGATCCGGTTCTCCGACGACTCGACCGCGATCAACCCGTCGCTGGCGCAGGTGCAGGCGAAGCTGGCCATGGCTGTGTAGTCGATCAGCGTAGCCCGGTCACGGCGAGGGCCGAACCTGATGCCGAGTCCGGCCGGTGCAAACATGGTCACCATGTCAAGGGGCCCTCGTGGAAAAGCGCGACTCTCCGTTGTCCGTGACGAGCTGCAGGCCGGTGGCGTACCGGAAGTAGCGACGCTTCGGGAGCAGCTGCGCGCGGCCGGCGCACCACCGGAGATCCTCGGTATCGTGGGTAACGCGCCCGACCTCGACGTGGCGCTGGAACGGCTGGAGTCGGCCGGTCTGGTGCCGTCGCCCGACGAGGCGCTCGCCGTCATGCTGGACGGATGGCACCCGCTGCTGCGGCGAGGCGCCGACGCGCTCAGCGCCGAGCTCACCGGCGTCGAGTTCCTCGCGGCACTGCGCTCGACCACTCCGAACGGGGTGAATCTCGCCGACATACTCGGCCCCCTGCTCACCTCGGTGGAGAGCAGTGGAAGCCCCGAGGCGCTGGCAATGCTCCGCGTGCTGGCCGTGATCGGCGAGGCCGACACCCGCCGAGCCGCGGCGGCCGGCGCGGACCGGATGGTCGCGTCCGGGTTCAAGGACCGACCGTGGGTGCGCGGGCTGGGCGATCCCACCGTCGGTCAGGCGTTCGGCTACTCCGACCCGCTCGGAATGCAGGAATCGGTGATCGTCGAGTTCCGGTACGGCCGTCGCTCACACATCGTCGCTGTGCTGATCGACCGCGGCCTCGGTGGTGGGATCAAGGACTGCTTCTTCGGCGACGATCCGCCTCAGGCTCGGTCGGAATACCAGCTCGTCGCCCGGATGAGCGGTGCGCTGGTCCGGGACATCCCGATCCCCGAGGCCGCCGAGATCCTGGACCGTGCACTCGCCGCCGAACCGTGTCCCGTGGAACCCGACCAGATCGAGAACGTGGACAGCTACCTGGACCTGGTGCGCCAGCGCGTCTCGCTGCTCCGGGCGGCGCCCCGGCCGCCACGGACACGGACTCGCACCGTGCACCGGCTGAAGATCACCCTGGTCGGTTCGAAGCCGCCCATCTGGCGTCGGCTGGAAACTCCCTCGACGGCCACGCTGGAGCAGCTCCACCTGGATATCCAAGCGGCGTTCGGGTGGGCCGGCTACCACATGTGGTCATTCTCCACCGGATATGCCGACTTCGGAATTCCCGATCCCGAGCTCGGTTTCGACGACGCCGCCGCGATGACCCTGCGCCGCCTCGCCCCGAGCTCCGGAGACCGGCTGCGCTACACCTACGACTTCGGCGACGGCTGGGAGCACGCCATCGTCGTGGAGGCCGTGACCACCGCCGAGCCGGATGTCAGCTACCCGCGGTGCCTGACCGGCCGCCGGACCTGCCCGCCCGAGGACAGCGGTGGCATGGGGGGTACGCGGATCTGCTGGACATCCTGGCTGATCCCGCACACCCGGAGCACACCGAGCGGTTGGAGTGGCTCGGGTTGGAGTCGGCGGACCAGTTCGACCCGGCGGCGTTCGACCTGGGTGAGGTCAACGTGGCCCTCGCGCAACGAGCCCGCCCCTGACCCCGACTACTACGCCGCTTGCCTCGTGCTTGCGCGCTGCGATTGGTGACGCCGCCCTTGCAACGGCGACAATCTTGTTGGACACTTCCAACGACGGGCTGGGCCTGACGTGACGAACGAGGGCCGCCACCCGAAGAAGCAGATCGCGGAGGCTTTGGCCACGGACGCGCGCAACGGACTGGAGGTGCAGGAGATCCACCGAGAACATCGTTGGGGCGTGCTCAGATGCACCGTGTGCGGCGATCATCTTGCCCTCTACTCGACACCCCGCGTTCCAGAGAACACTGCTAAGCGAATTCACAACTTCGCCAACGCAGCCGAACACCTGAGCGTCGCACTAGTCTCGGCCCTACGAAACATCGAATCCGCCGGCCTTCACGTGACCGCTGTCGAGAGCGAGGACCTTGTCTCCCTCAAGGAGATCGCCGATCGCACCGGGCGTGGCTATGAAAGCGTGCGGCTGTTGGCCAGGGGTGGCCGCGGACCGGGCGGGTTCCCGCCGCCGATGTCGGCAGCCGGTTGGACCCTCTACAGCTGGGCGACGGTCGCTCGCTGGTTCGCAGACAACTACGGGCTCGACCCTGAGTACGACCGTATCCTTGCTGCCGCCGATCTCCTGGTTCGCGCGCGAGCGATCCTGCAGGGCGACGCCGAGGCCGCTGAGCTGTCCAAGCTCGTCGCCTGACTGGTACTGACTCGCACCCGGTCCCAGCGGCGGGAGAACCGAGATGTGCACGGTTCAGCCCTCCGCGGCCCACGCCTCCAGCATCGACCTGGCAATCGAGACCTTGCCCGGCAGCAGAACAACCAGCCGCTCCCCCGGCTCGACCCGACCGCCCCAGTCACCGCGGGCCAGCGCCGCCCACAGCTCGGCACGTGTCACCCACATCGCCTCGGCGATCTCCCCGTCGGCCGGGCGCAGCGGCACCGACGGGTCGGCGACCGCGTGGAAGCCCACCATCAACGACCGCGGGAACGGCCAGGCCTGGCTGCCGAGGTAACGGATGTCGCGCACCTGCGCACCGGTCTCCTCGCCGAGTTCGCGCAGCACACACGCCTCGAGCGACTCCCCCGACTCGACGAAACCGGCCTGCACCGAGAACCGGCCCGCCGGCCACCCGACGTTGCGGCTCAACAGCACCTGGTCGGCGCCGTCGTGCACCAGACAGATGACGGCGGGGTCGGTGCGCGGGTAGTCCTCATGCCCGGCAGCCTCGCAGACCCGGTGCCAGCCCGCGTGCTCGGCGTGCATCGGCGACCCATCACGTCCGCAGAACAGCACCGACTCGTGCCAGTTCAGCACGGCGACGGCGGTGGTGAACAGGCCTGCCCCGAGAGCGTCGAGGGCGGCGCCGACCCTACGGAGGTCGGCCCAGCCCGCGGGATCGTCACCGGCCACCAGGTCCGGACGCGCGCGGACCGCCCAGTAAGCCACGCCGTCAGCCTCCCCGAGCAGAACCGCACCGGCCACCGGACCATCCCCGGTGGCCGGTCGGGTCCGCAACCGGGCTCCGGAACCGTGCGCGACATCCCAGGTGCTGACGTCGCCGCCGCGGAAGCCGTCGCCGGGCTGCTCCCGCCACTGCACCGGGGTGCGTCCCTCGGCGTCGACGACGACGAGCTGCGCGGTGGGCCAGCAGGCGAGCTGACGGGCGGTGTCGGTGCGCAGCGGCTCGTCGCGGCGAACGGCCGACCGGGACAGTACCGGCGGACCGAGGAGCGTGAAGTCAGTGCCCACCACGCTCACGGGCCGGTGATCCCACCCAATGCCCGCAGCCCGGCACCGATCACGTCGGCGTCACCGATCACCACCCCGCCGAACACCGTGGGAGCGAAGAACTCCAGCGCCGCGGCGGCCACCTGCTCGACCGTGACGGCCTCCAGCCGGGCAGGGTGCGCGCGCAACCATTCGACGTCGAGACCGTCGGCAGCCAGCACCGACAAGGTGGAGGCCAGCCCACCCTGGCTGTCCAGTGAGATCAACAGTGAGCCGACGGCATAGCGCCGGGCAGCCTCGACCTCCTCCGCGGTCGGTGGCACCGTGGCCAGCCTGCCCAGCTCGTAGCGGGTCTCCAGCAGGGCGGCGGCGGTGACGTTGCTGGCCACGTCGGTCTCCACGCCCAGAACCGCGCCGCCGGGGATGAACTCGACCCCGGAGTGCGCCCCATACGTGTAGCCCTTGTCCTCGCGGATGTTCTCCATCCAGCGTGAGGAGAAGTACCCACCGAAGACCAGGTTGGTCAGCTGGAACGCGGCGTAGCGCGGGTCGTCGCGGCGCAGCGCAGGCGCGGACAGGCGCAGCTGCGACTGCACAGAACCCGGGCGGTGCACGAGCAGTAGGTCACCTGGGGTGAGCGCCGGCGGCACCATGAGCTCCCGGACAGTCTCCTCGGACGACCAACCGGCGAGCGCCGCCGCGACCTGCTCGATCGCCGTCGCCGGATCGATGTCCCCGACGAGGGTCAGGATGGCCCCGCGGGGCACCAACGCGGCAGCCTGCAAGGCCCGCAGGTCAGCCGCGGTGACGGCGACGACCTCCGCCTCCGTCGGCATCTCGCGGGCGATCGGGTGGTCGCCGAACCGCCTGCGCTGCAGCGCCTCCCTCGCGATCGTGCGCGGCTGGGCGCGAGCCACGGCGATCCGTTCCACCAGCCGTTCGCGCTCCCGGGCCACCTCGGTATCAGGGTGGGTGGCGCCGGTGAGCACATCCGCGAGCACCTCGAGGACGACGGGCAGCCCGCCGGCCAGCCCGGAGCCGCTGACCATGAGCTGCTCGGGGTCGACGTGCACGCCGAGATCAGCGCCGACCGCGGCGAGCTCGTCATCGATCGTCACCCGGTCCCGCTTGCCGGTGCCCGCGAGCAGCGTGGCGGTCAGCAACTCGGCGGCGGCCACGTGCGTCGGTCCGGCAAGATCACCGCCGTCGGCGAAGGGCACCCGGAGCCGCAGCTCGACCATCGGAACGCCGGGACGGTGCGCGGCGAGCACCCACAGACCGGTGTCGATCATGGCTTGCTCAACATCCGGCAGCGGGACGTCGCGGGTTGCGCCGAGCGGCGGTAGCGGCCGCGGTCCGGCCGCGGTCCGGCCGATCTCCTCGGCGCTGCGGTGATCGACCCTCCGCGGTGGGTGGGGGGTCACTGTGCCGGTCATGCCCGCTCCTCGCCGCGCGCATCGTCATCGCGCACGGCGTCAGCGGAGTGCGCGTCCGCACCGCTCGGTTCCAGAAGTAGCACTCCGCGCCCGGCCGAGCGCAACGCGCACGCGGCCGCCCGAACCTGCTCCGGGGTGACCGCGGCCAGTCGATCGGGCAGCTCGACGGCGATCTCGGCACGGCCGTAGAGCAGCTCGCGCGCACCCAGACCGAGCATCCGGTACATCACCCGGTCGTCCTCGTGGTGCAGCGCCGCCGACCACCGAGCCACCTGCCGGGCCAGCTCGTCGGAGCTCGGGCCCTGATCGGCGAGCTTGTCGAGCTCCTCGTCGACGGCCACGAGCACCCGGTCCGGATCCACGGTAGTCGAGTGCACGGCGGTGATCGTGAAGGTGTCGGGATCGCGGGCGTCCAGCGGACCCATCAGCCCCGCACTCGCCGAGATGTCGGTGACCAGCCCGTCGGCGTGCACGAGACGGCGCTGCAACCGGGCCGCTTCCCCGTCGCCGAGCACCGACGCCAGCAGTGCGTGTCCGAGGTATCTGTCGAGGTCAGTGCCCGGGTCGGGCATCCGGAAACCGAGGGCCAACGCGGGCAGCGGGGCATGCGCGTCGGCCACGGATCGGCGCCGCTCGGTCTGCGGCACCGGCTCGGCGAAGGAAGGACGGGTGGGCGTCGGACGGACCGGGATGTCGCCGAAGTGCTTCCCGACGAGCGCGAGCGCCTCGTCGACGTCGACGTAGCCGGCCACGGTGACCTGGGCGTTGCCCGGGGCGTAGTAGGTGTCGAAGAACGCCGCGGCGTCATCGAGGCTCGCCTGCTCCAGCTCGGAGAAGTCGCCGTAGCCGTTGTGGGCGTTGGGGAAGGTGTCGTAGAGCACCGGCGGCAGCAGGATCCACGGGAACCCGCCGTAGGGCCGGTTCAGGACGTTGAGCCGGATCTCCTCCTTGACCACGTCCACCTGGTTGCGCAGGTTCTCCATGGTGAGCTTCGGCGCGCGCAGCCGGTCGGCCTCGAGGAACAGCGCCCGTTCCAGCGCGGCGGCGGGCAGCACCTGGAAGTAGTCGGTGTAGTCCTGGTGGGTGGAACCGTTGAACACCCCGCCTGAGCCCTGGACGTGGCGGAAGTGCGCCAGCTTCTCCAGGCTCTCGCTGCCCTGGAACATGAGGTGCTCGAACAGGTGCGCGAACCCGGTACGGCCCTCGGGCTCGGACCGGAAGCCGACGTCGACGTGCACCGCGACCCCGACGACGGGCGTGGTGGGGTCCGGGACGAGCAGGACCCGTAGCCCGTTGGACAGCGTCGCCCGATGGAGTTCGACGGAGGGAAGTTCGATGGTGGCCAGCACGCTGCCGACCTTAACCGGCGCGCGCGCTCCGACCCGCTCGGGAGCGGTCGCGGTGACCGGCGGGGCGACATCAGCGCCGCGCCCCGCCGGCCGACGAGAGCGGTGACGATCGGGACGCCCGTCCGCAGCTCGGTGACCGCCACAACGCCGTCCCGGATCGGCGAATGGGGTGTTCCCTGCCGCGGGGTTGACCATCATCCGGTGTCACCGACCCGGCGACGCCCGTTACCCTCAGTTCAGGCACGTTCTCAGCTGAGTGACCGCCATCCCAAGCTCCACGGGGCCCGGAGAAACTCCACGTCGTGAACCCACTACCCTTTCTCATCGTGAGTCTCGTGGGACATGACTTGATCGTTGTTGGTTCTGGCTTCTTCGGCCTGACCGTGGCCGAGCGCGCCGCTACCCAGTTTGACAAGCGGGTACTGGTGTTGGAGCGTCGCGGACATCTCGGCGGCAACGCCTATTCCGAGACCGAACCGGATACCGGCATCGAGGTTCACCGCTACGGCGCGCATCTGTTCCACACGTCCAACAAGAGGGTCTGGGAGTACGTCAACCAGTTCACCGGATTCACCAACTATCAGCACCGTGTATTCACCATTCATCGTGACCAGGTTACTTCGATTACTCCGAGGGCTGGTTGGGTTGGCGCACGCTGGACTTCGAGCCCGAGGTCCTGCCGATCGGGGACTTCCAGGGAACATCGGTGATGAACTACGCCGAGGAGGAGGTGCCTTACACCCGCATCCACGAGTTTCGACACTTCCACCCGGAGCGCGACTACCCCACCGACAAGACTGTGATCGTCCGGGAGTACTCGCGATCTGCGGACAAGGAAGACAGCCTCAGATCTCCGGAACTAGCTGAGGGAAACCCCGTTGATGTGCTCTTTTTGTGATCGGCTTGTTCCCGAAAGTAGTTGAGGATCTGGGCCGGTATACAGTAGGTATCTGTCTGTGTCCCCGATGATGACCCACCCGGTGTTGGAGGGCATGCCCGATCCCGAGCCGCCGCTGCGACTGCTGACCCATGAGGGCGAGCTGCCCACAAACGAGGCGCGCGCGGCTGAATCAGATCGCAGCCGCCTTCGAGCAGACCGGTGCGACGGCGGAGCCTGTGACGTTTGGCTCGCACCGCCGCCCCCAAGCGGTCATCGTTCCATGGGAGCTGTGGCGGCTCCTCGCCCCGGAGATCGAGGACGCGCTCGACCTCGCCACAGCCCGGGCGCGGCTCGAGGACGCCGGCGATCAGCGCATCGACCACCGCGACGTCCTGACAGCCCTCAACGAAGCTCGAGCCAGCGACCGCTGAGCCGATCGTGACCCGAAGCCCGTATGGAATATCGTGGCTGCCCGGCGCTCTGACCGATCTTCTGGCACTGAACACTACTGACGAGCGGCTGACAGATTCCGCTCTGGCCACGCTTCGACGACATCGCCCACCATCGTCAACGAGGCAAGGTGCTCGGCAGGCGCAATGTGTCGGACGACCTGACAGGCCTCTACCGGCTGCGTTCGACACGCCTGACCAGCGGTCGCCGCGGTACCGGATCGTGTACCGGCTGATCTCTGCCGATCGATCTGCTGCCGTCGAGATCGTCGCACTCGGTCTGCGAGCCGACCACGCCGTCTACCGAGATGCGGTCTTGCGCACCCTGCCGGCGCCGAGCCCACCCAGCGAGGTGTAAAGGTCACCTACGAGACAGGCGCAGGCACGACGAACCGGCGCAGCTCCAGATCCAGGTAGCGACGGGCGACGAACTGTCTTACCCACCTGGCATTACCACCTGGTCGAGGGCGCGGACCGATCCGCCCTGCTCCGAGATTTCGCACACGCTGCCGGCTGCAAGCATGCCCGCGAGCAGTGGCAGTCCGTCTCATGGGGCCGGCGGGAGCACGACGAACTGGCGCAGGCCCAGGTCGAGGTAGGTGACCGGCCCGCGCGGACCCGGGGTGTGGTCGACGTTGATACCCGTCTCGGGCAGGCCGAGCAGCTTGTAGCCGTCGAGCAGGCGCGTCGTGGCGTTCCAGAACACGCCGGTGCCGGTGTAGGCGTCGATGAACGCGGTGGCGGCGGCCTCGTCGGCGGCGCAGACGGTGGCGGCGAGGCCGGAGGTCTCCCGGCTCGCGGTCGTCGCGGCGTCCACCGGGCCGTCGGCGGGCGCGACCGTCACGTGCGCTTCGGCGCCCGAGTCCAGCGCCCATTCGTGGCCGAGGCGGTGGGCGTGCGGGGGCAGGCTCGGGGTGATCCCGCGTTCGCGCAACGCACGCTCCGCGACGGGCCAGAGCCGGTCGTGAGCGGGACGGTCGATCAGCAGGAGGTTGAGCCGGTTGCAGACACCCAGACGGTCGGTGCTGTCCCGAACGAGCCGCTCGACGGTCGCCTCGTCGGCGCTGGCGTCGAGGTAGAGCACGCCGCCGCCGTCGGCATGGGCGAGCACCCGGGTGCCGGCCGCCGCCCCGAGGGCAGAGAGCCTGCGGGTCACCTCTCCACTGCCGCGAACCACGACCAACGGCACCAGATCAGGCAGCCCGACCAACGCCTCCGCGCCGGCGTGCCCGGGGGTGGGCACGAGCTGTACGGCGCCGGCGGGAATGCCGTGCCGTTCCAGCGCGGGGACGATCACGAGGTCGACGAGCGCGCGGGCGGACCCCAGCGCCGCCGAGCCGGTGCGCAACACCGCCGCGGACCGGGCCTTGAGCACCTGTGAGGCGACGTCGACGGTGACGTTGGGCCGGGCCTCGAACACCGCGCCGATGACCCCGACCGGGACGCGCCGCTCGAACACCCGCTCGCCGGTGGCCAGCGTGCGCACCTCGCGCTGCAACGGCGGTTCCGGGGTGGCGGCCAGGACGTCGAGCTGCTCGGCCATGTCGGCGAGGCGCTCGGGGCTCAGGCACAGCCGGTCGAGCAGGCCGGGCGCCATGCCACCCTGCTCGGCCGCCACGACGTCGGCGGCGTTCGCGGCGAGCAGGTCGTCGGTACGTTCGCGCAGCAGGGTGGCGGCGGTGCGGAGAGCGGCGGCGATCACCGCGGCGCCGGCGGCGCGAACTCCCGGAGCGGCCGAGGCCGCGCGCAGGGCGGCGGCGCGAACGGCCTCGGTGTCGGTCAGGGACGCGCTGTCGGTCAGGGACGCGGTGTCGATGCTGGGGCTCACCCCGGCACGGCGCGCCAGTGCCGCCTGTGTCAGATCGCGCGCCTGACGCAGCTCGGCGACTCGCGAGCCACCACTGCCGCCGACAGTACCCATGGATCCGAGTCTTCCATGCCGAGCGTCACCGTCCATATCCGACCTGCGTGCCCGCTCAGGGGGCTGTGCAAACCATGTGCAAGCTCACCGCTCACCAGGACCGTTGACTACCACTACAGTAGTAGCCGTAATGAAAATAAGTTATCCGTTTGAAGAGGCCGTCAGCGCCCTGAACAGCGCAGATGCCGTCTCGTACCATTTTCGATGATTAGTTATTAAATTAGTAACTGGTCAGGTCCTCAAGATCGCGTGACGAGGTGTCAGGCGGTTTCGGGCAGCCAGGGACGGCCCTCGGCGAGGGTGGTGAGTGATGTGAAGAAGTTGATGCCGTGTTTGGCTGCGGTGGCGAGGTAGCTGCGGATGGCGCAGAACTGTTCGGCGCCGGTGATGGTTCGTAGGCAGCCGGACACCTTCTG